>CALHEE010000035.1 GCA_938023415.1 Minisyncoccota bacterium | reverse complement strand
TTAGCACTCTTTAGTCTTGACTGCTAATTTTCGATTTGTTAAGATAAAAATATAAAATGACCCCTCGTCAAGAGGAAATTTTAACCAAAATTATTCAAGAATACATTGCATGTGCACGACCTGTATCTTCTCAAGTTTTAGAAAGAAAGTATCGTTTTGGAATTTGCTCAGCTACAATTAGAATTGAGATGCATAAATTAACAAAAGGGGGATATCTTTATCAACCTCATCCTTCAGCTGGCCGAATTCCTACTGATAAAGGGTATAGGTTCTTTGTCAACAACTTACTAGAGAAAGGAGTTAAAGAAATTCCCATAGAAGGTGTTTGGGAAAATGAAACTACCGACAATATTAAATTTTTTCACTCTTTAACAAAAAAGCTCGCAAAAATTTCTCGATTATTGGTTGTCAGTTATCTAAAAAAAGAGAACATCTTTTGGAAGGAAGGTTGGGAGATAGTTTTAAAAGAACCAGAATTTAGAGAAAAAAAATACTTTTTGAAGTTTGTTGACTTCTTAAATGAATTGGAAGAAAAGATCGAAGAATTCAACGATTTTTTTGAACGACTAAATTCTGAGATTCAAGTTTATATTGGAAACGAAAACCCTTTTGAGAAAGCTCGCGATTTCAGCACTATTTTTTTTAAATTCTGCCCACCGGGAAAAGAAGAGGGAATATTTTCTTTTCTTGGTCCAAAAAGAATGGCTTATGATAAAAGTCTTGCCGTGATTAACTCCCTAAAAAAAATGATCGAGAAAATGGAATAAAATTAGCGATGGTGTTAAAATAAAATAATATGGAAGAAACAGAGGCAATAAAAGAACTAGAAAAGAAATTAAAAGAATGTGAAAAATTGAAAGAGGAATATTTGGCTGGTTGGCAAAGAGCAAGGGCTGATTTGATAAATTATAAAAAAGAAGAGATGGAGCGAGTGGGAAATCTGATTAAGTTGGCAGGGGAAGGAATAATTTTGAAAATTTTACCAATTTTAGATAATTTTGATCTGGCGGAAAAGAACTTACCTGAAGAGTTGAAAAAAAACGAACATATAAAAGGTTTTTTCCTTATTAGACAACAATTGAAAGAATTTTTAAAGAGCCAAGGAGTGGAGGAGATTGATGTCGTGGGAAAAAAATTTGATCCGGCCTTTTGCGAAGTGATAGAGGAAATAGAGACTGACGAGAAAGAAACTGGAACAGTCTTGGAAGAAGTTCAAAAAGGATATAAAATAAATGGCAGGTTGTTGAGACCTGCTAAAGTAAAGGTCGCCAAATAATTCATAATTCAAAAATATGCCAATAATTCCTTGGAGACCTTTTTGGGAAATAGAAAGATGGTTTGAAGAAATGGAACCTGAAGAATGGTTTGAATGGCCCAGATGGGGATTAAGAAAATGGTTGGAAGAAACATCAATGATTAGAACCCCCAGGATGGATATTTATGAAACAGATGATAAAGTGGTTGCTGAGGTGGAATTGCCAGGAGTTGATCCAAAAAACATTAATGTTGAAGTAAAAGATAATGTTTTGAAGGTTGAGGCAAGGGCAGAAGAGAAAAAGGAAGTGAAGGAAAAAGGATATTACAGGAGGGAAATGGGGGCAAGGTATTTTAAAAGACAAGTTGCTTTGCCAACTGAAGTAATTGATGAAAAAGCAGAGGCTGAATATGAAGATGGGATTTTAAAAGTTACCATTCCAAAAGCTAAACCCAAAGAGGTCAAAGAAAAGAAAATTAAAGTAAAGGTCAAAGGAAAAAAAGAGGCCTAAAAATATTTTATTATGGCAAAATCATTAGGCATTGATTTAGGAACATCCATTTCTAAAATGGCCACCATTGTTGCTGGTGAGCCAAAATGTTTGGAATCGAGAGAAGGATCTATTTTGATTCCTTCCGTTGTAGCTTTATCAAAGACAGGAGAAAGATTGGTGGGGATTTTAGCTAAACGACAGGCAATTACTAATCCAAAGAATACAATTTTTGCGGTAAAAAGATTTATTGGTAGAAGGTATGATGATCCTGAAGTTCAAAATGAATTAAAAAGATTACCTTACGAAACGAGGAGAAGGCATGATGGAGGAGTAGAAATTAAAATGGGAGACAGATGGTACACACCTATCGAAATTTCTTCGATGATTTTACAAAAGATAAAACTTGATGCTGAGGAAAAACTGGGTGAAGAGGTAAGAAATGTGGTCATTACTTGTCCAGCAAATTTTGACGATTCTCAAAGAAAAGCTACTCAGGCAGCTGGAGAGATTGCTGGTTTTAAAGTTTTGAGAATTATCAATGAACCAACAGCTGCCGCCTTAGCTTATGGGTTAGGGAAGAAAGAACCAAAAAGAGTGTTGGTCTATGATTTTGGTGGGGGGACGTTTGATGTCACCATTTTGAATGTCGCTCCCGACACTGTTGAGGTTTTAGCTACGGGAGGTGAGGCTCACTTGGGCGGTGAAGATTTTGACCAAAGAATTATGAATTGGATTATTGAAAAATTTAAAAGAGAAGAGGGGATTGATTTGTCTAAAGATTCATTGGCCTTACAGAGAATAAAAGATGCCTCAGAACAAGCCAAGATTGAGTTATCTTCGGTTCTGGAAACAGAAATTAATTTGCCATTTATCACCTCAACCCCGGAGGGGCCAAAGCATCTTTTATATCGAATAAGCCGAGCTCAGTTTGAACAAATGACCCGTGATTTGGTAGAAAGATCAATAGAAAGAGTAAAGAAAACATTAGAAGAAAAGAAATTGAGTCCTAAAGAAATTGATGAGATAGTTTTGGTAGGAGGAACAACTTTAATTCCACAAGTGAGAGAAGCAGTCCGAGACTTTTTTGGTAAAGAACCGAATAAAGCAATTAATCCAGAAGAAGTAGTGGCGATGGGGGCAGCAATTGAAGCTGAAATATTAACTGCCAAGGAAGAAAAAAGAGCGCCAGAAGGGGAAATAAAGAGTGTTTTACTTTTAGACGTTTTACCCCTTTCTTTAGGAATCGAAACGCTAGGGCAAATTAATACCATCATGATCCCGAAAAATACTACCATTCCTACATCAAAAACTCAGATTTTCACGACCGCTGCCGACAATCAAACCTCCGTGGAAATTCATGTATTACAAGGAGAGAGACCGATGGCTTATGACAATAGATCGTTGGGTAAATTTATCTTGGATGGAATTCCCCCTGCTCCTAGGGGAGTCCCCCAGATTGAGGTTACTTTCGATATTGACGCCAACGGCATTTTGACAGTGACTGCTAAAGATAGAGCGACCGGCAAAGCCCAATCAATCAGGATCGAAGGGTCTATTGGACTTTCTAAAGAGGAAATAGAAAGAATTAAAAGAGAGGCAGAATTGCATATGGAAGAGGATAAAAGAAAGCGTGAGTTAGCTGAAACAAAAAATTTAGCTGATAACTTAATTTATACAGCAGAAAAAACGCTGAGAGAGGCAGGAGATAAAATTTCTTCTGAGGTGAAAAAAGAAGTGGAAGAGAAAATAGAGGAGTTGAAAAAAGCAAAAGAAAGTGATAATATAGAAAACATTAAATTGAAAATTCAAGAACTCTCTCAGGCGATGCAAAAAATTGGCATGGAAATGTATCGGCAATCTGGAAAAAAACCAGAAGAGGGAGAATACAAAGAAAAATAAATGATGAAAAGTTTTAAAAACTTCTAAAGTTCAGCAAAAAGATGAAAGATTATTATAAAATTTTAGGGGTTCCCCCGGATGCTTCTGATGAAGAAATAAGAAAGGCTTATTATAAGCTGGCTCATAAATATCATCCAGATAAAGGAGGAGATCCAGAAAAATTCAAAGAGATTAGCGAGGCCTACCGGATTCTTTCAGATAAAGAAAAAAGAGCCCAATATGATCGATATGGACGGGTATTCGAAGAAGCACCGGGACAAAGAGCAAGACCAGAAACAGGTTTTGAATGGTTTTGGGGAAGACCAGATTTTGATTTTGAATTTGATTTTGAGGATTTGAGTGAAATGGTGGAAGAAATGTTTGGATTTGGATTTTCTCGGACAGAAAAAAAAGATTTAAAAAGAGGGAGAGATATCGAAATTAATCTTGAAATTACCCTTCAAGATGTTTTAGGGGGAAAAACAGAAAAAATTATCTTAGAAAAATACATCACTTGTTCTCGATGTAACGGCACAGGTGCCGAACCTGGGTCAAAAACCAAAGAATGTTTCTCTTGTCGAGGAACAGGACAGGTTCAACAACTGAAAAAGACATTTTTCGGGACATTTACTAGGCAAACGATATGTCCAGAGTGTGCTGGAGAGGGATATACTCCTGAAAAAATTTGCAATGTTTGCCACGGAGAAGGAAGAATAAAAGGAGAAGAAGAAATTGAGATCTTTATTCCTCCAGGCGTAGACAATAACCAAATAATAAAAATTTCGGGCAAAGGAGATGCAGGTAGAAAAGGAGGGAAGGCAGGTGATTTATATGTAAGATTCTTGATCAAAAAACATCCGCTCTTTGTAAGAAAGGGAGATGATTTATATTTAGAAAGAGAAATTTCTTTTACTCAGGCTGTCTTAGGTGATGAAATAGAGGTACCCACCTTGGAGGGAAAGAAAATTTTGTTAAAGATTCCTCCAGGTACTGAGTCTGGAAAAGTTTTAAGAATTTCTGGAAAAGGAAT
>CALHEE010000034.1 GCA_938023415.1 Minisyncoccota bacterium | reverse complement strand
CCCCTCCTTATTGTTCAGGTCATCCCATTTCTTGGGGATGGGGAGATGATGGAGAAGTATATTGTCCTGAAGGACAGATTGCCATTTCTGGCTTTTGTGGTAAAAAGAATGATGATTATGTGAAAAGGAGTGAAGAAAGGGTAAAGCTTTTACCTTATCCTTCAATGATTACTTCTTCATCTTTTACCACCTTTAAACCAAAAAGTGTCTGGTATTGTCAGTTTGGTTGTTCTGGTCTCTTTTGTGGTCCAGACGGTTGTGGTTGGGCTTGTTGTGCTCCAGGTGAAATTAAGTTAAGGAAAATTGAACTTAAGATTTTTGATTTCCTGGGTCGTTTGGTTTTTGAAAAAGTAGCTTTTGACCAAAGCGAGATCACCTGGGATGGAAAAGACAACCGAGGTCAAAACTTAGCCAACGGAACCTATATTTATGAAGCAAAGATTACTTTAACAGACGGCAGATCATTTATCACTCAAGACAAAGTTTTCATTAAAAGATAAATTGACTCATTCAGTTTCGAGGAGAAAAAAGATTCTTGAAATTTTTTTTGTTTTTTGTTAAGTTAAAACAATTAACAAAAATTTTTATTTTTCATGAGTAAAAGCGACTCCATAGAGAAAGGATACTTTTACAATCCAACGCGGGGCAATCTTACCACTGAGCAAGTGATTGAAGAGATTTTAAATTACATTTCTCAAAAGCCAGAAAAATTCTATGATATCATTGTCGGATGTGACTCACCTTCTAGTGAGGCGCCCCATTTTCCTGTGACCGTGGTAATTTTGAGGGTGGGTGAAGGAGGAAGGTTTTTCTTTAAAAAGATCAGTTATCGGAATCGAAAGTTTTATAATTGGAAAATGAGAATTTTGGAAGAGGTTTTGTTATCTTGTGAATTGGCCCTCTCTCTTCGGGAAAGTTTAGAGAAAAAACTCAAAGGATTGCCCTTTTTACCTCATTACCAATTCCGTTACATTCATGCTGATATTGGAGAAAACGGAGCAACCAAGGATATGATAAAAGAGGTGATTGGTTTAATTAGAGGAAATGGCTTTGAGGCGAAAATAAAACCTGAGTCTTTTGTTGCCTCAGTGGTTGCTGATCGCTATACCTAAAATAAGCAATTTAAAAAAATGAAGACAAGTAAAGAGCTTCGCCAACTTTTTTTGGATTTTTTTTCAAAAAGAGGCCATCGCATTGTTTCCTCTTCTTCTTTAATTCCTTCTGACCCCTCTGTGTTATTCACTACCGCGGGAATGCAGCAATTTAAATTGTACTATTTGGGTGAAAAATCTCCCTACGGAAAAAATGTTTGTTCTTGTCAGAAGTGCTTTCGAACATCTGATATCGATGAAGTAGGAGATGGTAGACATTTGACCTTTTTAGAAATGTTAGGAAACTTCTCATTTGGTGGATATTTCAAAAAAGAAGCGATCGAATGGGCTTTTGAGTTTCTTTTTAAAGAATTAAAAATACCCATAGAAAGAGCTTATGTTACTGTTTTTGAAGGAGACAAAGAAGTTCCTCCTGATCAAGAATCAATAAAAATTTGGAAGAGATTGGGGATTTCAGAAAATAAAATAAAAAAATCTGGCCGAAAAGACAATTTTTGGGGCCCTACAGGAAAAGAAGGACCTTGTGGCCCCACTACAGAAATTTATATCGATGGGGTGGAGGTTTGGAATTTAGTTTTTAACGAATATTACCAAGATGAGAATGGGAAACTGAGTCTTCTTCCCCAAAAGGGAGTAGATACCGGGATGGGATTGGAAAGATTGACGATGGTAGTTCAAAATAAAAGCTCAGTCTACGAAACCGATTTATTTGAATCAATTATAAAAGAGATTGGAGGAAGCGGAGCAATTACGCGAGAGAAGGGAATTATTGCTGATCATATTAAGGGGGCAGTATTTTTGATTGCCGAAGACATTGTACCTTCAAATCTGGAAAGAGGTTATGTTCTCAGAAGAATTTTAAGAAGGGCAATAAGATACGGAAAGTTATTAAATTTACCAAAATTTTTTCTCGTTCCTTTAGCTCAGCGCGTGATTGAGATTTATCAATCAGTTTATCCTGAACTAAAATCAAAGGAGACAGAAATTTTAACTGTGATTCAAGCTGAAGAGGAAAAGTTTGAAAAAGTACTTTCCCAAGGCTTAAAACAATTTGAAAAAATTTCTCAAAAAGGATTTCTTTCAGGGCTGGAGGCCTTTCATCTTTTTGACACCTATGGTTTTCCCTTAGAAATGACCCAAGAATTGGCCAAAGAAAAAAATATAAAAGTTGATCTCAAAGGTTTTCAAGAAGCTTTTGAAAGGCATCGTCAAATTTCGCGCGCGGGAGCAGAGAAAAAATTTGGAGGAATCGGTAAGGAAGCCACTTATCAGGCTACCAAATTGCATACCGCTACTCATTTACTCCATTCTGCTCTAAGAAAAATTTTGGGAGAACATGTAAGGCAAATGGGTTCTGACATTACGCCTGCTCGCTTGCGATTTGATTTTTCTCATCCTAAAAAATTGACAAAAGAAGAGATCGAAAAGGTAGAGGCATTAGTAAATGAAAAAATAAAAGAAGACCTGGAAGTGAAACGAGAAGAAATGGATTATCAAGAGGCAATAAAATCAGGAGCCCTTGCCTTTTTTAAAGAAAAATATCCTCAAAGAGTGACCGTTTATTCTATTGGAGATTTTTCAAAAGAAATATGTGCGGGACCTCATGTAAAAAAAACCTCAGAGTTAGGAACCTTCAAGATTGTCAAAGAAGAAAGTTGTGGGGCAGGTGTCCGGAGGATTAAAGCAATTTTAGAATAAAAGTTTAAAATCATGCCAAAAAAAATATTAGATATTTTACCACCAAAAGAAAAAAAATTAACCTTCTCGAAAAAAGGAATTCAAAGCAAAATTGCTTGGCCCAAAATTTTTCCGGGAAAAAAGCTTCTTGTTCTCCTTTTCTTCTTTTTCATTCTATTTCTCTCTCTTTATTTCAAGACCCCAAAGGTAAAAATTAAAATTTGGCCGAAAACAGAAGTAATTACTTTTCAATTGAAAGTTCAGGTAGACAAAGATGCCCAGAATTTAGACTTTGAAAAGAAGATTCTTCCAGCAAAGGTTTTTGAGGTAGAAAAGACTTTTTCTGAAGAATTTCCTGCTACCGGTAAGGTCCAAAAATACGCCCAAGGCAAAATTCGCTTGTATAACAGTTTTACTACTCAAGAAGAAGTTTGGAGGGAAAAAACTCGCTTTGTCTCCAAAGAAGGAAAATTGTTTTTGTCAAAAAATAAAATTGTTGTTCCTGGGGCAAAAATTAAAGACGGAAAGATCATTCCCAGTTTTGTTGATGTTGAAGTAATTGCTGCAGAACCAGGCCCAGATTATAACATTGGACCAACGACTTTTTCAGTTGTCGCTTTTAGAGGCACCCCCAGATACGATAAATATTATGGCGAGTCTAAGGAACCAATGGTTGGTGGGGGAGAGGCCTTTCAGGTAAAAAAATCTGATCTGGAAAACGCAGAAAGGCTTTTAGAAGAAAAAGTGAGAAAAGAAATGGAGCAAACAATAAATAATGAAATTCCGAGCGACTTTCTTTTCTTACCAGAAACCCTTGAGATAAAAATTTTAGATAAATCTCCTCTAGCTAAGGAGGGTCAGGAAGTAGAAAAGTTTTTATTTCAGATGAAAGCTAAAGCGATGGCTTTAGCTTTTAAAAAAGAAAATTTGGAAAATTTTCTTTTTGAGTATATTCAACAGCAAGTTCCTGAAGATCAAGAGGTTTTTAAAGAAAGTTTGAAAATGACTCGTTCCCTCGAAAAAATTGAATTTCCTCTTTCTAAAGCCATTCTTTCCATTGATGGGTCAATCCAGATCTATCCGAAGTTAGATCTTTTAAGTTTAAAAAAAGCTCTTGCTGGAAAACACCTTAGCGAGGCAAAAAAATTTTTCGAACAACAGCCAGAAATTTTACGAATCGAAATCAGCCCTCTTCCTTTTTGGAGAAAAACAATTCCCAAGGAAGAAGAGAAAATTGAGGTTGAATACCCTATTATTGACTAACTGGTAAATCTTTGATAGATTAAAAAATTAATGCAAAAAGGTAAAATATTGAAAAAGGGAATAATTACTGAAGCTTTACCCAACGCCCATTTTCGGGTGAGATTGGATGATGGGAACGAAATTCTTTGCCATTTAGCCGGGAAAATGAGAATGTATAAAATAAAGGTTTTACTCGGAGATAGAGTGACCGTGGAAATGACTCCCTACGATGATAAGAGGGGGAGAATAATCTATCGGGGAGAATAATTTGAAAAAAATGAAAGTGAGACCATCGGTAAAAAAAATTTGCAATTATTGCAAGATTGTCCGCCGAAAAGGAAGGGTATATGTGATTTGTAAAAAAAATCCAAAACATAAACAAAGACAAGGATAATGCCAATAATTGCGGGAGTTAATCTTCCAGAAAACAAAAAGATATTTATTGCCTTAACCTATATTTACGGGATAGGTCGTTCTTTAGCTTTGAAAATTTTGAACCAAACCCATATCGATCCACAAAAAAAGACCAAAGACCTCACTCCCGAAGAGACTAATCGGCTCAAGGAGATTATCGAAAAAAATTATAAAGTAGAAGGGGAATTGAAGAGAAAGGTAATGATGAATATTAAAAGACTAAAGGACATTGGATGCTGGCGAGGGCTCCGCCATCTTAAGGGCTTGCCTGTGAGAGGTCAACGAACGAGAACCAATACGAGAACAGTCAGAGGAAATGTCAGAAAAACGGTCGGTTCAGGGAGAAGACCACCGCCTGAACCAACATAAATAATCCATTTGAATTCCAATGGGAAAAAAACGCGTCATTAAAAAAACTGAAGAGGAATTATTAAAGGAAACAGAAAAAGTTGAGAGCCAGCTTCAGAAAGAATTAAAGATTGGACCCTCAGTAAAGATAAAAGAGGGTCGGGTTTATATTTTTTCATCTTACAACAACACCATCCTTACTTTGACTGATCCCAAGGGTAATGTTTTATATTGGACCTCAGCTGGAAGGATCGGTTTTAAGGGAACAAAGAAGGGAACACCCTTTGCTGCTTCAAAAGCAGCAGGAGTAATGGCTGAGGCAATTAAAAAATTTGGAATTGAAAAATTAGAGATTTTAGTAAAGGGAATTGGTTCTGGACGGGAATCAGCCTTAAGATCTTTAGCTGCTCATAATTTAGACATTGTTTCAATAAAAGACATTACCCCCATTCCTCATGATGGCTGTCGTCCACCAAAAGTTCGTCGAGTATAAAGGGCTTAGTTTAAAATATGAAAAAGAAAACCTGTAAAATTTGTCGAAGATTAGGTACTAAACTTTTTTTAAAAGGTGAAAGATGCCTAACCGCAAAGTGTGCCATGGTCAAAAGGCCGTATCCTCCCGGACTAAAAGGGAAAAGAAGGAAACCTCCTCTTTCTGAGTACGGAAAACAGTTGAGGGAAAAACAGAAGTTAAGACATATTTATAACCTCGAAGAAAGACAGTTCAAAAATTATGTAGAAGAAATTTTGGCAAAAAGGGGAAAGGTCAAAGATGCAGCTGAAGCCTTGATTAAAATTTTGGAATCACGATTAGATAATGTAGTATTTAGATTGGGATTTGCCGTTTCTCGAAGACAGGCAAGACAACTGGTAAGTCACGGTCACATTTTGGTAAACGAAAGAAAGATTGATATTCCTTCTTATTTAGTTCAAAAAGGAGATTGTATTAAGGTGAAACCAACAAAAGCAAAAAAGATTCTTTTTAAGAGATTGAAACAGACTTTAGCCAGACAAAAAATTCCTTCCTGGTTGCAATTAGATCTTGAAAAACTTGAAGGAAAAGTTATTGGTGAACCATCACTAAAAGAAGCAGGAGTGCCGGTGGAAATATCAACCATTTTTGAATTTTATTCTCGCTAAATTTTAAAATAATAAATCTATGATCCCATTACCTTTGCCCCCCAAAATAATAAAAAAAGAAGAAAATAAAGCCATCTTTGAAATTGAAGCACTCTATCCTGGCTATGGAGTGACCATCGGGAATTCTTTACGTAGGGTTTTGCTTTCTTCTTTAGAAGGAGCAGCGGTCACTGAAATGAAGATTAAGGGAGTGGCCCATGAATTTTCGACCATTCCTGGTGTTTTGGAAGATGTCATCCAGATTATGCTCAATTTAAAAAAATTGCGCTTTAAGATGTTTAGCGATCAGCCGGTCACAGCCACATTGAAGGTGAAAGGAGAAAAAGAGGTAAAAGGTTCAGATTTTAAACTGCCCAGTCAGGTAGAGTTGGTAAACAAAGATTGCCATATTGCCACTATTACTGATAAAAAAACAGAGCTAGAAATGGAAATTAAGATAGAAAAAGGGATTGGCTATTTGGCGAGAGAAAGGAGAAAAAAAGAAAAATTACCTATTGGGACTATTATCGTAGATGCGATTTTCACCCCAATAAAAAGGGTAACCTTCAGACAAGAGAATATGCGTGTAGGAGAACGAACTGATTTCGACCGCCTATTTTTAGAAATAGAAACAGATGGAACAATTTCGCCTGAAGAGGCTTTTTTCCAAGCTTCAGAAATCTTGGTTAAACACTTTTCTCTTTTTTCGGAAAGCTTACAGAAAAAAATGAAAGAAAAAAAGGATTAAGGATATGAGAAAAAGAAAAAAAGGAAGAAAACTTTCTAGAAAAACTGACCAAAGGAGAGCTCTTTTGAAAACTTTGGCCAGCTCTCTCATTTTACAAGAACAAATCAAGACTACCCTGGCTAAGGCCAAAGAAACCGCCTCGTTTGTGGAAAAAATGATCCAAAAGGCAAAAGCAGGCAATAAAAGATATCTTAATCGATTTTTTTCGTCTCAGGTAGTAGAAAAATTAATTAAAGAAATTGGTCCCCGATATAAAGAAAGGCAAGGAGGATATACAAGAATTTTTAAATTACCTCCACGAAAATCAGATGGGGCTAAAATGGCGATTATTGAATTAGTAAAATAATGAAAAGAGAAACACACATCATTGATGCCACAAATAAAGTTTTGGGAAGATTAGCATCCCAAATTGCTAACTTATTGCGCGGGAAACACAAGAGAAATTTTCATCCCGCCAAAGATTTGGGGGACTTTGTCATTGTTAAAAATGTGGCCCTAATGAAGATTACCGGAAAAAAGATGGTCCAAAAAAAATATTATCGACACTCTGGTTATCCTGGGGGCTTGAAAGAAAAGTCGCTAAAAAATCTCTTTCTTGAAAATCCAGCCGAGGTTTTGAAAAAGGCAGTCTTTGGGATGTTGCCTAAGAATAAGCTAAGAAAAAAACAGATAAAAAGATTGAAAATTGAATAAATTGCTTATGACCCAAAAAATAACTAACCAAAAGGCGATCAAATTTTTCCAAGCGGTAGGAAGGAGAAAAACAGCGGTAGCTCAGGTTCGGCTTTTTCCGGAAGGTGACAAATCCATCCTTATTAACCACAAGCCATTAGAAAAATATTTTCCTCAATCTATATTGCAATCGATTGTCCTTGCTCCCTTAAAGCTAGTGGATTCTCTAGGAAAATTTGGGGTGATCGTGACCGTAAAAGGCGGAGGTAAAGTTGGCCAAGCTGAAGCCATTCGTCATGGAATAGCACGGGCCCTTACTCTTTTTAACCCGGAATTTAAGAAAAAATTGAAGAAAGCAGGATTTTTAAAGAGAGATCCGCGAATGAAAGAAAGGAAAAAATATGGGTTAAAAAGAGCGAGGAGAGCTCCCCAGTGGCAAAAGAGATAAGGTTTTCAAGTATGTTAAAAGAACTCATCGATAAATTTTATTTGGACAAAGAAAAGGAAAAAGAGCAACACCACTTTTATATTACTGATGCAGGAAAGTGTCCGCGGGCAATCTTTTTTAAATTCAAAAATGTCCCGCGAACAAAAATGGCTCCCGAAGTTTTGCGAATGTTTGACCACGGCGATTACATTCAAATGCAAATTCTCAACAGTCTTTTTAGCCTTGGCATTGTCCGAGCGGCCGAAGTGAAAATTCCCCCACATGAATTGATTTCTGGCCGTGCAGACGCCATTGTTACTCTTAACAATGAATTATATGTGGTTGACTTTAAGAGTATGAACAGTTTAGTTTTTCGAAACCTTCAAGAACCAAAAGAAGAGAATGTCAACCAGCTCCAACTTTATTTGCATTTTTTTAAAATTCCCAAAGGAATTCTTTTGTATATCAATAAAGATACTTTAGAGCTGAAGGAATTTTTAATCGAATACAATCCGGCTTTAGTGGAAAAACTTCTAAAAGAGCTAACTGAATTGAAAGAAAAAATTGATGCCAATATTATCCCTGCAAGAATTCCTGGCTGGCCAGACGATTGGCAGTGTCAATATTGTCCCTTCAAAGAGATCTGCAAGATGGCTGGGGGAAAGGAAATAAAGTGGGAGATTTTTAAAGAAAAAATAGAGGCTCTTTCTAAGCTTGCCTAAAATGGTTTCAAAATAGCTTCTGATTGGTAAAGATTTTCTTTGCTCAGAATGTAAATTTTCTTTGTCGCCTGACTAAAAAAAATCTTTGGACTTTCAAATTCTCCCAACTCCACAATATTTATTTTGTCACGATCGTCAATTTCAGCTACTTTTATTTTTTTGCCGGTATTGAAGATTAAGTAATCATTCTTTATCCAGGCAAGAGAATCAATTTTTTCTGAAAAACGGGCAATAAAAACTCTTTCTTTCGTTTCTTTTGGGTGAAAGCTAGCTTCCTCAGTGAGAAAAAAAACCCAAACTTCATGATCTGTAAAATAGGCCAATTTTTTAAGGTCAGGGGAAAGCTGGAAATTTTTTACTTTTTCTGCAATTTGCTGAAAAGATTTTAAGTTCCAATTAAAATGGTAAAGGGCCTCATTCTCTTTCAAAAAAAAGTGATCGCCAAAAATCATTAGTTGATATTCGCTTTTCTCTTTGGGAGAAAAGGCAGTTTCGCTTAGTTTCACTCCGTTTTTAAAAAAATTTCCTTGGCGATCTAAAACATAAAGATCTTTTTTTACTCTCTTTGAAACTAAAATATTTTCGGCATTTTCTTCTTTTTTTTCTAAGAGGAGAGGTGGTGACTGAGTCAATTTTAAAATAAACTCTTTTTCTTCATCTTTCATTTTCACTTTTAAAGAGACTTCTTTTTCTTCTTCTGAGAATTCAAGATTTAAAAGGTCAACTTTTTCCTGGAAAAGCTCTTTTTCTTGGAGGAGGTGAGTTTCTAAATTTTTTTCTAAATCATACCATTTTAAACTCCAACCATTTTCTGTTTTTTCTTGAAAGAGGATTTTTTTTAGTCCTGGTAAAAACCAAAAATTTTCCACCCTCTCAAACAAAAGATTAAATTTTACCTCCTTAGGAATCAAAATGATATTTTTCACACTGGTGACTTCTTTTTCTTTCACCTCCAAAAATTTTTCCCAGGGATGATAACCTAATTTTTCAACTCTTACTTTATATTTTCTGGGCAATAGATTCTCGATTAAAACCGAACCAAAGAGCAAATCAGTTTTTTTGATAAATTTTTCGTTCAAATAAACTTCAGCCTGCCTGGGCAAAATTTTTAAAAAAATACCACCCGTTTGGACGAATTTTTTTCGTTCAAAATCAAAGCGATAACCTTGGGAACGAAAAACAAGATAGGGAGCAACCAAGGCGAATAAGAAGGCAAAAAAAAGAAAGAGGATTTGTCGGGTTTTCTTTTTCATTCTTGTTTCATTTTATTTAAAAATGCGAAAAATTGTCAAAAGCTTTATTTTGGGCTATTATTAAAAATATGAAGATCGGAATTGATTTAGGCACATGTAATTCAGTAGTCTTTTTGCCAAAAAAAGGGGTGGTTTTACAGGAACCTTCGATTGTAGCGGTGAGCTTGCAAGAAAACAAAATTTTGGCGGTAGGAAGGGCAGCCAAAGAAATGATGGGAAGAACGCCAGACACAATCCGAATTTATCGCCCTTTAAGAGATGGGGTCATTGCTGATTTTCGGATTACTCAAGCGATGATTAGATACTTTATCGAAAAAGTTTCTGGTCCTTTTCGCTTTTTAAAGCCTGACTTGGTGATGGGGGTGCCAGCTGGCATTACTTCCACTGAAAGAAGGGCAGCAATAGAAGCTGGGTTAGCAGCTGGTGCCAAAAATGTCTATTTGGTGAAGACGCCAATTTTGGCTGCCCTAGGAGCAAACATTCCCATTGAATCTTGTTCCGGAAACATGATCGTTGACATTGGTGGAGGGATGGCAGAGGCAGCGGTAATTTCACTCGGTGGAATTGTCACCTGTCGTTCAATAAGGGTAGGGGGGGATAAGTTTGATATGGCTATTGCCGAGTATATAAAGAAAAAGCACAATTTAGCCATCGGGGAGCAGACAGCAGAAGAAATTAAAATTAAAATTGGAACCGCTATGGTAGAAAAAGAACAACGAGTGATGGAATTTAAAGGAAGAGATTTGGTTACCGGATTACCCAAGAATGTTAAAATTACTTCTAATGAAGTTTACGAAGCCATTTCTGACTACCTAAACGACATTTTACAACTGATAAAGCAGGTCCTAAGAGAAACCCCTCCAGAACTTGCTGGAGACATTATGGAAAAAGGAATCGTTCTTTCTGGTGGAAGCTGTCTATTAAGAAACTTATCAGCTTTCATTTCGAGATTTATCGGGGTGCCGACTATTTTAGCTGAAGAACCGTTACTTTCGGTAGCTAAAGGAACAGGGGTGATTTTGGAAAATTTAGATATTTACAAGAAAATATTGATGAGCAAAAAATGACAATCGTTGGACATCAAAAACAAATCAAATTTTTAAAACAGATGGTTGAAAAAGGAAAAATTCCCCATGCTCTTTTATTTTCCGGCCCTTCAAAAATAGGAAAGAAAGCCCTTGCCTGGCAAATGGCTTCTTGGATTTTGGGCGAGAAACCAGAGACCCATCCTGATTTTTTATTTCTTGAACCCAAAAAGAAAGGACAAATCCAAATTAATCAAATCAGAGAACTTTCTTGGAGATTAAATTTGAAACCAATAAAGGCAAATTTAATCTTTGGAATAATAGATGAGGCGCATTTGATGACCAAAGAAGCTCAAAATTGTTTTTTGAAAACTCTGGAAGAACCAAAATCAAATACCATTTTAATCTTGATTACTCCATATCCGAGTTTGCTTTTGCCTACCGTTTTGTCGCGCTGTCAAGAAATTAAATTTTATCCGTTAGCTAAAAGTGAAATGAGAAAATTTTTGGAAGGGAAAGGGATTTCAGAAAAAGAGATTGAAGAATTGGTTGAATTTTCTGGTGGTAGACCAGGAGTAGCAGTTGAGTTTCTTGAAAACCCAAGAAAATTTATCCTAAGAAAACTTCTAATTAAAAAATTGAACAGATTTCCTACCCTTACTCTTTTTGAACGCTTTCAGTTGGTGGAAGAACTTTCTCAAGAGGAAAATTTAAAAGAAATTTTAGAAACCTGGTTGACTTATTTACGTTCCTTTTTAATCAAAAATTTTCTTAGGGAAAAAGTCTCATTTAATCTTTCTTTCCTTCGTTTAAAAAGGGCGATTGAAAAAATTCAAGAGACCATTTATTTAATTTCTCTTACCAATATCAATCCATCTTTTGCCTTAGAATTATTAATGTTAGAGTTTTAAAATAAAAATATGGCAGAAGAAAAAATTTCCTATCAAGAAATTATTAAAAAAATTAAACCAGAACTAGAAAAGACAATCAATTTTTTAGAAAAAGAGCTTCAGGGGATAAGGTCTTCCCGCGCCTCACCTTCTCTCGTGGAAGACATTGAGGTAGAATGTTTTGGACAAAAATTCCCCCTCAAACAATTGGCTGCCATCTCTATTACTAGCCCGAGAGAAATTTTAATTCAACCTTGGGATTCTTCCTATATTGAAGGGATTGTAAAGGCTTTAGAAAAAAAACCGCTTGGTTTTTCCATCGCGGTGGAGAAAAATTCAGTCAGGATTAATCTTCCTTCTCTAAGTCAAGAGTTTCGAGAAAGTTTGTTAAAAATAGTTTCTCAAAAAAGAGAGCAGGCTCGACAAACGGTAAGACGTTGGCGAGAAGAAGCTTGGGGGGAAATTCAAGAGAAGTTTCGGGAAGGGAAAATTTCCGAAGACCACAAATATAAGGCGAAAAACGAACTTCAAAAAATGATTGACGAGTATAACGAAAAAATTGACGAGATGGCAGAGAGAAAGAAAAAAGAAATAATGGAATAAAAATTTTTCTATGAACTTCCTTATTGCTTTCATCAGTTTAATCGCACTTTTGACCTTACACGAGCTAGGTCATTTTCTCGTCGCTAAAAAAATGGGTGTGAAAGTAGAGGAATTTGGTTTAGGATATCCGCCGAAAATTTGGGGAAAGAAAATTGGTCAAACTGTTTATAGTCTTAATCTCTTGCCCTTTGGCGCTTTTGTCAAACTCTTTGGTGAGAAAGAGGCAGTAGAAGGAAAAGAGAGTTTTTCTCAACAACCAATTTTTAAGAGACTTCTTATCGTTTTGGGAGGAGTGATTTCTTTTTGGATTATAGCTTCGATCTTATTTTCCCTTGCTTTTGCCATTGGCACCCCGGTGATCATTGATGACGACGAAACAGGAGATCTTTTTCCAAGTAGAATTCAAATTTTCCAGGTTTTACCTCACTCACCAGCTCAAATTGCCAAATTAAGACCAGGCGATCTCATCAAGGAATTGAAGGTTGGAGATCAAAAATTTGAAATTACTAAGGTGAAAGAGTTTCAAGCACTCATTCAAGAATATAAAGACCAAGAAATTACGCTGGTGATAAAAAGAGGAGAGAGTCTTTTTGAAGTAAAATTGATTCCTCGCAGTTCCCCTCCACCAGGTCAAGGACCTTTGGGTATCATTTTAGCTAAGACGACAATTAAAAAATACCCCCTTTTTAAGGCTGTGGGAGAAGGTATAAAAAATACCTATCTGTTTACTTTGGAGGTTTTTCAGGGATATTGGCAGACTCTTTTGAATCTTTTCAGAAAAAAGCCATCTTTTGTGGAAGTGGTCGGACCGGTGGGTGTGTTTTATCTTTTCAATCAAGCAATAGGGGCAGGATGGGGTTATTTTTTACAATTTGTCGGAATAGTCGCCATTTATTTGGCAGTGGTCAATCTTTTACCCATCCCAGCTTTAGACGGAGGAAAAGCTCTCTTTTTACTCATCGAGGCAATTAGAAAAAAACCTGTTTCTCAAAAAACTGAAGAAAAAATCACCACTTTCTTTTTTGCCTTATTGATTTTATTGATGATTTGGGTAACAATCAGAGACATTGCTCGATTATTTTAATTAATCTTTCATGTATCAATCAAAGCTTTTTGTTAAAACCCAAAAAGAAGTACCAAAAGAAGAAGTGAGCATTAACAGTCAGCTTTTGCTGAGAGCAGGATTTATCGATAAGTTAATGGCTGGGGTTTATTCTTTCTTACCCTTAGGATTACGGGTGTTAAAAAAGATTGAAAAGGTGATCAGAGAAGAATTGGAAAAAATTGGTGCCCAAGAAATTTTATTACCAGCGTTACATCCAAAGGAAAATTGGGAAAGGACAAACAGATGGGGGCAAGAGGTGATGTTTAAATTGAGAAGTCGTTCCGGAAAAGAATTAGGTTTAGGATGGACACACGAAGAAATTATTACTCCATTGGTGAAAAAGTTCGTCAAATCTTATCGTGACTTGCCCTTGGCCTTATATCAAATTCAGGTGAAATTTCGAGACGAACTGCGGGCAAAGTCAGGATTGCTTCGGGGTGTAGAATTTATCATGAAGGATCTTTATTCTTTCCACCAAACTTTAGAAGATTTAGAAAATTATTACGAGAAGGTAAAAAAAGCTTATTTTCAGATCTTTAAAAGATGTGGAATAGGAAAACAAACATTTCTAACCTTAGCTTCTGGTGGTACCTTTTCTGAATATTCTCATGAATTCCAAACGCTCACTCCTTTTGGTGAAGATTTTATTTACCTTTGTGAAAAATGTAAGGTTGGTATTAATCAACAAATAATTAAAGAAAAAAACTACCGATGTTATCAATGTGGAAACGAAAAATTAGAAGTCAAAAAAGCCATTGAGGTAGGAAATATTTTTAATTTAAAAGAGAAATTCGCCCGATATTTTAATCTGACTTTTAAAGATCGGGAAGGTAAAGAAAAATTTGTCCTCATGGGATGCTATGGGATCGGCTTGCCGAGATTAATGGGAGCGATTGTGGAAGTTAATCATGATGAAAAAGGAATTTGCTGGCCCATAGAAATCGCACCTTTTCAAGTTCATTTGATTTCAGTGAGAGAAAAGAGGGAGATTAAAAAGACAGCCCAAACAATATATCAGCTTTTGGAAAATCAAAAAATAGAAGTATTATACGATGATCGGGCAAAGAGTGTCGGCGAAAAATTTGTTGATTGTGATCTAATTGGCATTCCTCTGAGAATGGTCATTAGTGAAAAAAGTTTGAGAAAAAAATCGGTTGAAATTAAAGAAAGAAAGAAAAAGGTGGCAAGATTGATTAAGATAAAAGATCTATTAAAATTTTTAAAGGAAAAACTCAGCCTATGCTAAAAAAATTTTTATCATTTTTTTCTGAAGATATTGCGGTTGATTTGGGAACAGCAAATTGCGAGGTTTATGTGAGGGGAAGGGGGATTGTGATTCAAGAGCCAAGCGTGGTTGCGGTCAATCAAAAAACCGGACAGATCTTAGCCATTGGTCAGGAGGCAAAAAAGATGGTCGGTCGCACCCCCGGACATATCGTAGCCATTCGTCCCCTGAGAGGGGGTGTCATTTCTGATTTCGAGATTACTGAGCAAATGCTCAGATATTTCATTGAAAAGGCAAGAAGAAGAAAATGGATTCCGCCTCGAGTAATTATTGCCATTCCTTGGGGGGTGACTGAAGTGGAGAAAAAGGCAGTGATCGATGCTGGAAAATCGGCCGGGGCAAGAGAAGTTTTTTTAATTGAAGAACCAATGGCTGCTGCCATTGGCGCCCGTCTTCCTGTTCAAGAACCAGGGGGAAATTTTATTGTTGATATTGGCGGAGGGACAACCGAAGTGGCGGTTATTTCTTTAGGAGGTATTGTTTTGGCAAAAAGCTTGAGGATAGCAGGAGATAAATTGAATGAAGATATTATTCGCTTTGCCCAGGAAGAATATAAATTGTTGATTGGGGAAAGAACAGCTGAGGCAATCAAAATTGGGATTGGTTCTGCCTATCCTCTAGAAGCTTCCGAACACCACCGCTCAAACAGCAAGAAAGAAGGAGAAAGGGTTTCCAAAAAAGAAATGCCAATGAGGGGTAGAAATTTGGTTACTGGTTTGCCTGAAGAGATTGTTGTGAAAGAAGAGGACGTGCGCAAGGCAATGGAAAAATCGATTATGCAAATTGTCGCTGAAATAAAATCAGCCATTGAGGAAACACCACCGGAATTGTTGGCTGATATTATGGCGAACGGAATTCATCTTTCAGGGGGAGGGGCTCTTTTGAGAGGATTAGATCTTCTAATTAAAAAGGAAACAAAAATTCCCACTAAAGTAATTGAAGATCCGATGACTGCGGTAGTAAGAGGGGCAGGGATGGTTTTGGAAAATTTAGATGAATTACATGAGGTCTTAGTAGAGACGACAGAGTTAGAGGCGCCAAAATAAAAATTTCAATTTATGATAAAAAAAGAACAAGTAAAACATATTGCAAAATTGGCCAGGCTTCAATTGAGCGAAAGGGAACTCCAAAAGTATCAAAAGGAGCTCTCAAAAATTTTAGATTATATTCAAAAGCTCAAAGAAGTAAAGGTTACAGAAGTTGAACCTATGACCCACCCTTTCCTTCAGAAAAATGTTTGGCGAGAGGATGAAATGATAAGAGTTCAACCTATTAATTTAAAACTTTTAGAATTAGCTCCGGAAACTAAAGATCGATATTTTAAAGTGAAAAAAATAATTTGAAATAAGGCTGTGTTTTTAGATGATTTTACCATAAAAAAGATTCAAGAGGGATTGACGAGAAAAAAGTTTTCTGCCCTGGAGTTAACCAAGGCTTATTTAGAGAAAATAAAGAAGGAAGACAAAAAAATTAGGGCCTTTTTGACAATTTCTGAAGATTTAGCTTACTCTCAAGCAAAAAAAATTGACGAAATGATTTTTACTGGCAGAAAATTGCCACCTTTAGCTGGCGTCCCTTGTGCTATCAAAGATAATATTTTGGTGGAAGGAATAAGGTGTACTGCTGGTTCTAAGATCTTAGAAAACTACATTGCCCCTTATGATGCCACGGTAGTGAAAAAACTAAAGGAGGCTGGAGCAATAATTTTAGGAAAAACTAATCTTGACGAATTTGCGATGGGTTCTTCTACGGAAAATTCAGCTTTTTTTCCGACCAAAAATCCTCTTGATTTAAAGAGAGTTCCGGGTGGTTCTTCTGGAGGTTCAGCAGCCGCCGTGGCTGCCAACCTTTCTGTTTTTGCCCTAGGTTCAGATACCGGAGGTTCGGTAAGACAGCCGGCAGCCTTTTGTGGGGTAGTGGGTTTAAAACCAACTTATGGAGCAGTTTCAAGATACGGATTAATTGCCTTTGCCTCTTCTTTAGATCAGGTTGGACCCATTGCCAAAACAGTAGAAGATTGTGAGATTGTTTTTGAGGTGATCAAAGGAAAAGATGATCTCGACAGTACTTCGATAAATCCAGAATTTGAATCTCAGAATTTTAACCTTCAAATTCAAAATTTAACCCTTGGTATTCCAAAAGAATATTTTATTGAAGGAATGGATAAAGAGGTCGAAAAGATTGTGAAAGAAGCGATTAGAAAATATGAAAAAATGGGCGCTAAAATTGAAGAAATTTCTTTGCCTCACACCCAATATGCCCTCGCTTGTTATTACATCATCGCCCCTTCGGAAGCCTCCGCTAATTTGGCCCGTTATGATGGGATAAAATATGGCTTTTCAGAGGCCAAAAATCCAAAATCAAAAGCGAAAAATCTCCTCCAAGTTTATCTTCAAACAAGAGCTAAAGGCTTTGGCTCAGAAGTGCAAAGAAGGATCATGTTGGGAACTTATGCCCTCTCTGCAGGATATTATGAAGCTTACTATCTGAGAGCTATGAAAGTAAGAAGATTGATTAAAGAAGATTTTGAAAAGGCATGGGAAAAAGTAGATTTTATTGTCACTCCTACTGCCCCCACTCCTGCCTTTAAATTAGGCGAAAAAATTACCGATCCTCTGGCAATGTATCTTTCAGATATTTTCACTGTTCCCGCAAGCTTAGCAGGTTTGCCTGCCATTTCTCTTCCCTGTGGTCGAATAGATAATTTACCGGTAGGTCTTCAGATTATTGGAAAGCCATTCCAAGAGAAAAAAATTATTGCTTTAGCCAAACTCTATGAATCCGGAAAAAATTGAAGAAATAATTCAATTTTTGCTTTATCCCAAAATGAGTGGTTGGTTGCTGGTCATCAAATGGGTGTTTTTGGGTTTCTCTCTCTTTTTTTTCGGTTACATTTTGTGGGGACTATTTAAGACAAGTTGGCTAAAGAAAATGTTTCTTTTAGATTTAATAGAATTTCTTACCTTTCGACCAATTGAAAGAGGAAAAATAGAGGGAGAATGGAAAAAAATAAAAAAGAGGCTTGAGTCAAACTTAGAGGCAGAAATCAAATTAGCAGTGATCGAAGCAGATGGTTTAGTGGAAGAAGCTTTAAAGAGCGCAGGTTATGGTGATGGTAGTTTAGAAGAAATACTCAATAAATTACCCCTCGATTTTCCGGTGGCTGTAGAAAAAATTCGCCAAGCTCATAAGATCAGAGAAAACATTGTTCATGATCCCAGCTATAAATTAGAATTAAATGTGGCCAAAGAGGCATTGAAAATTTTTGAAAAAGTATTAAGGGAGGGCCTTGACCTTTTTTAATTTTTTTTCTAAGATGATAATATATTGCGCCGTGGACCAGTAGTAGGTCGCCAGTCTCATAAGCTGGAGGCCTTGGTGCAATTCCAAGCGGCGCAACATTTTTTGTCGGGGTAGCTCAATGGTAGAGCGCTCCTCTCATAAGGGAGAGAAGTGGGTTCAATTCCCACCCTCGACATGGGGGCGTAGTTCAGCCTGGTCTAGAACATCCGCCTGTCACGCGGAAGATCGTGGGTTCAAATCCCATCGCCCCCGCCAACTGAAACTCTTTTGAGTTTCTCACTTCTTAACTTTAAAGGAAGAGGGAAATAAAAGATTTTATTTAAACTTCAAGACCATTTCCCTTGGCAGAGTGTCAATTTAGAAATTAAGGCTTGATTTTTTTTATTTTTTAAGCTAATATTTTTTTAGTTCTTTTTTGAGGAGGTGAAGAATGGCAAAGTGGATTGGAGTGGCAGTGGGGGCGATCTTTTTTCTCCTTTTTCTTTGGATTTTGTATTTAGGGTTAAAGCTTACAGTTATTAGCCAGATAAAATGGCTCTCAAGAGAAAAAGAACCTCTGGAAGGCCGGGAATAACCTGGCCTTATTTATTATTTAGCCCTTGATTTTAAGTTAAATTAAGGTTAAAATAAATTATCTCTTATGCATCAGGTTGAGTTGAAAAAAATCAAAATTAAAGCAGAAAAAGAGATAAAAGAAGCTGATAGTCTGAAAAAATTAGATGAAATTTTTCGAGAATATTTAGGTCAAAAAGGAATACTCTCAAACTTAACGAAATCTCTTTCAAAATTGCCAAAGAAAAAAAGAGCGAGCTTTGGGAAGGAGATTAATGCTTTTAAGGTGGAGCTTGAAATGGCTTTAGAAAAAAAGAAAAAGTTGCTCAAAGAAAGATTAGAAAAAGAGATGATGGAAAAAGAGTGGATAGATGTCACTCTTCCTGGAAAAAAAATTGTACCCGGCCATTTACATCCTCTTACCCAGGTTCAAAGAGAAGTTGGGGAAATTTTTCAGCAGATGGGTTTTTCAATAGTGGAAGGGCCAGAGATCGAGACAGAATGGTATAATTTTGACGCCCTCAATATTCCGAAAGATCATCCAGCCAGAGATTTTTGGGATACCCTCTATTTGAAACGCCCAAAAAGCACTCTTAAATTGAAAATATTATTACGCACTCATACCAGTCCAGTTCAGGTAAGATTTATGGAGAAAAATCATCCACCCCTAAGGATTATTGTCCCAGGTCGCGTTTTTCGCCATGAAGCCACCGATGCCCGCCATGAAATCAATTTCCATCAGGTAGAGGGTTTGATGGTTGATAAAAGAGTGAGCTTAGCTAATTTTCGGGCGATTGTTGAGGAGTTTTTTTTGCGTTTTTTTAACAAGAAAGTTAAAATCCGACTTCGTCCGAGTTTTTTTCCTTTTACTGAACCTTCGCTTGAAGTTGATATTTCTTGTCCCAGTTGTGATGGTAAAAAAAAGTGTTCTTTCTGTCAAAATAAAGGCTGGCTTGAGGTGATGGGGGCAGGGATGGTTCATCCAAATGTCTTTAAAAATTCCGGCTTGAATCCTCGAGATTGGAGGGGCTTTGCTTTTGGAATGGGCCTGGAAAGATTGACGATGGTCAAATATAAAATAAACGATATCAGACTATTTTATAGTGGTGATCTAAGGTTTTTGACTCAATTTTAATCTAATTTTATGATTTTCTCTTACCATTGGCTTCAATCTTTTTTTAGTAAAAAATTACCCAAGCCAGAGAAGCTGGCTGAGGTTTTAACCATGCACAGCTTTGAGACAACCTGCCAATACCAAAACAATCTCTCAAATTTTTTTGAAAAAAAAGGAAAGAGGGAAGTTTTGTTGGATATTGATGTCTTGCCTAATCGAGGTTCAGATTGTTTTTCTCATTTAGGAATTGCCAGAGAAATTTCTGCGGTTTTGAATTTCCCTCTTAATTTTAGTTGGGAAAAATCTATCTCTTTTAAAGAGGATCCACAATTAAAAACCAAAGATTTTATTGAGGTGAAGGTAAAATCGAGAGAGGATTGCTTAAGATATACGGGTCGAATAATTTTTAACATAAAAGTGAAGCCTTCTCCTAGATGGCTGAGAGAGAAATTAATAGCTTGTGGATTGAGACCAATTAATAACATCGTCGACATTGCAAATTATGTGATGTTGGAAATTGGTCAACCACTTCATGCTTTTGATTTTGAGAAAATAGAAGAAAACAAAAAAGGGAAAAAAGAAATCATCGTGAGGAGAGCTAAAAAAGGAGAAAAGATTGTCACTTTAGATGGTGAAGAGTATGAGTTAGATGAAAATATTCTAATTATTGCCGATCCCAAAGAGCCCTTAGCCATTGCCGGCATTAAAGGGGGCAAAAAAGCAGAAATTGATGAAAAGACAAAAACGGTGATTTTAGAATCAGCTAATTTTTCTCCCACTGTTATTCGCCAAGGTTCCAGACACATTGATCTGAAAACCGATGCTTCTTGGCGGTTTGAACACGGTCTTGATCCAAATTTAACCGAACTGGCCATTAACAGAGCAGTTAGTTTAATCCAAAAAGTGGCCGGAGGTAAAATTGCTCAGGGGTTAGTTGATTTTTATCCCCAAAAAATTTTTCCCAAAAAAATTATTTTAAATTTAAATGAAGTTGAAGAACTATTAGGAGCGAAAATTTCAGAAAAAAAAGTGAAAGATATTTTTCAGAGGTTAGAATTTAAAATTTCAAAACCTGCTTTTGCCAGCAAATCTTTTCAAGAAAAAATTTTAGAGGTGGAAATACCCACTTTTAGGCAAGATCTAAATTTACCTGAAGACTTAATCGAAGAAATTGGAAGGATTTACGGTTTTGAAAAAATCCCACCCAACTTTCCTTTTGCCAGTTTAATTCCTCCTAAGAGAAATTTTGAAGTTTTTTGGGAAGGAATGGCCAAAGATATTTTGAAAGAAACAGGCTTGGTTGAGGTTTACAATTACTCTTTCATCGGAGAAAAAGAAAAAAACCTTTTTCGATTCAAAGAGATTATTGAACTTGAAAATCCTACTAGTGCTGATTTTAAATATTTAAGACCCTCTCTTTTGCCCAATCTTTTAAAAAACATTCTTAAAAATCAAAGATTTTTCCAACAAATAAAAATTTTTGAGCTGGGAAAAATTTTCAGAGAATCTAAAGATAAGACAAAAATAGAAGAGAAAAAAATGCTGAGCGGGGCAATTACCGGAGAAGCATTTTTCGAGGTCAAAGGAGTGGTTGACTTTCTTTTTCAAAGATTGGGAATTCCTGGAGTCTGGTATGATCAATTTCAGCCCACACCCGAGGATACGGAAGTTTCTCTTTGGCATCCAACAAGATGTGCGGAAATTAAAGTTGACCACCAAGAAATTGGTTTTTTAGGAGAAATTTCTCCAAATATTCTTGAGTCTTTAAAAATCAAAGGAAAGGTAGTCGCTTTTGATATTGATTTTGAAAAATTATCAAGGTTAGCCAGTGAAGAAACAGTTTATCAACCCATTTCTCCTTATCCTGCGGTCATTCGCGACATTTCCATTTTACTCCCCAGAAAGGTTTTGGTCGAAGAAGTGTTAAACGAAATTGAAAGAAACGGGGGAAGATTAATTGCTGATGTTGATCTCTTTGATATCTATGAAGGGGAAGAATTACCGGAAGGAACAAAGAACCTTTCTTTTCATATCGTCTATCAGGATCAAGATCGACCACTTTCTTCAGAGGAGGTAAATGAGGTTCATGAAAAAATTATTAAGGCGATAGAAGAAAAAGGTTGGGAAGTAAGAAAATAAAAGAATATGTCAAAAAAGAAAACTTTACCAAAAGAAGAGACTACCTATGAAGCGAAAGATATCTATGTTTTGGAGGGCTTAGAACCGGTCAGGAAAAGACCGGCAATGTATATTGGTTCAACTGGACTAGACGGACTTCATCATTTGATTTGGGAGGTGGTAGATAATTTTATCGATGAAGCGATGGCAGGTTATGCCACCGAAGGAGAAGTTGTTCTTTTGCCAGGAAATAAAGTGAAAGTGAGAGATAATGGCCGAGGAATTCCTGTAGAAATTCATCCTCAGACAAAAAAATCGGCCCTAGAAACAGTGATGACTACTTTGCATGCGGGAGCAAAGTTTGGAGGCAAAGCTTATCAGGTAGCAGGCGGGCTTCATGGGGTAGGAGTTTCCGTTGTTTGTGCTCTTTCTAAATGGATGAGGGTGGAAGTTTGTCGCAAGGGAGAAAAGTATTTTCAAGAATATTCCCAAGGCAAGCCGATCACAAAGGTAAAAAAGATAGGAAAATGTCAAGAGCGGGGTACGACGGTAATTTTTCAGCCAGATCCAGAAATTTTCAAAGAGATCAAATTTGATCTAAAAAAAATTCTCCACCACCTAAGACAACAAGCTTACTTGACAAAGGGAGTAAAGATAAAAGTGATTGACCAAAGAAAAGAACCAAAGATTTCTTACACTTTTTACTTTGAAGGTGGATTACGTTCTTATTTAAAATATCATCTTCTGAAAGGACTTTTACCCATTCATCCCAATATTTTTTCTGCAGAAGGAGAAAAAAACGGTATTTTGATAGAGACAGCCTTGTGTTATACTGACGAATACGAATGTTACGAAGAAAGTTTTGCCAACAATATTTATACCCAGGAAGGTGGTACCCATTTGACAGGATTGAGAACTGCCCTTACCAGAACTTTTAATGATTATGCCAGAAAGAATGGATTTTTAAAACCAAACGATGAAAATTTTACCGGTGAAGATGTGAGAGAAGGCCTCACAGCGGTTATTTCAGTGAAGGTTAGAGAGCCACAATTTGAAGGTCAGACTAAGGCAAGGTTAGGAAATCCTGAGGTTAAGTCAGCGGTGGAACAATTTATTGGGGAAGCGCTGAACGATTTTTTAGAAAGAAACCCAAACGATGCTAAAATTATTATTGAAAAATGCCTTTTATCTCAGAAGGCAAGAAAGGCGGCAAAGAGCGCCAAAGAGACAATTTTGAGAAAAGGAATTTTGGAAGGATTGACTCTCCCTGGAAAATTGGCTGATTGCATTTCGAAAAATCCCGAAGAGTCAGAACTTTATATTGTTGAGGGAGAAAGTGCAGGGGGAAGTTCAAGGCAAGCAAGAGATAGACATTTTCAAGCAATTTTACCTCTTAAAGGAAAAATTTTGAATGTGGAAAGAGCCCGCCTTGATAAAATTTTAGCCTCAAAGGAAATAAAATCATTAATCATTGCCTTAGGAACAGCGATTGGTGAAGACTTTAATGTGGAAAAAGCTAGATACCATCGGATTATCATTATGGCTGATTCCGATGTTGATGGCCAGCATTTACGCACCTTACTTTTGACCCTCTTTTACCGCTATTTTCGGCCGTTGATTGAAAAAGGCTACTTATATATTGCCCAACCTCCTTTGTACAAAATTCAAGCGGGAAAAGAGGTAAAGTATGCTTATACTGAGGATCAAAAAATGGAAATTTTAAAATCTTTAAAAAAGAAAACTGGTATTTCCATTCAGAGATATAAGGGGCTTGGAGAAATGAATGCTCAAGAGCTTTGGGAAACGACGATGGATCCGAAAAATCGAGTTTTACTCCAGGTGAAAATTGAAGATGCCAAGGAGGCAGATCGTATTTTTGACATTTTGATGGGAAAGGAAGTTTTACCGAGAAAAAAATTCATTCAAACTTATGCAAAAAAGGTGAAGAATTTAGATATTTAATATTATGAAAATTAACCAGCTTCCCACAAAAATATTCACTTTTTTAAAAGAAATGAAAATTGAAATGAAAAGGGTTAATTGGTTGACGAAAAGGGAGACTTTTCGATATACCTTAATTGTTATTGTTGTTTCGATCGTTTGTGCCATTTTCCTTGGCAGTTTAGAGTATTTTTTCATTCTTTTGCTAAGAAAAATTATCAGTTAATTTTTTTCTAACATGGCGAGACAACAATTACCACAAGAAAGAAGATGGTATGTCATTCATACATATTCTGGTTACGAAGAAACGGTGGCAAAAAACCTGCGCCAGAGAGTAGAGTCTTTAGGCATGGAAGATAAGATTTTTAATGTCATCGTTCCGAAAGAGAAGAAAATAAAGATCAAAAATGGTAAAAGGGAGATAGTGGAAGAAAAAATCTATCCTGGTTATGTTTTAGTGGAAATGATCGTGACGGACGACTCTTGGTATGTAGTAAGAAATACCCCTAATGTCACGGGGTTTGTCGGGGCGGGCACTACTCCTATTCCTGTTTCCGATGAGGAGATTAAAAATTTAATGAAAAGGATGGCGGTTAAGGAACCCCAATATAAAATTGATGTAAAGGTAGGAGATTTGGTAAAAATTATCGATGGTCCATTCAAAAATTTTGAAGGGAAGGTGGCAGAAATTGATGAAGAGAGGGGAAAGGTGAAGGTCTTAATTAATATGTTTGGCCGAGACACCCCGGTCGAGTTAGATTCTTTACAAATTAAAAAATTATGAAGAAGAAAATCAAAGCCATTGTTAAATTACAAATTCCTGCTGGTCAAGCCACTCCTGCTCCACCAGTAGGTCCAAGCTTAGCTCAGCATGGATTAAATATTAAAGAATTTTGTGATAAATTTAATGAGCTCACAAAAAAGCAGCAAGGTTTTACTATTCCAGTTGAAATTACCGTCTATGAAGATCGAACTTATGAAATGAAATTAAAAAAACCTCCTACCGCTGAATTGCTAAAAAAATATGCGGGAATAGAAAAAGGCTCTGGAGAACCTCAAAAGGTGAAAGTAGGAAAAATTACCAGAGAACAATTGCGAAAAATCGCCGAGGAGAAATTACCAGATTTAAACACCACCGATATCGAAAAGGCAATGAAAATCGTTGAGGGGCAGGCAAAAAATATGGGAATTGAAATCATAGATTAAAATGGAAAAAAGACCATCAAAAGATGAATATTATTTGGAAATTGCCAAAGCCATTTCTTTAAGATCGACCTGCTTAAGAAGGAAATACGGCGCGATCGTGGTCAAAGACGATGTCATTGTAGCTACAGGTTATAATGGGCCAGTGAGAGGAGGGATTAATTGTTTGGAAGTAGGTTGCATAAAAGAAAAATTAAATTTGCCCCACGGTAAAGCCTATGAAGATTGTCCGGCAGTTCATGCAGAAGAAAATGTCATTTTAAACGCTGCTCGTTCCGGGGCTAATGTCTTTGGGGGAATTGTTTATATTTGTGGGATAGACAAAGAAGGTAATTTGGTTGAGGCAGATCCTTGTTTTCGCTGTAAAAGGGTTTTGATTAACGCAGGGATAAAAAAGGTGATCATTAAAAAGGCAAACGGTGCCAAGAAAAAGATTTCCGTTTCTGAATGGATCAAAAAAGATAGCCAAGAATATTTAGAAAAATTAGAAAAATTTGAAAGTTCTTTGAAAAATAAAAAGGAGGTGAGAGAATGAAAAGATCAAAAGAGAGGGTCTGGAGGCCAAAAGTAAAGCTTCTTTTCGTTACCCCTGAGGCTGAAGAGCTCATCGAAATGGCTTATCGAAATTGTTGGCAATCAAAACCAAAAACAACAGCACTTAAGGCTCGTCGGAAATTTTTGGAAAAATGTATCAAAAAAGGACATCTTTCACCATTGGAATTTGCCAGCGCTACATTTTTGATTGAAGCTTCTCGAGTTTTTACCCATCAATTGGTGCGTCATCGCTTAGCAAGCTATGCCCAAGAAAGCCAAAGGTATGTAGAAGTGAAAGATCCAGAATATTTTGTCATTCCACCTTCGATCTTAGAAAACGAAGAAGCTCTGAAAATTTTTGAGACTGCCATTAGAAATAGTTGGGAAGCTTACCAAAAGCTTTTGGCACTAAAAATTTCGAAAGAAGACGCTCGCTACCTACTTGCCAATGCCTGCAAAAGCAAGATCATGGTTTCAATGAACTTTAGATCCTGGCGTCACTTTTTAAAGCTTCGCTGCGAAACAAGCGCTCAATGGGAGATCCGTGAAACAGCAATGGAAATTCTTAAAATCCTCCATCGAAAAGCCCCAGGGGTTTTTGGAGATCTTTATCAGAAATTTATTCTCAATAAAGGCCAAGGTGAACTTTGGACAGAAAGAGACTAGATGTTTTTGGCCAACTACCTTTTGGTAGTTGGCCTTTTTTATTTTTGCTATACTAAATAAAAGGAAAAAAATTTATGATCAAAAATCCTTACCGCGGAAAATTAATCGTCTTTGATTCTTTAGACGGGGCAGGAAATTCCACCCAAGTTAAACTTTTGGCTGATTACTTAAACAAAATCGGAAAAAAGACTCATATTACCAAAGAACCAACCGCCAGCTTAATTGGAGGGCTAATAAAATCTCAGTTAACCAATGACTGGAAATCTTCTCAAATTTGTCTTCAACTTTTGTTTTCCGCTGATCGAGCCTACCATTTAGAAAAAGAAGTCATTCCCCTTTTGAAAAGAGGAATCAATGTCATTTCTGACCGATATTTTTTCTCGACCATTGCTTATGGAAATTTGGAAATTAAAGATTTTGATTGGTTAATAAAAATTAATGAAAAATTTTTGCTCCCAGATTTAACTTTTTTTCTTAAAGTTTCACCAAAAGTTTGTCTTGAAAGAATAAAAAAGAATCGCTTTGAAATGACCATTTTTGAGAAAAAAGAAACCTTGGCAAGAGTTTGGAAAAATTATCAGAGATTGGCTAAAGAATTTGAAAATGTCTTTATCGTCGATGGGGAAAGAGAGGTAGAAAATGTTTTTGAAGAGATCAAAAACATTACCCTTCAATTTTTCAAAAAACAAACCCCCTAGTCATTCCTAGGGGGTCTTTAAAAGGTGCCACGCCCAGGAGACACGGTCGCCCTATAATGACGGCTCGCCCCAGGAGCACGTTTTTCCTAAATCGACGGCTCGCCCTCTGCTTACGGTTACCCTGTCAAAACGGCTCGCCCCCTACTTACGGTTACCCCGTCAAAACGGCTTGCCCTCTTTCCCTTTAGACTTTGAAGATGCCATTTTATTTATGGCATCTTCTGGAGAAATTTTTCTGTGCAACAGAGGATTTTGGGCAACCATGTAAGGTTCAGGTGCAGGAAGATTTTTTGATTTTCGCCAAACTTCCCAAAAATGGGAAAGGAAGATTTTTTCTGTTGCTCGAATGGCAGCACCGAAACGCCGTCCTTTTGGCCAATCTGGTCTAAAATTGTCGTAATAAAGGCGATATTGAAGATAAAGTTTGTAATAAAAACCATCCTTATGGAACAATATCTGCCTTCTTATTCGGCCCAAAATTCTTCTGGCAAAAGGAAAACCGACCCTTCCTTTTTTTCCAGGGATCATCTTTCTGGCTTTTCCTTCTGGCGTGACATCAAGGCCAAAAGATTTCCAGAGCCCAGAGCAAGTTTGAACTCTACTTATATCTCCGATAGCTGCCATGACTAACCCGGTCGAAAGCTTACCTAAACCTTTTACCTTGGAAGCCCAAGTCCAGAGAGGATGTTTAGAAACATTTTTTTCAAGTGCTTTTTTTATCTCCTTTTCTTTTTTTCTCAATTCCTCGATTTTCTCCTCCCCAAAGCCAATCATTTTCAAAGCTTCTTTCCGGAGAGAATGGATAGGTGAAAACGAAGTGTTTTTTCTTTTACTTTTTCCATGTTTACTTTCCAAACTTCCCCTTATTCTCTGAACTTCCACATAAGCATAAGCTAGTGTGATTATTTCTCTTTCTAACTCATCCAAACCTAACTCCATCTTCACCTCCTTTTAAAGAGCTCTCTTAGAATATAGAAATTTTTAATGATTGTCAAGAGCTTGATTTTAAAATAAAGATTGCTAAAATTGAACTTAGCTCTTTTAAAAAGGAGGGAAAATGAGGGAAAAATTAGAGTTAGTGACCAAAGAGGAGAAAGTTTTTGGGAGAAAGATCACGGTGATAGGAATTTTGGTTATGGCCTTTTCTCTAATTTTTTTGGTTTTATCTTCACAAAATCCAGAGAATATGGCAAAAGATCTTCTCTTAACAATAGAGATGGCAGAAAAAGAAATTTCCGAACCTTGGATAAAAGAAGCTAAAGAAATAACTTTTTCCTTGCTTTCTTTGCTCAAAGAGCATAAAGCATCTTCCAGAGAAGCTATTTCAGCTGATATTAAAACCTTAACTGGAATCGTCTTTTCTGCGATCGAAAATTATCGCCGACTAAGAAAAATTCTCCAAGAATATGAAATGTTCATTGAAAGAGTCAAAAAAGATTTAAAAGCGGAGGAAAAAACCTCCGCTTTTTTTCACTATTCTTGCGGAAATGAGGAATTTTTGTTAATTTAGAAAATAGGACCTTCATTAAAAATGGAGGGATCAGGAGAGGTGCCTAGGGGCTTTCCCACCCCTAAAAGCTTTCTTCAGTGATTTTCCCTTCCACCTCCTGGTTCACTGAAGAAAGAGGCGTGGGTTCGATTCCCACCCTGATCCCCCCTTATTTTTTAAAATTATGGTTAGCTTAAAAAATTTGGCAAAAATCATCGATCATACCAACATTAGAAATAATCTCAAAAAAGATGATATTTTAAAAACCTGCCAAGAGGCAAAAAAATACGGTTTTCGGGGAGTTTGCGTAAGACCAAAATGGGTAAAATTAGTTTCAAAGGAACTAAAAGGAACAGGAATTAAAACGATTGTCTTAGTTGATGATCCGATTGGAGATAGTGATCATAAAAAAAGGATAAAAATCTGTCAAAAAGCAAAAAAAGATGGAGCTGATGAAATAGATGTAGTAGTTTCTCTTCCTGATGTCAAGCATGAAAGGTGGGAAAAGGTTTTAAGAGACCTGAAAGCAATCTGCAAAATTTTGCCTACAAAAGTGATCATAGGTTCTGGTTATTTAACTGATGAAGAAATCATTAAGGTGTGTGAAATTTCCAAAGAAGCAGGGGCAATTTGTGTCAAAACAGCCACGGTTAAAGACCCTCTTGAATATCGGGAATTAAAGGAAAAGTTTTATCACCTAAAACTTATGCGAAAAGCTGTTCCCAACCTCTTGGTGAAAGCTTCTGGGGGGATTAAAACTCTAAGAGATTTAAAAAACGCACTCAAGGCTGGCGCTGATATCATCGGAACAAGTTATGGGGTAGAAATCATGGAAGAAACATTAAGAGAAAAGAATTAAAGATTTTTCACCATGAAGACTTTGAAGCTTAACCTCCAGCCAGTGATTGGTTTGGAAATTCATATTGAGTTGAAAACAAAGACAAAAATGTTTTGCTCTTGCAAAAACGATCCTGAAGAAACTCATCCAAACATTAATATCTGTCCGATTTGTCTAGGCCATCCCGGAACATTACCAGTTGTCAATCAGGAGGCAGTGAAAAAGACAATAAAAACTGGACTTGCTCTAAATTGTGAAATCGAAAAAAACTCTTTTTTTGAAAGAAAAAATTATTTTTACCCGGATTTGCCAAAGGGATATCAAATTTCCCAATACCAAAAACCACTCTGTAAAAACGGCTTTTTAGAAGTTAGAGGAAGGAAAATTCGAATAAAAAGGGTGCATCTGGAAGAAGATACAGGCAGATTAATCCACGAAAAAGATTGCTCCCTGGTTGATTTTAATCGGGCAGGTGTTCCTCTAATGGAATTGGTCACGGAACCAGATCTCACTTCTGCTAAAGAAGCAAGAGATTTTGCTGAGGAGTTGCAACTTATTTTGAGATATTTGGATGTTTCTGAGGCCGATATGGAAAAAGGAGAATTGAGGGTAGAAGCTAATGTTTCTTTGGCTAAAAAAAGGGGAGAATTAGGGACAAAAGTTGAGATTAAGAATTTAAATTCTTTCCGAGCATTAGAGAAGGCAATCGAGTACGAAATAGCAAGACAGACTGAGATCTTGAAAAAAGGAAAAAAAATCCTTCAGGAAACAAGGGGGTGGGATGATCTCAGAGAGGTTACCTTTCCCCAGAGAGAAAAAGAAAAGGCCCATGACTACCGTTATTTTCCAGAGCCAGATTTGCCTCCACTTTATATTGATGAAGAAACCATTTTAAAAATTCGGTCAGAAATTGGCGAACTTCCACACCAAAGAAGAGAGAGGTTAAAGAGAGAATATCAATTAGATGAAAAGACAACTGAAATTTTGGTAAAAAATAAAGAATTAGGAGAATATTTTGAGAAAATAGTTTCTGAGTTTGAGCCAAATTTAAAGAAAGAAAAACTATTGAGATTGATTAAGCTGAGCTCAAATTATCTAATTTCTGATTTAGTGGGTCTCTTAAAAGGTTTACCATTTGAGGAAAAAGAAATTTTAATTACTCCAGAAAATTTTGCCCAATTTATTAGCTTGATTGAGGAAGGAAAAATTTCAAGTAAAATTGGAAAAATGGTATTGGCGGAAATGTTCAAAACCGGAGCTGACCCCTTGCAGATCATTAAAGAAAAAGGCTTAGTCCAACTTACCGATAAAAAAGAGATTGAAAAATTAGCCCAAGAAATAATCTTAGAAAATCAAAAGGCAGTGGAAGATTTTCAAAAAGGCAAGATACCTGCCCTTCAATTTCTAATCGGTCAATTGATGAGAAAAACAGGCGGAAGGGCCAATCCTCAGTTAGCTAAAGAGATCTTGCTAAAGTTCCTTAAAAAAGATAAAATTTAAAAGAACTTTTTAAAGGGGGTGAGAAAATGAAAGAGAGGTTTCGTTGTCCAGAGAAAAAGGATCTAGGGAGAGTGGTTTTGGTGAAAAGAGGAGGAGGACTAGAATGGAGGGAAGCTATTTTAGTGGATATTAGAGAAAAAAAAGAAGAACTTTCAACAAGAAATTTCGCTTTTATCATCCTTTTGGGGGAAACCCCTCCCACTATCAGGATAGTCCCTCTTGAAGATACCAAAATTAAAGATTAGGAGAGCTTTAGCTCTCCTTTTTTTTGAGAAAATTTCTGACTAATTTTTCTGCCTCTCTTTGATTTTTTATCCAAATGATTCTCTTATCTTTTTTAAACCAAACCATTTGGCGCTTAGCATAATTTTCAATCTCTTTTTGAAGTTTTTCTATCATTTCTTCTTTTGAGATTTTATTTTGTAAATACCTGGCAACCCAGCGATATTCTAAACCAAACTCTTCTAATCTTTTCCAAGATATTCCAGATTTTTTTAATTTTTTTACTTCAGCTATCATTCCTTGGCGAATTCTTTTTAATAACCTTTTTCTGATCAATTTTTTTAGTTCTTTTTTTTCTTTTTTAATTCCCAACATCAAAACAGGATAGGGGAGAGGATCTTTTTTTAAAGGAGGAACCTTGCCCAATTTTTGGACAATTTCAATTGCCCTAATTAATCTCCTTTTGTTTTTTTTCTCAATTGTTTCTGCTCTCTTTTTGTCAAGTTTTTTTAGCAATTCGTAAAGCTCTTCAACTGACTTTTTTTCTAATTTTCTCCTTAATTTCCAATCTGGGGGTACTGGAGGGATGGTTATGCCATCAATCAGGGCCTGAATGTAAAAGCCAGTGCCTCCGCAAATAATTGGAAGCTTTCCTTTTTTAAAAATCTTTTCTAAGGCTTTGAGGGCCAACTTACGATATTGAACGACCGTAAATTTTCTCTTTGGCGAAGCGACATCTAAAAGATGATGGGGAATACCCTCCATTTCCTTTTTCGTAATTTTTCCAGTACCCAGATTCATTCCCTTGTAAACTTGCCTTGAGTCAGCAGAAATTACTTCTCCATTAAATTTTTTGGCAATTTTTACAGCAAGACTTGATTTTCCAGAAGCTGTCGGACCTAAAATCACAAGAATAGGTTTTTGGATGATGTTTCTTCTCATTCTTTTATTTTACCGCTTTGATTGACTAACTTGAAAAAAAATCTAAAATGAAAGCGATAAGGAGGTGGAAATGAGAACGATAAAACTGAAAGTACCGTTGTTGGATGAAAATAATAATCTTTGCCTAGTAGTAGAAAATGCTAAAATTTCTTTTTGGGACTGGCTTCGTCTTATTCTAGCATTGCCAGTACCCTGGAAAAAGGGAAGACTTTCGCCTCTTTGGAGCGAAGAATTACCGCTCTTTATAGTTCATTGCTCCAAACACGGTTTCACCCTTACTTACCCTCAAGGGTGGGACGAAATAAAAACCTGTCTTCTTTGTCTTCGAAAGTTTCCTTAAGGGGGCATTTGCCCCCTTTTTATTTTGCCCTTCAGCCCCCATGGCAACGCTTTAATGATCTTTACTTTTACAAATTGACCAAGGAAATCTTTTTTTCCTTTAAATTTCACCGTTTTATAATGCCTTGACTTTCCAATCAAAAAACCGTCTTTAAATTCCTCTGCTAAGACCAAAATTTCTTTTCCAATAAATTTTTTATTTTTTTGAAGGGCAGACTTTTTTAAAATTTCAGTTAAAATGCGATATCTTTCTTTTTTTTCTTTTGAGGAAACATCATCTTTCAATTTAGCTGCTGCTGTCCCTGGCCTTCGGGAATACTCTGCAATATAGGCCATATCAAATTTTATTTCTCTAAAAAGTTTTACCGTATTTTGAAATTGTCTCTTTGTTTCTCCAGGAAAGCCGACAATAACATCAGTTGAGAGAGCTATTTCTTTTTCAAGACCTTTTCGATATTTTTTGAAAGCTGAACGAATTTTTTTGATTAATTTTTTATAATCTTTTACAGTATATGGCCGATTCATTTTTCTCAAAATTTCATCGTCTCCTGATTGAACCGGCAAATTTAAATAGGGAGTGAATTTTTCACATTTTGCCATTGTTTCAATCAATTCATCAGAGAAATTTTTTGGGTGGGGAGAAGTAAATCTTATCCAAAAATTTCCTTCAATTTCATTTATCATCTTTAAAAGTTTTGAAAAATTAATCGAAGGGTCAGTAGGAGATTGGTAATCGTTTACATTTTGGCCCAAAAGCCAAATTTCTTTAGCCCCATTTTTTACTGCTTCTTTTGCTTCTTTTAAAATTTCTTGATGAGATCGGCAAATTAAAGGTCCCCTGACAAAAGGAACAATGCAAAAAGAGCAAAAATTATCACAACCTGTGGAAATAGGAATGAAAACAGAAAAAGGTTGAAAAGAGCTTGGTTTGATTTTCAAATAAGAAAGTTGGCATTCTTTTAAAAATTGTTCATTTCTCTGATTGACAATTAAATAAAAATTTTTTCTTTTTAAAATTTCTGGCCAAGAAGGCAAAGTTTTAATCGGCAAAATAAAATCAAAGATCGTTTTTAGTTTTTGGGCATCTTCTAAAGAAACACATCCTGTTAAAACTGTCTTTAATTTTGGATTTTGAAATTTAAGCTTTTGAAGTTTTTTTGCCAAACCATAAACCCTATCGACAGCACTTTGTCTTACAGAACACATATTTACAATAAAAAAATCAGCCTTTTTAGGGTCTACAGTAAAAGAAAAGTTAGCCTTTTTTAAAATCGAGGCAATTCTTTCAGAATCCGATTTATTCATCTGGCAACCGAAAGTAAGAAGATAGTATTTCATGAAAAAAGTGGCCCCAGTTTAAAAGGAGCAAACTTTACCCTCCTAAACTGAGGCCATTTTTATCTTCTTTCTTCTTTGGCTCCACAAACGCATTTTCCCTCCTTGCAAACTGGAGTGTCCATTCCTACCACCTGAGGGCAAATGAGGCCTCTACAATCTTCATTACTTTGGCATTCTGGTTTTCTCATTCCTTCTCTTTTTTCGCAAGTTCCTTTATGAGCAATCTCTACCTTGGCCATTTTTGCAAAGCATTCGTTAGAATAAGTTTTTCCATCTTTTCCGCAAACTGGATCCCAAACCATCGGACAATATCCAGATTCTGTCTCACCTCTTTTTATGCTCTCAATTTTTTCTAAAATTTTCTCAACATTCAAAGCTTCGTGATAAGCTGAGTTAGCTAATCCAAAAGCCTTTCCATAATCTTTTTTCTCGAAAGCTTCCTTAGCTTCAGTTAAGTGTCTTTTTGAATTTTCCAGTAAATTTTTCAATCCTTTTTCATCAGAAGGTGTTGTTGAAATTTTGTTAATTTTTATCTCAGCTTTTTTAATTTCATTTTCGGCTTTCTCTATCACTTCTTTCACTTTTTCTTGAGGTATTGGTATTTTTGCCATTTCTTCAATTTTCTTTTCTTTCGCTTCCTCTATTATTTCTTTTAATCTTTCGGAAATTTCTTTTGTTTCTAATTTGTTAATGATTTCCAACTGCTTTAGTTTGTTTCCTGAAATTTGTTCTAAGTAATTCTTGAGCTTTTCTTTTTCTAAATCTGGCATTTTTTCCAGTTTTTCTGTTAATCTCTCTATCATCTCTTCTCTTTTTTCCTCAATCTTTTTCTTCACATCTTCTGGCATTTTCTCAGCAATTTCACTCAAAATTTCCAGGTTTTTAAAATCTTTGAATTTTGACCCTCTTATTTTTTCTAATTCCTCTCCTATTCTTTCCGCAATTTTTCCTTTCTCTTCAACTTTTTGCATCACCTGAGCAAATTTTTCCAAATGGGCCATTCTTTTTTCTCTGATTTTTTCTATTACTTCAGGAGGAACTTGATTTTCTAATCTTTG
>CALHEE010000033.1 GCA_938023415.1 Minisyncoccota bacterium | reverse complement strand
AAGGGTCAGGGTCATAGTTGCCACAGGTTCTCTCTTGTAAGTAGCGAGAAGAAGAACATCTTTTTTCTTTTTGACCGATAAAAGAACACTCATTTTGGCAAGTAGGTGGAGGGGTGATGCATTGGCCATTTTGACAGATTTGACCTGAAGGACAACTAATTGGATTTGACCATTCTAAACAAGGATCAGAGTAATAGTTGCCACAGGTTTGATAAGAATTAGTGCCCCAACATTTTTTTTGACCATAATATGAACATTCATCAGTACAAAGAAAATTTCCAGTCGGACATTCTAAGCAAGGATCAGAATCATAGTTTCCGCATACTCCTCCCTTTGGACAGGGCTGGCCATAGTAAGAACACTCATTAGTACAGCTAGGTTGAATAATCAAACCAGCCCTTAGGAAATTAAAAGAAGGATAAAAGAGAAAAAGAAGGAGTAAAATTGGAAAAATCTTTTTTTTCATATTTTTTTCTTAAACTTAAATTAAACTCTTTTTCGCTATTATTTTACAACATCAAAAAAATAATGTCAAGAAGAAAGGGGCTCTCTTTGAGCCCCTAAATAATAATGAGCGAGATCTCCTTTCTGCCAAGTCTCCACCAATGACCGGTGATAGGATCTAGCCCATAAAATACTCGGTCAGCAGTTAAGATCACGACAAACCAAGCTGGAGACTTTCCGGGAACCCCCAGTGCCACGCCTGCCGCAACCAGAGGATGAAGGTGCTGATGGAGTGCGCCTAAAAGTACTAGTGAGGCCTTGAAACGGCACGGAGGTAAATTACTCAATTGCCGATAGATGTTTATATAGGAATCTACACTACTGTAAAGCACATACTCCCCCGTTGTGACAAAAAGGGTTTGTCCAAGTTCAAGTTCTGGAAAGTTTTGCTGAAGTAAGTAAAGAACTTCTTCGCCAGCAATTTTAACCGGAAAATGAGTGGTTGCTTCTGCGCTCAGATAACAACAGCCAGCCATTAAGCTTAATCCGCCCAAGATTATCGCCCCAAAAAACTTTTTCATCTTCTTCATCTTCCCTCCTTTCCCCTTATTCAGGATCTTAAATTATATCAAATTAACTCTCATTTGTCAATAAAAAGAGAAAATTATTTTTGGAATAACCTTGCTTCTATTATTAATCTTTCCCCGTATCTCAATCTTCCCGGAGGCCAGCAGGTAACTAAAAACAAAACATTTTCGTTTTGAGAAGAAGGAATTGTTTCTCCTTCTTTCAAAATAAATTTTTTCTCTACCAAGTATTGATATTTCCGATGATTGAAATGTAAAATTATTTCATCTTCTTCTTCCACATCCCGCAAATAAGTGAAAACCCAAGCAGGATTTGATTTTGGCCAATCATGCTGGGCACTATGACCTAAAATAATGGTCTGACCAGGTTGGCCTGGTAAGGCATAATCAGAAAACATCACCACTCCCCTCTTCAAAAGTTCCAAAATTTTTTTCTCCTCATTGCTTTTAGCCAAAAAAATAGGGGCAGAAATTGCAATTCGGGGAATTTCCAGAGTATCTTCTTTTTCGGAAAATTCAAAGGTAAGCTTTTCTATTGGCTCTTTCTCTGCCATTGGCATTTTTTCTTTGCTGAGATTGGACTTTGGATTTGAAAAAAAATTAGAAAAGAAAAGGGAAAGCCCTTTGTAATTAAAGATCCAGGAAATTTTTTCCCAATTAATAGTGAGAAAAATAAGCAAAAAAAAGAAAATAAAATACTTAAATAGTCTTTTGGTCATGGAAATTTTTAATAAATAAGAAGTTGGTGGGGAATGAGTTGAACCATTACTTCTTTATCTAACCAAAGAAAGAAAATTAACAACCCTATAAAAGCAAGGGTTTTAAAAATAATATCTTTGTGTTGAATATCGATCCTGACAAAAATATTTATTAGCAAAAGTAAGAAAACAAAAAAGAGAGAACCATAAACAAATTTTTGAACAAAATCGTCATAGTGAAGAGAGATAAATTTTAAAAACCGAAAAGAAAAACTCTCTTTGCCTTCTTCCTGACCAAGAAAAGAGCTCGCTTCTAAAGGCAAAACTTCAGTTGGCAAAGGTTCTGAAGGTAAAGAAGCTGGGGCCTGAGATGAAAAGCTTTCAGACGGTAAAACTTCACTTTCTCCAATTGTTTTTGGTAATTTTTCTGAGGTTTCAATTTCTTTGGTTAAAATTTTTGGAGTGCCAAAAAGCTGAACAACAACTGTTGTTTCTGATCCATCAAACTCTCCCTTCAAAACCGCAATTCCTATTTCTTGATATTTAGGATTTAAGAGATTGGCACGGTGAGAAGAAGAATTAAGCCATGCCTGGTGAACTTCTTCAGAATCTAAAAAACCAATAGCTAAATTTTCGCCAGCTAATGCATATTGATAGTCTACGCTTTTTAACCAATCGACCAATCCTTTTCCTTCCGGACTTTGATGAGAAAAATATTTCTTTTCTACCATATCTTTTGCCTTCAAATAAGCAGCTTGGGTAAGCTTTGGGTTTTCTTTCAGTAAGGGCAATTGCGAAGCTTTTCTTGTTTGATTAACCAGTTCCAACAAAGTACTTTTAATAATGGCAGCAAAAAAAACACTTTTTGGCAGATAAAGAAAAAATGAAAAAAGGGAAAGTTTCAAAACTAAAATCAAGATGGCATAATAAAAGAGAATTCGCCCTTCTAAGAACTTTGGCCGATAATTATTTTCTTGACAAGGAAGAAAAAATGTCTTTATCTTCTTTATCATAACTTTTTTATTATACAATTTTTTAAAAAAACAGTCAATGAAAAATTTAAAACGATCTTCCAAAAGAAAAAGGGCCCTAGGGCCCTTCGAAAAATAAGGAGCGCAAAATTTCAAATTCACCCGTAAGATAAATTAACTCATGGCAAGCACGGTTCTTTTCGCATTTAAAAAGAAAGTGAGCCACTTTTTCTCCCATTTTTAGGGGATCTTTATCTGGCGGAACTTCCATTAAAATCGAATTTTCCAATATGCTAAATTTCCGTATACCAAGAAGTTTAAAGGCCATCGAGAGGGGATGGCACGAATTTTCGTTAATCTCAGTAGGTAGAGGAAGTTTCCAGTTTAACTTAAGATACACTAGGGCTGATGCGAAAATAGTTTCCGTTGCTTCCCCGCAAAATAACAGTGGTTCTTTGAGAATTCGGATCCTAATTTTCCGTCTTCCATCTCTCAATACCCTCTCTCTCATCTTCCCCTCCTTTTTCTTTGAGCTATCTTAAAAATACAACAAAATTTAATGAATGTCAAGGGATTTATTTCTATTCTCCTTCTTTGGCCAATTTGAAAAAGGGGTTCCTTTTTGATATTTTTAAGATATGAAGGTATATGAGTTTTATTTCAACCCCCCCTCGTTGCGAAAAGAAAGCTGGGAGCTAGATCTCATTTTTCAAAGTTTTTATTCTGAACCAAAAAACATTTATGAAAAGAAAATGGGCCCTCTCTTTATGGTTGGGCTTTTAAAAAATGTTTTACCCAAAAACCTCTACCTTTTAGAAAAGTTGGCCCAATTGATTAAAGAAGAATATTACCGAAAAACAATCTTTTCCCCAGAAAAATCACTCCGGTTCGCTCTGAAAAAAGCGAATGAATTTTTAGAAGAAATTGCCAAAAAAGGAGATGTAAGCTGGTTAGGAAATTTAAACTTTGCCATTCTTACCTTAAAAGATTTCAAGTTAAATCTTACTAAAGTAGGAGAAATGAAAATTGTTTTAATCAGAGGGGGGATAATGGTAGATATTGAGAAGAAATTAAAACTTCAGGATATTGAGCCTTTCCCCTTGAAAATTTTTGGCAAAATTGTTTCCGGAAAGTTAATTTTAAATGACTTGATTTTAATTTTTACTAAAGAAGTATTCGACTTTTTCCAAAAGGAAAATTTATTAAACGAAATTATTAATGTTCCACAGATTCTAGATGGAAAACTAGAAAAGATGTTAGAGGAAAAAAAGGAAGAACTAAGAGAAATTAGAGGCATCTTTTTAGCTATTTCTTTAGTAAAAGAAGCTTCAGTAAATAAAAAAGAGATCATTGCCAGTGAGCGAGCTAAAGAATTTTCTTTAAAAGAAGTTTTTTCTCCACTCGTTCATTCCTTTAAAAATAGTCTCAATCTTTACTTTGATAAGTTGAAATTTTTAATAGGAAAAAAGATTTTCACTAAAACAGGAATTTTAATTTTATTTTTCATTTTTGTGTTATTATCTGGTTCTTATTTGGCTAAAGTGGAAAGAGAAAGAAAAATAAGGCTCTACCAAGGTGAATTACAAGAAATAGAAAAAAAGTTATCCTTAGCAAAAGATCTCCTTCTTTCAAAAGAAGCGAAAGACAAAGAGAAAGCAAATTTAATATTAAAAGAAACCTTGGAAAAAATTTCCCTCCTTTTAAAAAAAGGGGGGCGTTTGCCAAAATATCTTTTAGCCCAGGCTTCTTCTTTAAATGAAGATGTTCTGGAAAGACTTTATTTTCTAAACCGTCTTGAAAAAATTGAAAATCCAGAAATTTATTTCCAATTTAATCGGGAAAAATTTTTACCATCGAATTTAATTTTTTTTAAGGGAGAGCTTTATTTTTTTTCACCTTTTTCAAAACATATATCTAAAATAACTAAAGAAAAAGATGAGGTGATTTTAGAAACTAATAAAAACTTCAAATTGGTTTTACCCCTCGATAATGTCATTGCCTTTTTTACTAAACCAAACCAATTAACAATTCTCAGAGAGGGCGTATTTTCTACCATTTTCTTTGAGCTACCTTATCCTGAATTTGATTTCGATGATGGAAGCTATTTAAAAGAAAACTTATACTTGTTTGACAAAAAAGCAGGTCAGGTAATAAAGTATCCCTTCCTCATAAGCAAAGAATCTTTTAGCTTAGGGAAACCAGAATTTTGGCTAAAAAGAGCCACCGTTGGTGAATCGATTTCTTTTGATGGAAGCTTATGGGTTTTAACGAAAAATTCCATTTTAAAATACCAGAACGGTGAATTAAGAGAGAAAATTTCCCCTGATATTTTTCCGCCAGTGAAAGAATTTTCAAAAATTTTCACCTCTCCGAATCTCCCCTATCTTTTTGTTTTAGAACCTGTTCAAAAAAGAATTCTCATTTTTAATAAATCAGGTCAACTTATCAAACAATTTCAAAGCGAAAAATTCGACAACCTTTTAGATTTTGCCGTCTCTAATGACGGAAAAACAATTTTCCTCTTGAATGGCTTGAAAGTTTTTAAAATAGTTAGTTTATAAAAAAAGAGGGCAAATCTGCCCTCACCTTTTTATTTGACCATTACGATAAAGAGCTTGCCTAATTTTCGATATTTCACTCTTTCTTTTCCCAAAAGTTTCTGCAAGGCTCTGACCACTTTGAAATTGTCATCTAAATGGAAACGGCAACCTCTCTCTCTAATTAACCTCATTTTAAACTCGATTAATTCTTCATCAACTTTTCTCAATAGAAGTTCATCGTAGGGAAGCTGATGTTTTTTTAGCCACTTTTCTACAACTTCTCGATGAGTCTCTAATGTAGCTGAGGCAATAATTATTTTTTCTCCTCTTTCCTTTCGATTTTCAATCCAGGCAAAAACTTTCTTGTTTGGCTGGCGAAAAAGATAAAAAAATTTTCCAATTTTGGTAGGTAAAATTAGACGATTGGCAAAAATTTCAATCAAAGATTGCTGGCTTAATTTCAGAGGATCTCTCACTACCACTCCATCTAAATCAAAAGTTGTCATCTCTCACCTCCTTGAGAAAGAAAGGGGGTCCAAAAACCCCCTATAAGCCTTCTCCATATGGAGGAGCAAAGTTTTGGTTTCTTTTGGGCAGTTCAATGTAAACTTTCTTGTGGCACCATCTTTTCAATCTTTGCAAGATATTTTTCCTTCTTGTTTTTTTATTTTCCTCTTTCTCTTCTTCTTTAACTACTTGGAGGAGCTCAAGATTGTATTCTACAAGATAGCTCCCCAACATCTCAACCAACGCAAACTTTTCTGTGACAAGATACAGCCTACCGACCTCTCCGCTAGGGAGCCTTACCATTTTCCCTTCATCCTCTTTTCTTACCATTTTCCCTCCTTTAAAGAACAAAAGAACAGCAAGCTTAATTTTATCACATTTTCATTATTTCTTCAATACC
>CALHEE010000032.1 GCA_938023415.1 Minisyncoccota bacterium | reverse complement strand
GGAAATAAAAAAGAAAAAGAAAAATTTGAATTAGAACTTGATACGGAAAATATTCCCAACGGTGAATATTTCATTTTCGCTAAAATTTTAACTCCCTTTGGCGAATATTCTAGTTCAGAAATTAAAATCTCAATTAAAAATGAGCCAAAAAGAGATCTTCAAAAGGAAGAGGAAATAAAAAGTGGGATGGAAATATATTCTTCTGATTTAGAAAAAAAAGATCTTGAGACAGAGAAAGTAATGAGTGAGAGCAAAGAAGAAATTGAAAAAATAGTTGAAGAGGCAATAAAGAAAATAGAAGAAAAGTTGCCAGCAAGAGAAAAAGAAGAAATTAAAGCGAGCTTAGAAAAAGAAAAAAGAGAGACTGTTTCTGAGGCAAAAAAAGGGCTGGAGGATTTGAAAAAGAAAATTGAAGAAGAAGTAAGAGCAGAGAAAAACATTCCACCGACAAGAGAAAAAGAGAAGATCAAGCTTGAAAAAGAAAACATAAAAGAAAGTGTGGTGAAAAAGATGGTCGAGCCTATTGAAAAAGTAGAAGAAAAATTACCAAAAGAAGAAGCCTTTCTCTTAAAGAAAGAAATAGAAGAAAAAGCAAAAGAGATTTTAGAAAATATTAATGTCTCTCTGAAAGGGAAGATAAAAGAAAAGGGAGAAATTTCTCCTATGGCTCTTTTAGATTCAGATGAAGATGGTTTGTCAGATTGGGATGAAATAAGATTAGGAACTAACCCCTTCAATCCTGATACTGACGGCGATGGATATTTAGATGGAGTGGAGATAAAAGATGGTTTTGACCCTAAAAAACCAGGACCTGCCGATCGGGTGGTTTACCAAGATGTTCGGAAATTTGGTCGAGTTTCTGAGAGACTGAAAGTAGAAAAAGTGGAGATAGTGACCTTACCAGAGAAGAAAGAGGTGTTAAAAATTTATGGTTTTGGCATTCCGAATAGCTTTGTCACCATCTATATCTATTCAAAGCCTATCATTGCCTTAGCAAAGGTAAATCCTAATGGATATTTCGAATATACATTGGACAAAAGTTTGATCGATGGAACCCATACAGTTTATCTTGCCCTTACCAACAATAAAGGAGAAATTGAAGAAAAGTCTTCGCCCTTTGTCTTTATTAAGAGTGGAGATAAAATTTTGAGAATTTCTGAATTTCAAGCAGAAATACCCAAGGGACCGGTTGAAGTTTTGAGTAAGAACTTTTTGATCTTGACAATTTCCCTTATTTTGTTTGCCCTTTCTTTGGTTTTCTTTATCATTGGCTTTTTCACGCGCAAACAAATTGTTCAAAAATGAACAAATTTTTTTCTCGGATTTTTGAATTTATTAGAACTTATCCTGGAGTTTTCTATTCTATTTTTTTGATCATTTTTTTACCTCTCTTGCTTTTTTGGAACACTTTTTTTATTGTTTCGAAATTTGAAAAAATTTCTAATGAGATTTTACAAACGAAAGCCCTTTTTCTCGAAAATACCATTTCTATTTTTGCTAGCGAGTTATTAGATCAACCAAACCTTTTACAAGAAAAAATTGAAAAGTTGCTCCAGGTTAATCCGGAAGTGAAATATTTAAGAATTGTTAAAAAAGAAGGAGAAGATTTTAAAATTTTAAACTCTTTTAAAAGGGAAGAAATCGGAGCTGTGTTAGATGATCCCGCCTTAGTGTTCAGTTGGTCCCAAAATCAAAATATCGCCTCTCTTATTTTTTCTCCAGATAAAAGTGAAAGATTATGGAAGATCGTCTCTCCGGTTTTTCGGAACGGAGAAAAAGTGGCCTTAATTTCTCTCTCTCTTTCTTTAAAAAAAACAGATCAGCTAATTGAGCAGTCAGTTTTTAATGCTTTTTTCATTACCATTTTGGGGACGCTCGTTTCCCTTTTTTTAGTCTTTCAACACACAACTCTTTTCGGATATGTAATTTTGAGTCAAAAATTAAAGGAAATAGACCGGGCAAAAGATGAGTTTTTAAGAATGGCTACCCATGAACTTCAAAGCCCTATTGCCAACATTAGGGGATATTTAGCGGAACTCAAAGAACGTTTGGGAGAAAGATTGTCTCCTCAAGAAAAGGAGGATTTTGAAAAAGTGGAAATTTCCAGTAGAAATTTGGTGAATTTAATTGAAGACCTTTTGGAGGTTTCTAGAATTGAAGAAGGAAGGTTAGATTTTACGCCCACGAAATTAAACTTAGAGAAAGAACTTTCTCAGCTTATTTTAGAATTTGAGAGGAGGGCAAAAGAAAAAAATTTAGAGCTTTATTTTGAAAGGCCCTCTCCAGAAATTTTTATTAAGGCAAATCCCTTTAGGTTTAGAGAAATAATGACTAATTTATTAGAAAACGCGATAAAATACACTTTTAAAGGTTTTGTAAAAGTAGCGACAAAGGTTGATCAAATAAAAAAGAAATGCTATATTTTTGTCATTGACACTGGAATAGGAATTTCTGCTCAGGCCCAAAAAAAACTTTTCCAGAAATTTTTCAGAGAGAAAAAGAGAGAGACCGCTGGGATTCACGGCACCGGTCTGGGCCTTTGGATTACAAAAGAAATAGTGGAAAAGATGGGAGGAGAGATTTTTGTTGAAAGCATTGAAGGACAAGGTTCAAAGTTTATTGTCTCTTTGCCGCTTTTCTCTCAAAGATGAGACAAAATTTAAAAATATTTAAAAAGCTCAAAAAAGAATCAGCCTTTCTTCTATGGATTTTCGTTTGCCCAAATCGATTAGGAAATATATTCGAAAAGAAAAAGCGAGGATTCGCAGAGAAGTTTTAGATTTAAAAAGACAAGAAGAAGAAATTAAAAAGCTATATGAGGAAATTTTTAAAAGATTTAGAATAAAAAAATATGAAGCTGAAAGAAATATTCAACCTTGCAATAAAAATGGGAATTGAGGCTGATTTTAGGGGAAAAGAAGGGGTAATGAAGATTTTGGAAAGAAAAAGAAAAAAATACGAAAAGCTTTCTCAAAAAGAAAAAGAGCTCTTTGATTTGGAAGCTCTTGAAAATCCCTATTTGGACACAAGAATTTACAATATCGCTGAGGATAAAGAAATAAAAAGAGTTTTAGTTGGCATTCACATTGAAGTTGAGGAATTGTTAGTGGCCAAGGCTTTGGGAAACATAGATTTGGTCATTTCTCACCATCCCATGGGCAAGGGTTTGGCAAACTTGGCCGATGTGATGGAACTGCAATGCGACATTTTAAATTTTTATGGCGTGCCAATTAACATTGCCGAAAATTTAATGAAAGAGAGAATCGATGAGGTGGCAAGGGGAATTCATGCTTTAATTCATCAAAAGACAGTTGATGGAGCAAAGCTTTTGGGAATTAATTTAATGAACGTTCACACGCCAACTGACAATTTAGTGGCAAAATTTTTAAAAGAAAAAATAGAAAAAGAAAAACCAGAGAGACTTTCTGATTTGATGGACCTTTTGCTTTCAATTCCAGAATACAAGGAAGCTGCAAAAATTGGTGCAGGACCAAAAATTACTGTGGGCTCGCCAGAAAACAGATGCGGAAAAATTGCCTTAACTGAAGTGACAGGGGGAACAGAAGGTTCGCCAAAAATTTATGAAAAATTAGCCATTGCCGGAATTGGAACTATAGTTTCCATGCATCAATCTGAAGAGCACTGG
>CALHEE010000031.1 GCA_938023415.1 Minisyncoccota bacterium | reverse complement strand
TAAAGCTTCCTTTACAAAATCGGTATTTCTTTGAAGCATTTTTAACAACCACTGGTTTAAAATTTCATAATTTTTCAGGAAATTGGCCTTCGGATCCTCTGGACGAAATATTTTTTGGGTTGGAAGTAAGCGTGAGAGCGGAGGGTATTTGCCCCTGATAAAATTTAGAAATTGAGTTACTTTCTCATTTTCTTGTTCAGACTTAGGCTCAATCAGCTTGATCATTTCTTCTTCTACTTTTCCCCCTGTCTGATAAATTAAGGGCAAAAAAATATAGTTGAAAAATGTCTCTCTTTCAACATTTGAACTTTCATTAAGATTACCTTTAAATTCTCTCTCGCATTTGTTCACGACAGAAGGAGGAAGAAATATCCAAAAAACAGGTAAACCGCTTTGTTTTTCTATCTTTATTCTTTTTTCACTTTTTCTCTTCTCAAAATTCTCTTTTGAGTGAACCAATTCCACTCCATACTTTAATCTTGCTCCTCCTTGACAATTAAGTTGGAAAACTTTTTCTCTTTTTTCTTTAGCTTGTTCTTCCCCCAGATTATAAGCTCCAACATCGATCGCAAAAAATGGTTTCCCGCTCTCGCAATCAATGCCATAAAAATCTACTCCGCCTATAGATTTGCCCCCAATATTGAATCCATTCATTACATCATCGTAGCGAGTGGTAGGGAGAATAATAACCTTTTCAAAATATTTCATTCCTAAGCCCAAAAATAATTCTTCAGCTTTTTCACCCATTCTGGCATCCATTTTCCCCTTAAGTTCCAGTGCATATTCACTAGGATCTTTTCCCTTCTTCATCAGTGTGCTTTCTATCTCTCGCATTCTTCTCGCCTCAAAATTTGCTATTCGCTCCCTTACTAAATTTTCATCACTAAGCGCCTCTCGAAAAATGTGAGAAGAAATATCGACCGAAGATGAAGATTTTAACATTTCAATAAGCCTTGGAAGCTCTCGCCAGGAATGAAAATCTAAACCTTTTTCAACCCCAAGATTTCTTTCAAAACCTTCTTTTATCACTTTCGCAATGGCTGTGTAAAATCCTCTCACTTCATTGCTCTCAGATTCTTTTTTCCTTTCTTCTCCTCCTTCAAAATGAGAATAAGGATAAGGAAAAAATTTCTTTTCAAAAGACATATTTTAGAAAAATGGATTTAAAACTAACTTTTTGATATTTTTTCTTTCAAACTTTCTAACCTTTTATTGAAAAAATCAATTTTTTCAATAATCTCTGGAGAAAGTCGTGTTTTCTCTGAATGAAGTTTGGCAATCTGAGATTGTAAAGAGATGAAAAAAGAATTTAATATCTCTTTTTCAGAAGGTGAAACTTCTCTTTCTGAAGGACTGAATTCTTTTATCCCCTGGTATAAAAGTTCTTCTTGAAGAGCAAGATAAAATAGGGGGACATTTTTTAGTTCTCTTAACTTAATTCCTTCTGGACTTACTGAAAATCCATATTTTATTCTCACTCCGCCTTTGGTTCCCTGACGTTCTAGATTTCTAGTAAAAACTTTCTTTGCTTTTCCTTCAAAAGTGGGTCCTTCACTCACACTCACCTCATCGAGAGCACAAATTGGGATATTTGTTTCTCTGTCAATTATCAAATTGTCCGCGTGACCAAAAAGATCATCAGGTAAAGAAGTTCTTACGACAATAAAATATTCACCAAAATGTTTATTAAAAAGAGCGACGACATATCGTTCTAATAGCTCTGCTCGTTCGTTTTTAATTTTTGGTCTTTTAGCCTCATACTCTTTTAGTTTTTCTTTTGCTCTTTTCAAATCAAAATCTACTATCTCTGGAGAATAAACTTTTTTAAAAGCCTCAGGATCTATTCTTAAATTTTCGTCAACTGGAACCCCTTCTTTTTTCAGTCTTTCCCTTGTTTCGTTTAAATAGCGTACAAACCCTTCCAAATGCTCTGGCAAAACCTCTCTTTTTGATGGCGGTTCTTTTTCTTTTTTAAGGTGTGGCTTGGGTATAATTTCGAAGGTTTCAAAAGGCATAGATTAATAATATCTTGTTAGCCTTTCATACAATGCTGTTTCTACTTTTTCTCGGTCTCGGCCATATCTTTCCCGAGAAATTTTTTTAGCCATTTCTTTTACTTCTTGATTTTCTTTAGAGGGAGGAAAAGTAACAATACTGAATGGATTTGAGGGTTGCCCGTTGATTAAAAGCTTTAAAGCTCCATGATAATTATCAAAGTTAACTAAATCTTCTTCACTAAAAGTTGGTTCAAATTCAGAAATTAAGTATTTAGCATCTTCAGGACCAACCCGAAAGGCCAAAATTGTTCCCACGTTACCAAAAATTGCTTTTCTCGTCTCCTCATCCAATTGGCCAATGTACTGGTTGGCCAAAATAAGATTTAACCTAAATTTTCTCGCTTCTGCCAAAGCAAAAGCTATCGTTTTAGTCGTCACGTTGTGGAACTCATCAATATACAAGTAAAAGTCGCGCCTTTTTTCTTCTGGAAGGTCAGTTCGTGAGAAAGCTGCAATTAAGATTTTTCCCACAATGATCATCCCTAATAAATAACTGTTAATCTCACCCAATCGACCCTTTGAAAGATTGACAATTAAAATCTTCCCTTGATCCATAATCTCGCGAAAGTTAAAAGAAGAGGTCTCTTGAGCGATAATCGGTCTTACTAAATCGTTGGCAATGAAAATATTCATTTTGCTGGTAATGTAAGGAACCATGTTGGCTAAGGCAGCTTCCCCTCCTGCTTTTTCTGCTTCTAATTCCCAAAAATTTTTGACAATAATGTTTTTACATTTTGAAAGTTTATATTTTCTAAAATTTTTATCAGCCAACACTCGTGGCACTTCCGCCAAGGTATTGCCAGATTCTGGATCTTCCATCACCAACAAAAGGGCATTCCTCATGTATTGTTCAAAAATTGGCCCTCCAAAACCTAAAGCTTTTAAATTATAAAGCTTTTCAAAAATTTCTAAAATTTCGTTGACAACAAGAGTTTTTGACTCTGGAAATTTTAAATCATACTCTAACATATTTAAACCCAAAGGCCTTTCTAAATCTCCAGGATCAAAGTAAATTAAATCTTCGATCCGAGAAGGAGGTACTAAGCCCAAAACTCTTTCTGCCAAATCACCATGAGGATCAATTAAAGCCACTCCTTCTCCTTCTGCCATGTCTTGCCTAATCATTTCCTGAAGTAAAACTGATTTTCCAGTTCCTGTCTGACCGACAATGTAAAAGTGGCGCCGACGGTCTTCTTTAAGCATTTTTACTAATTTTTCTTCGCCCCGAAAAACATTTTTTCCGATAACAATTCCTTCTTCTGGTAAATTTGAAGGTGGGGGAACTTCCCTCGTTTTTAATCTTTTAAGAAAAGGGGTGGATAATTGGGGTGGGGGGAAATGAAAAATGGTCGCTAATTCTTCAGAAGAAAGCACTAAGATTTCTGATTCATTAAAGATCCTAAAAGAAAAATTGTAAAAAAGTTTTTTTAACTTTTTGCCAGAAAATCTTTTGAACCTCAATTGATTTAAGTTTGGATGATTAAATTGTTCAAAAGAAGCCTCCAATTGACTCAAAATCTCATTGGCTCTCTTTTCGCTGGGAGCAGAAGCTAAAATCCTGATGTTGGTGTCAAAAAGAGGCCGGGATGTCTTATTAGAAAGAAGGGTAATAAGTTCTTCTTCTTCAGGGGTAAGGGAAGGTGAATAAGAAGTTGTTTCAGAGGAGTTTTTCTTTTTAGTTTTAGTGGGAAAGAAAATCTCGCTTAATACTCTTAAAAAAGCTCCTGTTTCTCCTTTAAAAGTTGGTAAGGTCTCTTTTGTTTTTTTTCTTTCTTTTATTAATTCAATTGTCCTTTGAGAGAGTGGTTTTAATTGCCTTTGGCTATTTCTAATTAAAATTTGAACTGCTGCCCCTTCTCCTTCTCGGGCTAATTTGGTAAAAACTGAGGTAATAGCAGAAAGAGGGTCAACTTCAAAGTCCTTTGGCGGTTTTAGAGGGAAGATAGGGGATTTTACCAAATAGGCGCTCGCTCCTAGGGAAAAACCGACTGGATTGAAAATGTTGTAGTCAGGAGTAGGTTGAATTTGAGCTTCGGGCCAAAAAGCAAGAATTTGTTTTTCTACCAATTGGGCTATTGACCTTGGCGAAGCTAAATAAAAGTAAATTTCTTCCCCAATTCTAGGGACAGCAATTTCAAAAACCAAAAAGGGATCACCAGCTAAAAGTTTCAAAAGGAAATTTTTTTCTTTGATTGCTGATAAAGAACTGTAAAACTGTTCCGCCACTTTTAAATACTGAGCTAAAGAAAATTCTTTTTCTTTTGATGCTTTTTGGGGAAGGGTAACTAAGAAGAGGGCCAAATTCATCCCCCGCAAAAAATTTTTCTCTTTACTAATTTTTTGAAAAAGAAAAAAGAGTAAAAGAGGAAGGAGGAAAAAGAAAGGAAGGAAAAAGAAAAACGGCATATCTTAAGTGGGTTTAATGATTTTCTTTTCCAGTAGAATCTGATAAAAACGATCAACCAAAGTATCGTGAAACTCGTCTAAAATGGCTGGATTAGGGAGGGCCTGAGCTACGGAAATTGCTTCTTTTAGACCTTTTTCAAAAACAAGAGCAATTAAAGCTCCTACTTGTTGCTCTTTTGGAAATTTAGCAATCTCTTTGGCTTCATCTCTCACTTTTTTGGGAGCAGCGAAAGAAGGTAATTTTTGAAATTCCTCAAGATAGCTTTTAATTTCTTCTTTTATTATTTTCTCTCGTTCTTGGAAATCACCCTCTTTTTTCAGTTTTTTTTGAACCCTTTCAATTCTTGTACTTAATTCTTCAATTTCTTCTTTTGGTGTGCTTTTTGTTTTTTCGAAAATTTCTTTTTTTTGAAAATTGATTGCCATGATCATTGAAGATAGGGCTTTTTTATTATATCACACTCTTTCCCTTGAAATAAAATTTATTTTCAGCTAAACTAAATCATATGCCAATTAAAAAATCGGCCAAAAAAGCATTAAGACAAGCTAAAAAGAAAAGGGCTCATAACCTTTTTTACAAAAACAAAATTAAAAATCTTACTAAAGAGATAAAAATTTTACTTTCTCAAAAAAAGATTGAGGAGGCAAAAAAGCTGTTATCACTGCTATATAAGGTTTTAGATAAAGCGGTAAAAGAAAAGGTGATTAAGAAAAATACCGCTAATAGGAAAAAATCACGCCTTACTAAAATAGTTAATAAATTCTCAAAAGATTTAAATCTCGGTAATTAATAAGTCCAACACCGTTTCTGGGTCGATTTTTCCGGTTTTAATCGCCAAATCTCCCTTAAAAATTTTCCTGTAAATATTTTTTAACTGTGAGAGAGTAAATTTTTTAGCCAAGGCCAAATTTTTCTGAAAAACAAAGCGGGGAATTTGGAGTTTTTTCAAGATAATTTGAAAGGAAGTTTTTCTTTCAAGAAGATCTTTAATTATCAAAAGATTTTTAAATTGATATTTGATCATTGCTAACAAATAACTTACTTTTTCGCCTCTTGCCAAATGATTTTTAATTAATTTTAAGGCTGTTTTTTTATCTTTTCTTGCAATGGCCTCAAGTGCTCTAAAAATATCCCTTTCAATTTTTGGTCTGACCAATAGCTCAATTTCTTCTTTTTTAATTATTTTTCCGTTGGTATAATTGACTAATTTTTTCATTTCGTTAGAGATTTGCCAAAGATCATTCCCAACAAATTCTATTAATTTTCTGAGGGCTTCTTCTTCAATCTCTGCCCCGAGTTTTTTCAACTCTCTTTTTATCCAAACTTTCAATGACCAATCTTCTAGCGGTTGAAACTCTTGCCATTTTCCATGTTTTTTTACCGCCTGAAAAAAACTCTTTTCTTTGATATCTCCTTCTTCATAAAATAAGATTGTTTCTTTTGCTTTGCTAAAGCATTCAATCTCTCTCAAAAACTTTTCTTGAAAAGCTCTATTGGAAAAGACATTTTTTAAAACAATTAATTTTTTTTCCGCAAACACTGAAGAAAAAGAAATTTCGGTTTTGAAATCTTCAAAATTCTTCTCTTTTAAATCTAAAATTTTCAGGTCTACTTCCTTTTTTTGATTTTTTTTATAGTGCTCAAAAATTTTTTTCAATTCTTGGTAAGAGCGATAGGTATCTTGACCAAAAAGAAAAACAATCATATTAAAGCTTTTGACAATTGGGACAAAAATAAGCTGAGCGAGAGGCTAATTTAATTCTTTTGATAAGGGTATGACAACGAAAGCATTTTTCCCCTTCTCTTCGATAAACCTTCCTTTCCTTATCAAACCCACCCTTTTCTCCAGAGGGACGCCGAAAATCAGAGATAGATTCTCCCCCCATTTCAATCGCTTTTTTTAAAACCTCTTTCATTGCCGAATAAATTTCTTTCAAATCTCTTTCGCTCAATTGATCAACCTTTTTCAAGGGGTGAATTCTTGCCCGCCACAAAATTTCATCCGAATAGATATTACCAATCCCGGCAATCACTTCCTGGTCCATTAATACTTGTTTTATTTTTCCTTTTCTCTTTTTTAATATTGCTTCTTTAAATTTCTCGAAGGTAAAATCTTTCTCTAAAGGTTCAGGGCCAAGTTTTTTTAATTTTTCTTCCAACTCTTCCTTTTTCAAAAGTTCCACCTTAGCAAATTTTCTTAAATCAGAAAGAGCCAATTGTCGACCATCATCTAACCAAAAGATCAAATGCAAAAATTTATTCATTGGATCGTCAGAAAGCGGACCTTTTTCAAGAGCCTCCCATTTTTTTCCTTTTCTTTCCCATTTTCCTAATAAAAGATGGCCAGTTAATTTTTGGTGCACAAGAAGAGAGAGGTCACCTGATAAATCAAAAATAATGTTTTTTCCCCGACGCCAAATTCTCTCAATTTTTTTTCCTTTAATCTCTTTTTTAAATTGATCAAATTTTGGATGTCTAATTAGATTAGGTGAATCTGTCCAAACATTAACAAAAACTCTTTTAGGGAGTTTGTCTTTTAAATCGAATACTACCGTTTCTACCTCCGGTAGCTCAGGCATATTGTTGAGGAAAGAATTTATTTTAAAATATTTTTGATTTTCTCAATAATCTCACCAGGGGTAAAATGAGCTTTCACTAAATAATCAATTGCTCCCAATTTCAATCCCTTTTCTATTTCCTCCCTTTGTCCAAGGTTAGACAAAATGATCACCGGGATGGAGGCTAATTTTTCATTTTGTTTAAGCTGGGTTAACACCTCAAAACCATCAATTCCAGGCAAGATAAGATCGAGTAAGATGAGGTCTAATTTTTCCTCAGTGGCCTTTTTTATCCCCTCTTCCCCATCTACTGCCTCAATTATCTTGTATCCTTCGCTTTCTAACTTCCGGGTAATTAATTCTCTTAAAAATTTATCATCTTCAACGATAAGAATTTTCTTTGCCATATTTATTTACCAATTTGTTTTATTACCTTTTCTAAAACCTCTTTTGGATCGAATTCAGTTTTAATAAGCCAGTCTTTCGCCCCAAGTTCTTTTGCTCTATCAAGTTCTACCGGCTGGCCAGAATTGGAAATCACAATCACCGGGATATTTTTTAATTTTGGATCTCTGTTCATTTCTTCCATCACTTCAAACCCCCCTTTTTTGGGCATGATAATGTCAAGTAAAACCAAATCTGGATTAACTTCTCTCATTTTTTTTAAACCTTCTTCTCCCTCTTTGGCAACAAAAACCGTATAGCCTTCTTTTCCCAACTTTTTTTGAAGAAGATCGATCATGATTTCTTCGTCTTCGACCAACAATATTTTTTTAGCCATACTGTTTAACGATAACTTAAAAGACCTTTAGAAAGTAGCAAAAAGCAGAAAGGTTTAGACAAGAAAAATTTTACTCTAGTTTTATCCGACCTTTATTTAATTTTATTTTTTTAAAAAGCTTGGTCAATTAAGTTGCTGATAATTTTATTATAACAAAAACAATCTTTTCTAAAAGCTCTCTAGTTTTCTATTAATGGTAAGCTAAAGTAAAAAGTTGTACCCTTTCCTTCTTCTGACTGAAACCAGATTTTTCCCCCATGGGCTTCAATAATGTTTTTGGTAATGAAAAGCCCTAATCCCGTACCTTCTGTTTGCATTCTCATTGCATTTGTCGCGCGGAAAAATTTGGTAAACACTCTCGACTGCTGATCTTTAGGAATTCCAATACCTGTATCGCTTACAAGACACAACAATTCTTTTTCTCTTTTTTGGATCTCAACAGTTACTTTTCCCCCTGCTAAGGTATATTCAATGGCATTATTGACGAGATTACTAATGGCCAGGGCTATTTTTTCTTTATCTACTAATACTTTTGGTAAGCTTTCTGGCTTTTTAAAAATTATTTCAATCTTTTTTCTTTCAGCCTTTTCTTTATGAAGCTCTATCACCTCGCTAAAAATTATTCCAATATCTTCAGGTTGAGGCTTGTAAAGATATCTTCCTTCTTCAATTCTGGCAACATTCAAAAGGTCATTAATTAAATTAATCATTCTCTCGTTGGCCAGATAGGATTTTTCAAGAAGGGCTTTTTGATCTGGGCTAACTTCACCTAAGTCTCCATCCAGTATCATCCTCAAGGTCCACTTGATAGCTGATAATGGTGTTCTGAGCTGGTGGGCGGCCAAGGAAACAAATTCAGTTTTTATTCTTTCTACCATTTTTTCTCTGGTAATATTGTGTAAAACTATTAAATGTCCTAGTTGCTCTTTTTCGCTGATTACGGAGATAGCAGAAACTTCTAAAATTAAATCTTCTCCCATTTTTAATTCTTTTCGAAAAATTTCTTGAATTTTCTCTCCTAAAAGCTCAATCAAAGGCTGAAAAGAAGGAATTTTCTTTAATTGGAAAAGAGATTGGCCAATCACCTCCTGGCTGTTAACTTTCAAAAATTTTTCTGCCTGAGGATTAATTAGAGAAAGTTTTCCTTCCTGATCAAAGAATAAAAGACCATCGCTAAAGTTGACAATTAAAGCATTAGTTTTCTTTCTTTCTTCTTCTGCCTTTTTTCTTGCTTCTTCAACATCTTCTAAGATATTAATGAGAGCTGTTCTCGATTTTCTTAATTCTTCAATTTTTAGGTTTAATTCCCGAGTCCGTTTTTCTACTTCCTTATCTAAACTTTTAGCCAAAGTTTCTAACTGTTCTGTTCTTGCCCGAACTTGTCTTTCAAGGTTTGCTTTGGCCTCGTTGAGTTTAAGATAAGAATTTCTTAATTCTTTAATCATCTGATTGAAGGTGGTAGCTAAATCTTCAAATTCATCGTTGGTCTTAACTTCTACTTGAACCTGGAAATTACCAGCAGTCACTTGGTGAGCTGCGGAAATAAATTTCTCTAAAGGTTGAGTGATGGATCTACTCAAAAGAGAGGCAATCAAGGCAATGGCTATAGAAGACAAAAATAAAAAGAAATAAATTTGCTTTCTAATTTGCCTTACTAAACTGAGAATTTCTTCTTTTGGTTGAGCTAAAATTAAATGCCAATTCTTCCCTGGATATTGCTGAAAATTTTCGATTATCCGGAAGGCTCCAACCATCTTTTCTTCGCGAAAAGTAAATTCTACCACCCCTTTTTTGAGGAAAACTGCCTCTTTTAATGGATAGTCAGGTGAAATTTTTTCAAAAAGGAGTGATCGGTAAGGGTGGGCAATAATATCTCCTCGTTCATTAATTAAAAAAGCCTGCCCCCTTTCTCCAACTTTCACGGAATTAATAATCTCTAAAAATTTTTCCATATTCAGCTGAACGGAAATAAAAAAGATCGGTTCGTTTTTTTCATCTAAAATAGGGAGAAAAAAACTTAAAGTAGGTCGAGTAGGATCTAAAACAGCATAGATATCAGAAATGATCACTTCTTTTTTTTCTTTAGCTTGTAAAAACCAAAAATTACTTGAAAATTTTCCATAAAATTTAAATGAAGAAGAAAATAAGATGCGACCGTCTTTGTCCAAAAGGGTAATATCTTGAAAGTTAGGATAATAGCTGGCGATTTTCTTAATTTCAGCAATCTTTTCTTCCAAAGGAACGGTTAATGAGCTGAAAACAGGCGTTTTAAAAAGAAAGATCACATTATTGAAAGCTTCAGCAACGAAGTCTTCAATCTGAACCGCTACCAATCTCTCAATTTCTTCTAAATTTTGAATTGTTTTATTTTTAAGATAACTTTCCAACTGAGAAAGAATAAAAAATCCATTCAGAAGAAGTGGTACTATTCCAAAAAAAAGTAAAATTAAGATTGTTTTTGTTTTAAATGAAAACCTAAAACCTTTCATTTTTACTTAAAATTAGGGGGCGCTAGAAAATAACTCACTCTCTAAAAGATTAATAGCTTCCCTGATTGTTGGGTCTGTGCTAGCAAGAAAGTATTGGCTCTTAAAAAGGATTTCTCTTTCTCTTGGAAAATCAAGCCCTTCTAAGCTTTTTTTAATTTCTGGAGAGATAAAATTTTTGGCTGCCTCATTAACCATTAGAGCACCAATCTCTTCGGAATTTTGAGCGCTTACTTTTGGATCTAAAAGATAATTTAAAAATTGATGGGCAAGGTGTTTGTGGGGAGCATCTTTAGGGATACACCAATTGTCAGCCCAAAGTAAAACTCCTTCTTTAAGGGCAAAAAACTTAACATTTGGATTGGCTTTTTGGATAGGGAAAACTTCCGTGGAATAAATATAAGCAATCCAGGCCTCTTCGTTAATCATCAAATTCCTTTGAGTAATGGGATCGTCGTACCCAATGATAAGATCTTTTTGTTGCAAAGCTAGCTCTATTGCCTTAGCAAGTTGTTCTTTGGTAGGAGTGTTGATTGGGTAACCTAAATAAAATAAGGCATTAGTTAAAACTTCTTCAAGGTTATTGGGCATGGAAATTCTTCCTTTGTAGTTTTCATCCCAAAGAATCTTCCTGGTTTGATCGAAATCTTTCACATACTTTTCGTTAATGGCAATTCCGGTAAAACCAGCGACATAAGGAAGGCAAAAGACATTACCAAAGTCATACTGATTTTGTTTTGCTTCTTCTTTTAAATAAATTAAATTAGGAATCATTGAATGATCAAGAGGAGAAAGTAATTTTAGGTTTTTCATTAAAACCACTAAGTCATCTTCGGCCACGATGAGATCATATTTTTCAGGCTGAGACTGTAAAACAGCGAACATTTGATCGGTATCTTCAAAAGTGTCAATATTTACCTTAACCCCGAATTTCGCTTCAAATTCTTCAACTACTTTTTGGGAAAGATAATTTTCCCAAATGAAAATATTAAGCTCTTCCTCTTTTAAAGGAGTCGGTGGTAAAGGTTTTTTAGGAGAGAAAAAGAAGCTGGTAGTGATTAAAATAATCAAGATAAAGGGGATAATTAACAAAATTTTTTTGGGCATGGTTTTTATTTAATTTTAACACTTTGAAATTTTTGTTGCCAATTTATTATAAAATTAAACCATCTTTTTATTTTAAAGGAATGCTGATGATTTGTTTCACTGGATAATCATTGCTCCACTTGCCCATAAAAAAAGTTTCTTGAGTTTCTCCTTTAGCAATATGACAAAATCGAAAGTAAAAAGCACATTCTAAAGTAGCTTCGATTAGTTTAAAAGAACCATAAAAGTTCAAAGCGTTATACTGATGAAAAAGAGTTCGATGATTGCTAATTAAAGGTGGATTTCCGTAGGTATCAGAAGGAATTTTGAAAAGATGTTTTTCTTTTGAAAAAGAAGTTTTAAAAAGTTTTTTAATTTGAGATGGGGAAGCAATTCGATCGTTTTCGGCTAAAATTCCAAGCAAAAAGGAATGATATGGAAGAGTTTTTAAGTCACGAAACGGGATGCCATAGAACTGAGAAGAAAATAAAGGTAGACCTTCGGTAGGAGCAATCAAAATGAAAACTTTTGGCTGGGGTAAATCAGTCTGAACTAAATGGGTGGCGATTGAACCCCCCAAAGAAATTCCAATGATAGCAAACTTAGAAAAGTCATTGTTTGGGGCAAGCTCTTGAACCTTAAACAACCCTTCTTTACTCAAATTATAAACCTTATCGATTAATCGATGATAATCAAAAAGGTCAGATAACTTTTGTTGAGAAACAGGAACAACAAGAATGTTGCCTTTTTTTGCCAAATGGATCAATCCTGGTGTTTGAGAAAAGGAGGTTGCAGAAGGAAATAAAGAATTTGGTAAGACTAAAATTATTGGCAAAGATTCTAAACTAATGTTTTTGGGCAAAAACAAAAAAATAGTCCCTTCTTCTCTTTTCAATTCCAAAATCGCTATCTTTTCACTAAGATAATCTTTCCCCCCTGGTCCCTCTGCAGGTTGAAGAGGAGGAAAAATTGCGACATTCTTCGCCGGTGGAAAATAAGAAAAAGAGTACCAAAGAAAGTAGAAGTAATAGAAAAGAAAAGAACAAAGAAAAAATAAAATGAAAATAATCTTGAACTTCATTTTTACTGCTTTTTGTTTTTTTCTTCTAGTTCTCTTTCTAATTCTCGAATTCTCTTTTTCATTTCCAACATCTTTAATTCTCGCTCAACCGCCAATTGATGGAATTTTTCTAATTCTCTAACTTTTCTTTGAAGTTCTTTTTGGCTTTCTTCAAGCGCCTTCGTTCTCTCTCTTACCTTCTTTTCTAAAGACTCAGCCAATTCTCGCAGTTCTCTTGTTCTTGCTCTCACTTTTATTTCCAAAACCATTTTTGCTTCTTCTAATTCTCGAGTTCTTTCCATGACTTTATTTTCAAGGTTTTTTTGAATTTCTCTTAGCTGTTGATAATTTTTTTGGAGTTGATCAGCCATCTGATTAAATCCTGAAATAAGATCACCAAACTCATCTTTTCTCTTGCTTGTTATTCTAAAATCTAATTTTCCCTCTCCTATCTCTCTCATTCCTTTTTGAATTTCTTTCACCGGTTTGATCACGCTAATGTGAATTAATAAAAAAAGAGAGATGACAATAAAAGCCAGAGAAAAAAGGGCAGTAATAAAAAATTCTTTCTCCCCCTTCAAAATCAATTCTTTGAATGGTTCGAGATTGAGCTTTATCTCATAGGTACCAACGATCTCACCACTCAAGCGAATAGGAACAATTACTCTTAATAGCTCTCTTTTTTCTCTTCCTTTGATTCGGGCTGTCCTGATTTTTCCATCACGATAAGAAGATAAATTCTCTAGGGATGCCTCTCTTCCAATTAATTCACTTTCATTGGAGGCAACTACTTTTAATTTTTCTTCCACAGGCAAATTAACGGTGATAGAATTAATCAATGGGTTAGAATAAAGAAGTTTGAGAATGGTTGTTTGAAGTCTTTTTACCTCAGCTAATTCCTCCCTGCTCCTAATATTAGCTTCTAAAGCTTGAGCAGTATTAATCCCAAAATTTTCAATGGCAAGTTCTAAAAAATTCCTTTGCCTTTTTATATTTAAATAAGCCAAGAATAAAAAACTTAAAATCACTACCAAAAGGGTGGTGAAAATCATTTTTAAATTAAGGGTGAAACGCAATCTCATGATGGTTATTTACTGAACCATTTTTCTTCGAGAGCCCGAAGGGTTCCTGATTGTTGAAGCCTTTTAATGGTCTGATTAACTTTTTCTAAAAGAACCTCTTGTCCTTTTTGAAGAGCTACGCCATAGAATTCTTGGGTAAAGGGCTTGCCAACTATTTTTAAATTTTTATCTTTTGCCACCATCGCCAACCCGGCGGGATAATCAATGATTATCGCCTCAATTTCTCCTCGCTCCAAAGCCTCTTTGGCCAGGTCATAGTTCGGAAAGCTTTTGACCAAACTGGGGTCAGTATATTTTTTTGCTTCCTCTTCGCTCGTCGTTTCTCTTTGAACTCCCAGAACCTTTCCCTGAAGGTCAGCGATCCCTTTAATTTGCGTGTCATTTTTAGCGACAATCACTTGTCCAACATTAAGATATGGAACAGAAAAACTCAAAATTTCCATCCTTTCTGGAGTAATAGTGATGGCAGATATTGCCAGATCAACCTTTCCTTCAGCTAAGGCATCAAAAAGTTTCTCCCAAGGAATATTCACAAATTCCACCTCCACCCCTAAATCGGCAGCGATTTCTTTTGCCAGATCGATATCAAAGCCTAGAAAATTACCTGCCTCGTCTAAATATTCCATCGGCGGATAGCTAGCTTCCGTACCCACCAAAATTTTTCCTCGATTTAAAATTTCTTTTATTTTTGGGTCAGTAACTTTTTCTTTTTTTGGCGGAAGAAAAAATTTATAGTAAACTAACCCAACGATTAAAAAACCAAAAAGTAGAAAAAAGGAGATGATTTTTTTCATAAACAATTTATTTTTCTTTTTTCGACCTTTCTAATTCTTTTTTTAATCTCTCGATTTCTTCTTTTAATTCTATCATTTTCAATTCTCGCCCCACGGTAAGCTTTTGAAAAGCTTCAAGTTCATCAATTTTTTCTTGTAGCTCTTTTGTTCTTTCTCTCACTTTTTCCTCAAGTTTTTCTCGAAGTTCCTGTTGGGTGGTAATATCAAGAAATAAAAAATAATACCCAATAATCTTCCCCTTCTCGTCCTCCCGACTATTGGCTGAAACACTCACTATCTTTTTCCCATTTCTGGTAAAAACTTCTATTTCTTTGTTTTCTATCTTTTTTTCTTTCGAAAGAGTCTCTAAGATTTCTTGAGTAATTGGTTTTTCTCCTAAAAGAACCTCAATTTTTTCTCCAATTATTTCTATTGCCCTCACTCCAAAGAAATTTTCTAAAGCTGGGTTCGCATCAAGAATGACAAAAAGAGGATTTACATAGAGGATAGGTATGGGCAAAAACTGCCACAGGTCTTTGAGATAATTTACTAAATCTTCTAAGTCCTGAGAAAGTTGTTCAATAATAATTTTTTGAGAATCGTTTTTCTTCATTGTTCTTTCTTATAATTACCAGGTGCCCTTAAACTGATGAGTCTTTCCCCCTTTAAAAGTACATTCAGTTTCCGTAAGTTTAAGCTTTTCTTTCGGCAAAACATAAGAGGCCACCTGCCAAAAATACCCTTCCCAATACCTGCAATGTTCAGGAAAGAGAATAGGAAAATTTTTTAATTCAAAGACTAAATATTTTTCTTTTAAGTTTATTTCCTTTGGCTCTAAATTCCCAATCGTGTAATATTTCCGCCAATAATTATTAATTTCGGCAAAGATCTCTTCGATCGAGAGGAAATATCGCATCATAATCTTTGTGATAAAGGAAACCTTCGCCCCCCATTTCCCACTTTCTCGAAATTTCTCATCATTCCAGGCCAAAGTCTTTTTAATTACAAAATAGATTGCCTCATCGATAATCCTGGGATACCATTGAAAACTTTTTATTTCCTTATATCTTAGAGGATAACCTAACTCATTCAACCTTTCTTCTACTTCCTTTACCCTTTCCATTCCTTCTTTTTCTAAAATAAAGTTAAAATGATTTTCAAGGGCCAAACCAATTACCTCTCCTTTTATCTTCTCAAGACTTAATTTTTGAAATTCCTCTTTTAGTGTGAGCATATTTTCATTGCCAGCTGATTAAACATTCATGATAAGGGTCTCCCTTAAAAACACACTTTGTCTCTTTGGATAATATCGTTGGGCTTTTTAAAACATATTGGGCAATTCTTAAAAAATAACCGTCCTCAAACAAATAGGTGCATAAAATGGGATGAACTTTGAAATCTTTCAGATGAACTTTGAGATATTTTTCTTTTTCATTAAGCTCTACCGGCTCCAATTTCCCGACTGTGTAATGTTTTTCCCAATAGCTGGGAGATTCCTGAAAAACTCTTTCAATGGAAAGAAAGTGTTTCATTATTAACTTAATAATGAAAGAAAATTTTGGTGCCAAATTTCCCATTTCTGAGATCTCTTTGTCTCCTAACTGAAAAAGTTCTTTGATTACTAATAAAGAAACCGCCCTCAAACCTACTGGATACCATTCAAAAATTTTTATCCTCTCATAATCTATTGGGTTTCCCAATTCTTTCATCTTCTTTTTAAGTAATTCTACGCCTTCTTTTCCTTTCTTTTTTCTGAGATATTCTAAATCAGTCGAAAAAACTTGCCCTCTCACTTTTCCTGGAATTTTAAGAAGTGATCGAATTTCCTCTGGGGTAATCTTTTCTTTTTCCATAAAATTTCACTGAGGCCTTTCTTTAATCTTTTAAAAAAATAACTTTCCTTGTTTTATTTTAATCTCTTTTTTTAGCTCGGGCAATCTTTTAATCAAGCTTTTAAATCCTAATCTCTTGAAAATTTCAACCACCTTTTCCTCTTGAAAGTTTGGCCAGCTGTTTTCTTGAAAAGAGATCTTAAGAGGTACGTTTTTATTAATTTTTGCTAAGTTTTTGCTCAAAAAGGCTTTTTCTTTTTGGTCAAGTAATAACTTTTTAAGTTTTAAACTTAATTTTTCTAAATTCTCATAAATACCTTCAATATTGTTAAATTTTTTTATCAAATTAATGGCTGTCTTTTCTCCGATTCCGAAAACTCCCGGAATATTATCTGAAGGATCTCCCACTAAGGCCTTCAAGTCCACTAATTGAAGTGGAGTGAGGCCTTGATATTTTTCTTTCACCATCTGCTCATCGTACAAAATTTTTTCTTTTATTCCTGTTTTTAAAAGATAGACTTTAGTGTGTGGGTTAACCAATTGTAAAAGATCTTTGTCTCCGCTTATTACGATCTTTTCTAGATTGGGAAGTTGTTGACAAATCGTTCCCACGAGATCATCAGCTTCATAGCCTTCTTTCTCAATGATTTTTACTAAGAAAGCCTTTAAAACCTCCTTTAAAATAGGGATTTGGGAGGCTAACTCTTTTGGTGTTGGGGGGCGGGTGGCTTTATAATCTTTAAATTCTTTGTGGCGAAATGTTTTAGCGGGAAAATCAAAACAGGCAACAAGCGCATCTGGTTGGAATTCTTTTATCACTTTAAAAAAAACTAACAGAAATCCGTAGACCCCATTAACAAATTCTCCCCTTTTAGTAGAAAGAGAAGGTAGGGCGTGATAAGCACGGTGGAGGATTGAGTTGGCATCAAAAATTAATAATTTTTTTTCTTTCATGAATTGATTTTTCCTTCAACTACCAATTCCCGGGTGTTTTGATCAAGAAATTTAAATTTTATTTTAATCGTTGGTTTTGGTAGGATTTTTTTTATTTTATCTGACCACTCAATAACTACAATGTTTTTAGGGTCTTTAATGATTTCTCTAAAGCCAAGTTCGAGAACCTCTTTTGGTTTTTCGATCCGATAGCAGTCAAAATGATAGAAATGTTTAAAGCTTAAATTTTTAGATTTAAGATTAAACTTTCGCATTATAATAAAAGAGGGGCTCAAAATTTTTTCTTTAATTCCCAGACCTCTAGCAAACCCCTGTAAAAAAGTTGTTTTCCCACCTCCCAAGTCTCCTTCTAAACCAATAACCAGGGCTTCTTTTAACCCCTTTTTTGACATTTTTTTTGCCAACCTTTCTCCGATCTTTTTTGTCTGAGTAACGCTTTTGGAAAGAAAAATTTTTTTCATTGACAAACGAAAGAAAATTGGCTAATCAAAAATAAGAATCTCTTTTTATTTTAGAAAAAAAGAAGAAAAATTTAAACTTTTTAATGAGAGAAAAAATTGTTGGCCAAATTAGAATCTCACCCGAAAAGGTTCTTCGAGTGAAAGAGAAGATAAAGTGCATCCCTGATTTAAAGGAGGAGATTGAACGATTTTCTTTTTACGATATCACTGATTTAGTAGAAATTATCATGGGAGGATCTTTTTATCTGGATGTTTCCGATATTCACTTTGAGCCAAAAAAAGAAAATGTCCTTTTAAGAGTGAGAATAGATGGGGTTTTACACGATGTTTTGTTTTTAAGCCATGAAACCTATCGTCTTTTAACTTCTCGTCTTAAAGTTCTCTCTGGATTAAAAATCAATGTCACTGATCGTCCTCAAGATGGTCGTTTTTCTCTTTTAATTGAAAACAATTCGATTGAAATCAGAACCTCTACTCTCCCTTCCGAATATGGAGAAACAATTGTCATGAGAATTTTAAATCCTAAATGGGTAGTGAGTATGGAAGCTTTGGGTTTGAGAGAGGACATGCTTCAACTTTTCTATGAGGAGTTAAAAAAACCGACAGGAATGATCATCTGTACCGGGCCTACTGGTTCGGGAAAAACTACTACCCTTTATGCCTTTTTACAAAAGCTTGTCAATCCTGAAATTAAAATCATTACCGTGGAAGATCCTATTGAATATCATTTACCAGGAGTTTCTCAAACACAAGTTGATGAATCAAAAGGCTACACTTTCGCTAATGCTCTCAGAGCAATTGTCAGACAAGACCCTGATGTGATTTTAGTGGGAGAAATTCGCGATTTTGAAACCGCTAAAATTGCCCTTCAGGCAGCCTTGACCGGCCACTTAGTTTTAACCACCCTCCATACTAACGATGCTGCTGGAACGGTTGCTAGGCTTCAGGCTTTAGGAGAAAGTGTTACCAATATTGCCCCCGCCTTAAATTTAGTCATCGCCCAGAGATTGGTTCGAAGAATTTGTCAAAAGTGTAGCCAATGGGAACCCATTCCAGCCAAAAGATTAGAAAGATTGAAACTTCTCTTTAAAACCCTTCCCCCTCAAGTTAAAGCTCCAACTTTGGGGCCAGAAACAAAAATCTTGGTCGGAAAGGGGTGTCGAGAATGTAATTTTACTGGCTATCGTGGTCGAATTGGCATTTTTGAAAGTTTTTCTGTCGATGACGATCTCGAAAGATTTATTCTTACTAGCCCATCGATTGTAGATTTAAAAGAAATGGCCCTAAAAAAAGGGATGGTACCAATGCATATAGATGGGTATCTCAAGGTTTTAAAAGGAGAGACAACTTTTGAGGAAGTAGAAAGGGTTACTGCTGAATAAATAAAAAACCGGAACCAAAAAAGAGAAAATCTTTTTTTGGAATTTCTTCGAGGAAAAGCCCAGCCCTGCCAGGCTTTCCGAACTAAAAGAAATTCCATTGGTTCCGGAGATTTTTAGTTTAGCAAATTGTTAAAAGCTTGTCAAGGGCTTGAAAAAAAATAAAAAAAATTTACAATAAACTAAGAAAAATATGGCAGGACATAGCCACGCTAAAACAGTCCGAAAAACGAAAGAGGCCAACGCCAAAAAAAGGAGCCAAATTTTCGCAAAAATTGCCCGTTTAATTTTGGTTGCAGTAAGGGAGGGAGGAGCAAATCCTGAAACTAATCCTAAGCTCAGGTTTGCTCTGGAAACTGCCAGAACTTATAATTTCCCAAAAGAAAATATTGAAAATGCAATCAAAAAGGCTGTTGGAGGGGGGGAGAAAGAAAAACTAGAAGAAGTTATTTACGAAGCTTATGGTCCGGGTGGAGTAGCGATAATTATCGAGGGGATTACCGATAATAAAAATCGGGCCCTTACAGAAATAAAACAAATTTTAAATCAGCATCAGGGAAAATTGGTTGAAGGAGGGGCAATTAGATGGATGTTTGAAAGAAAAGGGTGTATTACCGTCAATTGGAAAGCTCAAAACTTTAAAAATAAAGAAGAGTTAGAATTGGCTGCAATCGAAGCAGGGGCAGAAGATTTTTATTGGTATAATGATAACTTAGACATTTATACTAAAGTAGAGGAGTTAGAGAAGGTAAAAAGAAAACTAGAAGAAAAGGGAGTAATAATTGAATCGGCTGGTTTAGATTGGAAACCAAAAGAGACGGTCCAGGTGAGCGAAAAAGAAAAAGAAGCTTGTTTGAAGCTTTTTGATGCTTTAGATGAAAGCGACACTGTTCAGGAAATTTATTCCAACCTCAAGGAATAAAAAATTTCACTCTTGACAAGTTTTTTTGCCTTCTTATAATTAGCGATAGTAATCTTGCCCAAATTTTTTAATTATCCTTTGGGCCAAGAAAGGTCGGAAAAATAAATTATGACCTTTCAATAAATCATGGTTTATTTTGACGAAGAAGAAATTGAAGAAGAAACTGAAGATTACACCGATGAGATAGACGAATCTGAAGAAATGGATGAGACAGATTACATAGAGGAAGAAGAGCTTGAATAGTTCTCATTTACCAAGATTGAAAATAAACCCCACTTCTCATTTAAAGGTGGGGTTTATTTTTGCAAACTTTCTTTTCCCTACCTTGACGACCATCTTTTTTTTGATTTCAATTACCTCTGCCCAATTTTCTTTTGTTTGTCCATCAATTTCAACTGCTTTTTGAGAAATTAATCTTTTTGCCTCGCTTTTAGAATTAACCATCTTTGTTTTTACCAATAACTCTAAAATATTTAAATATTTTTCTTTGAGTTTAATTTCTGGCATCTTTAAGGGAGGTTTTTTTTCTCGGAAAACCCTCTCGAATTCTTTTTCGGCATTGAGAGCTATCTTTTTTCCGTAATACAAAGAGACTACTTCTCTGGCCAATTTTTTCTTCAGGTCGCGAGGGTTGATCTGCCTGCTTTCAAGAAGTTGAGTATCTTTTTTAATTTCTTCTATCGGTAAACGGGTACACAATTCAAGATATTGGGGAATGGCTTCGTCTTTAATTGACATTAGCTTTCCAAATTGCTCCCCAGGTGGATCGTTTATTCCAATGTAGTTATTAAAACTTTTACTCATCTTTTGCTTACCATCGGTACCTACGAGAATTTTCATGGTGATAATTTCTTGAGGTGGTTGGTGAAAAAAAACTTGAAGTTCTCTTCCCATTAGCATATTAAAAAGTTGATCGCTTCCGCCCACTTCTACATCCGCTTTTACCACAACCGAATCGTAAGCTTGTAAAATGGGGTAGAAAAATTCGTGTAAAAAAATTGGTTTTCCTGATTTCATTCTTTGTTGAAACATTTCTCTTTCTAAGAGCTGATTTACGGTGAAAAAATAGAAAATCCGATAAAGCTTAGAAAGGTCAAGACGAGATAAATGACGGCTGTTAAAAACAATTTTTGTCTTTTTGAGATCTAAAATTTTTCCGATCTGAAAACGATAAGCTTTTAGATTTTCTCTAATCTCTTTTTCACTCAAAGCCTTTCTCAAAGATAATCTCCCAGAAGGATCACCAATCCGGGCAGTAAAATCGCCAATAATCAAGATAATTTTATGGCCTAGATCTTGAAATTCTTTTAATTTCCATAAAACAACCGCATTCCCTAAATGAAGATCAGGAGCGGTAGGATCAATGCCTAATTTTATCTTTAATCTTTGGCCAGATTTTAATTTTTTAAGTAAGCTTTCTTTCTCAATAATCTTCTCTACTCCCCTACTTAAAATCTCTTCAATCTTTTGAGGATCGGTTTTGACTTTCATATTTAAAATATTATCATAAAACTAAGCCAATGAGGAAGGTAAATAAAATCTTTCTGGTATTTAAAGTAATTGCTGGATTTTTCCTCTTTTTCTTTTTTGGGGCAATTTTTCTATTTCTTTATTACATCAAAGATTTTCCCCGGCCAGAAATATTTACCGAAAGACACTTAGCTCAGTCTACGAAAATTTACGACCGGACAGGAAAAGTGATTTTGTATGAAGTTTATGGAGAAGAAAAAAGAACCTGGGTTTCCCTAAAGGAAATTCCTGATTATTTAAAATGGGCAGTAATTGTTGCTGAGGATGCTAATTTTTATTCTCATTTTGGGGTAGATTTAAAAGGAGTAATTAGAGCAATTTTAGAAGATTTAAAAATTGGAAAACCAGTTTATGGAGGTTCAACCATTCCCCAGCAATTGGTAAGATCAACCTTTTTGTCTTCTGAAAAAACTGCAGAAAGAAAAATTCGGGAGGTCATTTTAGCGATAGAGCTTAATCGTCGCTATTCGAAAGATCAAATTTTAGAATGGTACTTAAATCAAATTCCTTTAGGCCAAAATGCTTATGGAGTAGAAGAAGCTAGCCAAGTATATTTTAAAAAACCAGTTTCCCAAATCTCCTTAGGAGAAGCAGCAACTTTGGCTGCCTTAATTAAGGCTCCTTATCGTCTTTCTCCATATAATGAAGAGGGAAGAAAAGAGCTTTTTGCGAGAAAAGACTACATTTTAGATAGAATGGCAAAAAAAGGTTATATAACCTCAGAGAAAGCAGAAGAAGGAAAAAAAGAAGAAATAAAATTTGCCGAAAAAAAGGTTGAGTTGAAAGCACCTTATTTTACCTTAGTGGTCCTAGAAGAATTAGAAAAAAAATATGGCCGTGAATTCTTAGAAAGAGGGGGACTAAGAGTTTACACCACCTTAGACTGGGAGCTTCAAAAAATCGCCGAAGAAGTAGTAAGGAAGGGAATTGAAAGGAATAAGTTAGTCAATGCTCACAATGCTGCTTTAGTTGCGATTTCTCCCCAAACAGGGGAGGTTTTAGCTTTAACTGTCGGAGTAGGAGATTATAATGCCCAACCTTATCCTGAGGGATGCAAAAGTGGTTTCGATTGTCTTTTTGATCCAAAATTCAATGTAGTCACTGGGGTAAAAGGATATTTAGGGCGTCAACCAGGATCAGCTTTCAAACCATTCGTTTACGCTACTGCCTTTCAAAAAGGTTATGACGATAAAACAATAGTAATAGATGAACCGACCAATTTTGGCGTTTGGGGAGGAAAAGAATATATCCCCCAAAATTACGATGGGAAATTCCGGGGCCCGGTAACTTTAAGAGAAGCTTTAGCTCAATCATTAAATGTCCCTTCGGTTAAGGTCTTGCTTCATCTGGCAGGATTAGAAGATAGCGTGAAAACAGCCCAGGCTTTAGGAATTACTACTTTGAAACCTCCTTTTGGCCCATCAATTGTTTTGGGGGGATGGGAGGTAAAATTGATTGAAATAACTTCAGCTTATGGTGTCTTCGCTGCTGACGGAATAAGGTATCCTTATTTTTTCATCTTGAGAATTGAAGATTCAAAAGGAAATGTTATTGAAGAAAATAAACCCTCTGGAATAAGAGTTTTGGAAAAAAATGTCGCCCGATTGATTAACGACATTCTTTCTGACAATGAAGCGAGAACACCAATGTTTGGACCAAGATCACCACTTTTTTTTGAAGGATATCAGGTCGCAGCCAAAACTGGAACAACCCAAGATTATCGGGATGCCTGGACAATAGGTTACACGCCTTCGATTGTGGTTGGGGTATGGGTGGGAAATAATAACAACGCTCCAATAAAAAAAAGAGCAGGAATAATGGTGGCAGCTCCAATTTTTCACGATTTTTTAGAGAAGGTTTTACCTAAATATCCCCGAGAGCAGTTTCCAAAACGATAATACGCTTAACTTGTCTTAATTGGCATTACGACATAAAAATAATCCTCGCTATCCACCGGTCTCAAAACTGCTGGTCCTTCTTCGTTGGTAAATTCAAAGCTTATTTCCGGAGTTTTTATTTCGTTAATTCCATCGGTCAAAAATCGGTGATTGAATGAAATTTTTAATTCTTGTCCTTTAACCTTTCCTTTTAAGGAACCTTGGTAATTTCCCACACCCGGACTTTCGCTAAAAATAAAGACCGTTTCTTCTTTGGGATCAATTTCCATTTTTATTTCATTACTTTTTCCGCTAAAAAGACTGGCTGTTTTTATCTTTGCTAAAAATTCTTCTTTAGAGAGAAAAACGACAGTATTGAACTTTTTGGGAATAATTTCTTCGTAATTTGGATATTCACCCTCAATCAATCTTGAGGTGTAGTGAATTTTAGGATGAGAAATTTCTGACATTAAAGATTCAAACCAGACTTGGTGGGGGGAAAGATAAATTCTTAACTCTTTTGTCTCATTACCAAATATACTGATTAATTCTCTAACTGCAGATTGGGGGATAATCAAAGAATAACTTTCTGGCAAAGAAGTTTTTAAAAAAATTCTTTTTTCCGCCAACCTAAAGCTATCAGTAGCAACCACCTTTATCACATTACCTTGAAAATTAAGAAAAATACCAGAAATTTCTGGCCGAGTGGAAGAGGGAGATGGGATTTTCATTACCTGAAACAAAGCCTGACAAAAAGAGCTACTGTCAACGATAATAGGATTTTTTTGGGGAATTTGAGGGAAAATTGGAAAATCTTCAGGGTTTGTCCCTAAAATTTGGGTTTTAAAACCTTCACCTTCTATAAAAAGAGTAAAATCTTTTTGCCAAAGAGAAATTGATTTTTGAGGAAAGGAATTTACCAGCTGAGAAAATATTTTTGTTGGCAAACAAATTTTTCCCTCTTTTTCAACTTTTGCTAGGCCCCACCAAATAACGCCTGTTTCAAGGTTAGTAGCTGAAATATTTAAAAAGTTTTTTTCGGCATTTAAAAAAATGGTCTGGAGAATAGGTAAAGTAAAAGTTTTTACAGTAATTTTCCCAGCAATTTCTGCACCTTCTTTTAACACTTCTTTTAAAATAGTTAATTTCATGTTTTTGTAGTTGATTTAGAGGAAAACTTGTTTTCTCAATTAATTTTTTTGGGTAAAAATTGGGGAAGAAAAATGGGATTTTTGATGAATTTTTCCTGTATTTTTTTCTTTTTTGTTTTTTCTATATTTCTCCACTGGTTAACCTCTGTTTTATTAAAGCGATTTCCTCGCGCAAATTTTCTGATTTTTCGATTTCTTTTAATATCTTCTCATAAGCATAGATAGCTGTAGTGTGGTCTTTTCCGCCGAATTTTCTGCCAATAAAAGGAAAAGAGCTTTTTAACTCTTCTCTAAGCAAAAACATTGCTACCTGCCTAGGTTTCACTACTTCTTTTTTTCGTGAGTTAGAAAGCAGATCCTTTTCTTTTAGATCATAAAATTCAGCTACCGCTTTAATAATTTCTTTAGCGGTAATTGCCTTCGAAGTAGAAGAGGTTAAATCTTTTAGGAGGGTCTTGGCAATTTTTAAGTCTGGAGGAAAGCCCTGAAGATTGCGATAGGCGATTAAAATATTTAAAGCTCCCTCAAGTTTCCTAATATTTTTTTGGATAGTGGAAGCAATGTAATTTAAAATTTCTTCTGAAAACTCTACCTTTCTCTCTTGGCATTTTGCTTTTAAAATGGCCATTCTCGTTTCAAAATCGGGGAAGGTAATGTCAGCAATCATTCCTCCCTCAAAACGGGAGCGCAATCTTTCTGTTAAAGCAGGAATAGCCCTGGGTGAACGATCTGAAGAAATAACAATTTGTTTGTTTCTTTCATAAAGTGAATTAAAAATGTAAAAAAATTCTTCTTGAGTTTTTTCTTTTCCAGCTAAAAACTGAATATCATCAATAATTAAAACATCAACTACCTGATAAAGAGACTTCAATTTTTCAATCTGATGATTGCGGATAGCAGAAATAACTGCAGAAACAAATTTTTCTGCCTGGACATACCTTACCCTTTTTGTTTTTGAATTTTTTATTATTTCATTACCGATTGCCTGAAGAAGATGGGTTTTTCCCAAACCTACCCCTCCGTAAATGAAAAGGGGATTGTAAACTTTTCCTGGATTTTCAGCTACTGCTAAAGCAGCTGCCTGGGCTAATTCATTACAGGGCCCGACGACAAAATTAGAAAAAGTATACTTTGGGTTCAAGTTTGTTTCTTTGTCTACTTCGAATTCAGAAAACTCTAGTTGGCCTGAGCTTTCCTTGAAGGAAATAAAACTTTTCCTGATCGTCTGGGTTAAAGGTTTACTTAGTTCGTATTTGACATCTCTAATTTCTTCGTTTAACTCATGAAGAATTTTAAAAATCGTCTTGTGATATTTTTGTTCGAGCCACTCTTTGGCAAAAGAATTGGGCACAGAAATAAAAGCGACTCCGTCTTTAATCGAGCTAATGGTTGTGTCCTTAAACCAGGTAGCAAAATTAGCGGGAGAAATGGTTAGTTGAATTTGTGCTAAAACCGCCTGCCAGAGTTCTTCTTGGGTCATATTTTATTATATCCTTTGTCAAGCCAAAAGGAAAGGCCGTAAAAAAATGACTTTTTGTTAATATCTTGGGTAAAAATTGTGAATTGACATTAAGAAAAAAAGTGGGTAAAATAAAAAATATGTCAATTACTTACCGTCCGAAAAAAAAGAAAAGAAAAAGAACCCATGGTTTTTTAAAAAGACAAAAAACTAAAGGTGGAAGAAAGGTGTTAGCGAGAAGGAGAAAAAAAGGTAGATGGCGTCTGACCGTATAATTTAATATGCTTCCTAAAAGTCATCGGCTCAAAAAGAAAAAGGAGATTGAAAGAGTTTTCCAGAAAGGTAGGGTATATCGAGAAAATTTCATTCTCTTTAAGTTTATCGAAAATGATTTAAAAAAAAGCCGTTTCTGCTTTATCGTTTCCCAAAAAGTTTCAAAAAAGGCGGTTGTCCGAAATAAAATTAGAAGGTGGATGAGCGAAGCTACCAGAGGGAAAATAAAGGAATTAAAAAAGGAGATAGACGGAATTTTTATTGCTCTTCCCGGCATTGAAAATGAGAATTTTTTTGTGGTGAAAAAAGCGATTGAGAATCTTTTAATGAAAATATAAGTTATGATTGCCCAAATATTTCAAAAATTTTTTTATCAACCAATCTTCAACATCTTAATTTTTTTTGTCCAAGTGATACCAGGACACGATTTTGGAATAGCTATTATTCTTTTAACCTTACTCATCCGGATTATTTTACATCCTTTAGTAACTATTTCTTTAAAAAGCCAAAAGAAAATAGCAGAAATTCAACCTAAACTAAAAGAAATCCAACAAAAATATTCAGAAGATAAAGAAAGACAAGCAAAAGAAACTCTGAAATTATTTCAGGGAGAAAAAATTAACCCTTTTGGCCCCTTCTTTTTTACTCTCATTCAACTTCCGATTCTGATTGCCCTTTTTTTGGTGTTAAAAAATTTCGGAAATGGTCTGAGTGAGGAAAAAATGGGACTTATTTATCCTTTCTTACCAAAACCTATCAACTTTTCTACTTCTTTTTTAGGAATTTTCGATCTTTCCAAGCCATTCAGAGTAATTAGCGGGGGAAAGGTTTTTTACTATTGGCCAGCTCTTCCTTTAGTCATCTTGGCCATCTTAATTACTTTTTTTCAAACTCAAATGCTTCAGCCGAAAATGAAAAAAGAGCCAAAGGAATTTTTTCAAAAGACAATGACCTATTTTTTTATTTCCCTTTCCTTTTTGATTTTAATTCAAATTCCTTCTGCCATTGCTCTCTATTGGACAGTCACTTCTCTTTATTCTTTAATTCAACAAAGAATGGTATTTAAAACATGATCAAAGAAAATTTAGAAGAAATAAAAAAAGTGATCGCTGAGTTTTTCGCCAAAATGGGCTTTGAAGTTCAAATAGAAATTCAGCCTTGGCAAGACTTAACCTTACCTGTGGACCTGAAAGTAAAAGATCCTCAAATGATTATTGGAGAAGGAGGAGAGACTCTTTTTGAAATTCAGCATCTTTTGAAGGCAATTTTAAAAAGAAAATTTAAAGAAAATTTTTACATTGACTTAGACATTAATGATTACAAAGAGAAAAAGATTAAATACCTAAAAGATTTAGCCCAAAGACTAGCTGATGAAGTTGCTTTAACGAAAAAAGAGAAAGTTCTTCCGCCTATGCCTGCTTACGAAAGAAGGATCATTCATTTAGAACTGGCCACCAGATCAGATGTCACTACTGAAAGTACCGGACAAGAACCAAAAAGACAAGTAATTATCAGGCCCTATCCTTAATTAGAAAATTAATTACTTTTCTGATTTGAGGAGTTTCTTTTATTTTTTCACAAAAAGGTGGTTAAATGTCCACCTTTTTTAACCGCAAGAATTTTTCATCTTAAATTCAAATTTGCTTCAATCTTTGAGAAAGAGATTTTCCATCTCGAAAATAAAACTCCTTCATTAATCTCTCAAATTAAAAAAGCCAAAGTTAAGTGCAAGCTAGCTTTTAGCTTTTTAAATAAAGAAATTTTTAAAACTTTTACTTTTGGACCATTTTTTGAAGAAGAGTTTAAAAGGGCAAGGGAGGAAGGAGCAATTTTTAGAACTTGAGTTGAAAGAAGTTGGCAAAGGAAGGAAAAATTTAAAGATTTGATTTTTCTTTATTTTAATATTTCCTTCATCTTTCTAGCTCGGGCCACTTGTTCTGGACTGGTGGTGATTAATTGATCTTCAATATAGGAAGCGACTGCCCTGAAAAAAACATGTTTTTTCCCGGCAAAGAAAATTCCCTCGCCAATTTCTGCCTCCAAGAGCATATATTTTTCTTCTTCGGTTAGATTGAAAGTTTGTTGGACGATATCGATGGTTGCAGGTGACTGTTTCATAATAATTTGTAAGGAAGAGTTGGTGATAATAGGTTGGCCGTAAACTGATCTCATAAAGTCGTTCACATCTTGGGTAATGGTCGTTACTCCTAACCAATATTTTCTCGCCCTTTTGCAAATTCCATACAAAAAAGAAGCACCATCTTCACTTTGCATTAGCCACCAGGCCTCATCGATGACCAAAATTCTTTTTTTCAATTCCGAGCGAACTTTGTTCCAAATGTATCTCATAATGATAAACATGGCAATGGATTTTAATTCTTCCTCCATGTCTCTGATTCCAAAAACAACAAATGGTCTGTTGATGTTAATGTTGGTTGGCTGATTAAACAATTGGGCAAAGGTTCCTCTCGTGAATCTCTTTACCCTTCTCACTAAAGATTCTGTTCCTTCCATTCGAGAAAGAATTTCTTCAAAGTCTTCCATTAAGGGAATTTTTTCTGGCCAGGTTTTAGGATCTGATTCTGGAGTGATGTCTTTTGCTGCATAAGTTTCAGTTAGGGCTCGATCAATGAGGGCGTCTTCTTCTGGAGTTAATCCTCCCAGCATTATTCGCATTAGGCCCACCAGATTAATAATACTTGATCTTAAAACGGTCGCTGGATCTTCGTCTTCTCTTGGTACAGGTAAGTCGAAAGGATTGATGTGATGAGGGGATCCCAAACAAATATTAAAAAATGAACCCCCGACTGCTCCAGCTAAAGTTTTGTATTCATTTTCTGGATCTAAGACAATTACTTCCGTTCCCAACATTAAAGATCGTAAAATTTCTAACTTCACCATATAGCTTTTGCCCCCGCCAGCCTTACCAAAGACGACTGAGTTAGCATTTTCTAAACTGAAGCGGTCAAAAAGAATCAAAGAATTGTTATGCAAATTTATGCCGTATAAAATTCCTTCGTTTGAGCTCAAATCAAAAGAGGTAAAAGGAAAAGTAGTGGAAAGAGGAGCAGTGTTTAAGGTAGTATGATTCATCACTTTATCTGTCCCATAAGGTAAAGTGGAGACAAAACCTTCAATTTGCTGATAATAATGAGCTTGTTTTAAATAGACCAATTTCGATTCTAAAATCGATCTTAAATCAGTTTCAATATCTTTCAATTCTTTTTCTGAATTACCATAAATGGTTAAATAAATACCCACGCGAAACATTCTTTCTTGAGCACTCACTAACTTATCTCTCATTTCTTCTAAATCGCGATAGGCCATTTCTAAGGCTGGTTCTCTCACTAATCCCTTTTCTTCCCTTTCCATAATTTCAGCTTGAACCTCGGTTAATTTTTTTCTTAATTGTTTTAAAACTATTCCTGTTTCCAAAGGATGAATATGAATGGCAATATCCATTGGGGCATTAAAGTTAATGACCGGAGAAAGCCAACCCGCGGTTAAATAGCGAGGATAAGAAAAAATAAAAAAAGTTCGCGCAAACCTTCCTCCCAAAAGAAAATAATTTGGGGCGATGGTAATAGAGGAGGGAGCTAAGATATCCTTTAATTCAATAGGTGGAGCGCCAACAATTTCTCCAATTTTTTCTTCTTTCTTTTTGAAAAATGGTAATTTCATATTTTAGATAATAAATTCTGGTGGAATTTCTGGGAAATATCCGACCTCAGCTTCTTCTGGATGGTATAGACTCCATAAAAGTTCAATCACTTCTGGGGTGCTTAAGGGAACACATTCTAAACCGCATCTTTTTAATCCCAAAGCAACAAATTCCATTCTTTGCCAAAGTTGGAATTTTGCCCGTTCAAATTTTTCTTTTTCTAAACTCTCCCCTTTTTTTACTCCCGGAATTTCCATTGGAAAAAAGGGAACGACAACAAAAAAATTTTTCGTTAGAATTTGTCCGCTTTCAACTAACTTTTGAATAAATTGACGATAATCAGCTGTTTGTCTTCTTAAAAGATCATTTGATTGGGACTTTTCTATTTCTCTTAGTTTATCTAAATAACCAGTAATGTTTAATCTTCTTGATTGCACAACAATTTGAATGGGAAAATCGAGGGAATTGAGAAAATTTTGAAACTGAAAAATAATCGCATTTTGTTCTTCTTCTGATTTTAAAGCAAAGTTTATTGAAGAGACCATTAAAATCCCATGGAGGCTTTTATCTTTTAAAACTAATATCCCTTCTTTAATTTTGTCTATCTCTAAAAATAATTGGGTGGATTTGTAAGGCATAATTTTATTTTGTTTTAGTTTCAATTTGAATTCGAATTCTCTTCAATCGACTACCTTCTGGAATTTTTAAGGGTGACTCTTCTTTCTCTTCTTTTTTTTCTGTTTTAAAAACTAATCTCATGATTGGTTGGGCTGGCTTACGCCAAACATAAGTTTTCGGGTTGACGATAAATTTTAAAAGGTTCAACAGAAAAGCAGGTAAGCTTTGACCAGCCACTTTTAAAAAAGCCATACTTAAACTAACTCCCATGATAATTAAAGAAGGAAAGAAAAAAAGAGCAAAATTCGTTTTCGCATAGGCAAGATACAAAAGAAAACAAAACCCTCCTGGGATAATGATAAAGAGAGCTTGTCTTAAGGTCAAAGGCCCAATTAATTTCGTTTCGTATTCGATAAATTGGGGAACATTAAATCTCATCAGTTAATTTTTAACAAAATTTTAGAAAAATTCAAATTTATTCGATAGGTTCCCGATAGATATCTTGAGGTAATTTTTCTTTTTCTCCAATTTTTTCTTTGGGTTGAAAAATAGGAATTAATTCCTTTCCATAAAGCTTCTCCAAATTAGCTTTCACCCGAAAAAAAATATAGCGATTAATTTCTCTTGCTACTTTTCTCGCGGTTTCCCAATCTAAATTTACTTCCTTAACCAAAACCCCCTCCAATTCATCTGGGGGTAAAAGTCCTAAAAAGACATGAGTTATTCTTTCTGCTATTTTTTCTACCTTTTCTTCTTTAAGCTGATATCTTTGAGCAATTTTGTCCAAATCTTCCACCGTTTCTTCAGAAAAAATCGCCTTTTTTAATTCTTCAGGAAGTTTTTTATACAATTTCCAGAGTTCTTTTTTTGTATATTCTTCTGCCATAAAAGAGAAAAAAGTTAATTGACCTTGACAAAATTTCTAATTTATGATTAAATTTAGATAGCTCTTGAAAGGAGGTGAAAATTGAAAGAGTGGGAAATAAGGAGGGAGATAGAAAAGTTAGAGAGAAAAAGGCGGAAACTCCTTTCATTCTTAGCTAAAATTCAAGATCTAAAGAGAGGCTTTCCCACTATTTTTCCAGAAGATCTTACCGACTTAGCTCAACAATTACAAATTCACACCCTATTGAATAAGAAGTTGAAGCTCCAAGCTTCAATCAGGCGTTTAGAAGCTGAAATTAGAAACGAACTTCAAGCTTTAATTGAAGAAAACGAAAAACTTCAGCAAAAACTTCAAGAACCTCTTTCTCTTGCTCTTCTTTTTCCTAAAGGTGGTGAAACCTTCAATAAAGGAAGCACCTTAGAAATTCGCTGGAGTGGCTCTGGAGTAATCGGAGAAAGGCTGAGAATTGGACTTTTAAAAAAGGGAGTATTAGTTAAGGATATCTCTTTGGGAGCTCCAACAGCTAGTGGTGGTTTTTCCTGGCTCATTCCAGCTGAAATTCCTCCAGGAAACGACTACCAAATCTCAATATACGATCTGACCACCAGCCTCTCATCAGTAAGCAAAGAGTTTACCATCCAATAGAGCCTTTAAGGGTGCCAGAGAGAATGGCACCTTTTTCTTTAAAGAACTGTTTTTAAATATAAATTAACCCTCTCGCTCCTCCTCTGGTGATATAATGATACAATCTTGGGTTGACACTTTGGAGGAATTGCCTTGGGGTCATTCCAGCAGTTTGGGCGAGCGTCTTTAGTTTTTCTTCAAAAGCCTCTGCACCTTCATCGTAGAATCTATCGAGGAAAGCATGGAGGTGAACAGGACTGCCAATTCTTATCAGAGATTCTACAAATTCTTTATCTTGCAAAACACCCCTGGTCATGCTTGAATAATGGTCCGGCCTAATTTGTCTGAAAATATGTTGTGTTTCATATTGAGCTTGAGTAATTCCAGGAGGTGCCTGACCAACTGTGCCTGGAGGCAAATGTCTTCTTGCCATTTGAGGAAAGGCAGCTCTAATTACATCTACTCTTCCTAATCTTTCTGCCGTTTCATATAAAGCTTCTATTTCTGCCTGCTGAATAGCAGAGGCACCAAACCTTAATGCATCCATGGCGGTTTCAATATTTCGATCTCTAATTATCGCTCTTAATCTTGCTAATTTTTCAATCGGAGTTTTTGCTTTTCGGAAAAGGGCTAATTGTTCTTCCACCTTTTTTCCTAAGGTTTCTTTTTCTATTACTTCAAGTTCTCTTCTTTCAGCTTCAATCTGACCAGGCCCAAAAGTTTCACCTACCTTTTGACGCACAGCCCAAATTGGCCAACTTACCGTTCGAATAAGCACTCCTTTCATCCCAGGCACTCCCTCACCAGGTCTTGGTAACACAGCTTCTTTCATTGCTCTTTCTTCAAGTCTCTTTCTCCATCTTTCCACCCTCTCTTTTCCTAATACTGGTTCTAAAGTTGTACCCAAAGGCATTCCTAAAGCCCTTCGCCACATTCCTCCAGGCGTCATTCCCCAGCCTGCCATTTTTCCTCTTACCCAACCTGTTCCTCTTTTAGCGAAAGCAAGGGCCATTTCTCCACCCCAGCCTGCTCCTCTTACTCCATAAACAATTCCCATTTGTAAGAGGCCGATCGTAAAAAAATGAGGAATGATTGGCGCAATATTCCGCCACCCAGAAAAAACTTGGGCTAACTGTTGACCTAAAGATTGCCCCCCTCCATGAGCAATCACTTCTCCAGCTCTTGCTGCCAAATAAAGGAAGAAGGCAGTAATTGGCCCAGCTAAGCACCAACCAATAAAATTTTTCCACCACTCTTCCCAGTATTTTCTAGTGGCTGGCAAGATCCAACAAACAAAGGCAATTGGAGCTAAAATTACCGCTATCCAAATTGCCGCATAACGGAATAAGAACAATAAAAAGAAAGCTAGCAAGAGAGTAATCAAATAGAATTGAACAGAAATTAAAATTATCGATTCAGCAATTATTCTTGGCCAGGCTAAAGGATTGACAATAGCTGCTAAAGCTTCAAGAAGTTGTCTTCCCACTAAAACCAAATTATTTGTCAATATCCCCACCCCGGCAATTTTATCAGAGAAATAATACATAAAAATATTACTGGCATCAACGATTAAACCGCAAATTACCCTTGAAAAATTGACTAAAAGACCAGCGATTGCTAATCTTACTAACAATCTTTTGGTATCGTAACCTTCAAGTCTTAAAATGGTGGCAAAAGCAATCCAAACTAAAGCTAAGACCAATCCAATACTAATGAAACCTTGGGTAATTTCCAAACCAGCATCGACAAAAGGATTTCGAGTATAACTCCAATTCCCCATTAATCCAGGTTGTAAAACTATACTTAGCCCGAGGGCCAAAAATCCAGAAATAGAAGAAGCTATTAAGATAGCCAGTTTGAGAAAAAGGATGAATAAAACACCAGCTTCGTAAATTTTAAAAACACCTGATAAGAGATATTGGAAAAAGGAAAGAGGACCCTGAGCTTTTACAAAAAAAGGAAAGAAAAGGGAAAAGAAAATTAAAATAAAAAATCCCTTTTTAATTTTTGGTTTTTTCATTTCCTTAATTTAATTTTATTCTTTGGGAAAAACATTTGTCAAATTTCCTAAATTGCTTTAGTATCGTTTTTCTTCTATCCTTAAAATCTTTCCTGGTAAAAAAGAAACAGGTCCGACACAAGGATATCTTTTTTGTCTTATTTTATCTTCGCAAAAATAACTCGTGTAGTTGTTTTCAAGATTGCGGTCTGATTCTCCAAAGATATCACACCAAAAAAATGGTTTTGTTAAGACCTCTTCTGTCGTAGTGGGGACAGTTTGAAATGGTGGATAAAGGATTACTACCCAAGAATTTCCTTCTTTTTCTTGAGGAACTTTTATTTGAAAAGAATAACAGCTATCTAAATCAATACTTTCCCATTTTTCCCTAATTGAGATGGTCCTTGCCTGAAAGGTAGTGGTGCCGAGGGAGTATTGGTGAGATTGGACGGGGTTTTGCCCAAAGTAATCTTTAATGTTTAAGTTTATTTCAATTAAACAGCTTTGTTCAAAAGGATCAGAAAGTCTGGGACAGGTGCTGGTAGTTTGCTGATATTGTGAGGGAAGATCCTCGTGAAAATTTCTAAAGGTATAAAAAGTAATCGTGGTCGTTTCGTTTTCTTGAGGATAGGGACCAGAAGGTTGGCCATTTAAGAGATGGTCAGCATAGTTTAATCTAAAATCACTAAAGAGAGTGATGGTAGATTTTGGAAGAGTTAGATTAGCTACCTCAAAGGCAAAAGATGGAGCAACAAGATTTGGATCTGATGTCTGAAGCTGTCCTCCTAAAACAAAGTTTCTGTAAGCTTGGTTAGCTGACTGATAAGTACTTTTAAAATCGATTTTTCCACTGACGAGATAAGGTAAACCACAATATCCTTTAAAATTGGGGAAAGTGTGCAAGATAGCTCCAAAATTTCCTACAATGTAAAGCCAGCTTGGATAGCGGAAATCTGCTGGAATTTCACCGCTTACTGTAAAATGAAGACATTTCTCTCTAATTGTTTTAATCAAACTTGCCACCACTTTTTCAATTTTAGGTTCTAGTTCTTGTTCTTTCCAATCTTCGCTTAAAAGTTCTTTTAAATAAAGATATTGCTCAAAAGAAAAGTAAACATCCCTTTTTACTTCCTCTGAAAGATAAGGATCTTTTACTCTCATTTCTTCGTTACAAAGCCATACTCCTTCTTCGATTTCATCAAAAGGGATGTGAAGTTGGGCAAGTTCAATTCTTGTGAATCTTCGGTGTAAAGACCTTAAAAGCAAAAAAGAAGAAGCAAGAATTAAAATTCCCAAAAAGGCACTCAAAATTCTTTCTCGAGCCTCTATTTGTTTACTTACATTGCCAAAAGAAGAAAAATACAAAATCCCCCCTAAAATTAAAGAAAATAAAGCCAAAATAGAAAAGGCGATGGTAGAAACTTGATAGATATAATCAATGTATCTTGGCAAAAACTCATCAGGTTCAGTAAAAGAAGGCAAAACAATGGGACCGAATCGAGGATAAGTAACTTCTAAAGGAAAAGTCTGGGCGAAAATCAAGCAAGGGAGAAAAGAGAAGGTAAAGATTAAAAAAAATAACTTTTTCATTTTATTTAACTGGCTTTAAAATTTCACCTGGCCAAATGAAAATA
>CALHEE010000030.1 GCA_938023415.1 Minisyncoccota bacterium | reverse complement strand
AAGAATTGAAAAATAAAAAAACGGCCTGGAAGGAAAAGAGTAAAAAAAGGAGGTGGAAAGCGGTCCTTCCAGGCCGTCCCAGAAAGGAGGGTAAATGAATGAAGGAGCTCGTTTTCTATATAGCAAATTCAAAAATTCTTGTCAAGTCTTTTTTGGTTCAATCTTCATAAAAAGAAAAATCTCTTCTTTTTACCTTTTTGATTGAGATAATGACTATTTTTCTCTTGCAAAATTTAAAATTTTGTCACAAAATGATATTTAGAAAGGGGACGTAGGCTAATTGGTAAACTGGGGCTCTCCAAAAGCCTCGTTCTGGGTTCAAATCCTGGCGTCCCCGCTTTTTAATTTTATTCTTGACAAAAATTGATAGTTTTGTTTTATAAAATTTTGGAGGTGAGAGAAATGAAAGCTCGGGAAAAAAAGGGAGGGTGGAATTTCGAGGAAAGAGAAATAACGGGGAATGACGATCCTCCTGCCGTACATACAGGGTATGCCCTCTTGTTAGCATTACTTTATAATGGTAATGTGAAATTTTTAGAAGAATTGATCCGAGATAACAAATTTCTTTTAGCGAAGCTTGGGATTACTGGTGAACAGGCAATGGAAGCTATTCCTAAAATAATCGCAGATATGGCCCATCTGGCAGGAGAAGAGATCCATGATCCAGAAGAATCTTTCAACGATTAATTTGGTTCATTATGTTCTTTGGGAAGAGAGTAGGGAATTTTTTCCTACTCTCTTTTATTTGAAAAGAAATTGAAACTAAGCTACTATATAATAAAAGGCGGGTTGCGAGAATTGGCTATTCGGCCGGTCTTGAAAACCGGTGCCCTTTTTAAGGGCTTGCAGGTTCGAGTCCTGCACCCGCCGTTATGAAATTAACCAAACCAAAGATTTTTTTAGGAATTTCTTTGGCCTTTCTTTCTCTTCAGGCTTTTTTTGGCGCTTTGTGTGGTTATTTTTTGACGAAATTTTTGGCTGGGAAAGAGGCTGGTCAACCAGGGAAAATTAAATCTCTTATTTTTGAAATTAAAAATTGGCGAGTTCATCTTCATCATTGGTTGATTGCCCTAGGACTGTTGAATGTTTTTCTTTTTTGGTCACCACCCTTTTTTTCTCAGTTTTCCTTCGGATTTTTAGGAGGGATAGTTTTTCAAGGAATTTCTTGCTATCCCGATTGGTATAAAGTGGTGGTGAAGATTAAATGAATCGAAAATGAACTTAATAGATTCTTTAATTTTGGAGGGCTGGTTAAAAAGCCCTCGCATCATTAAGGCATTTGAAAAAATAAAAAGAGTGGATTTTTTACCAAAAGAAATAAGAGATCTGGCGGAGTTGAATGAAGCTTTGCCCATAGGTTTTGGCCAAACAATTTCCCAACCTTTGGTCGTTGCCTTCATGTTGGAAAAGCTTGATCCTCAAAGTGGAGAAAAGATTTTAGATATTGGCGCAGGCTCTGGATGGACGAGTGCCCTTTTGGCAGAAATTGTCAGTGATGGTGGTAAAAACAAAAAAGGAAAGGTAATTGCCATCGAAATTGTTCCTGAGTTAGTGAATTTTGGAAAAGAAAATGTAAAAAAATATAATTTTATCGAAAAAGGAATCGTAGAATTTATTTGTGCTGATGGCACGAAAGGTTATGAAAAAGAAGCCCCCTTCGATAAAATTTTGGTTTCAGCTTCCGCAAAAAGGTGCTATGAGAGCTGGAAAAATCAACTGAAAATTGGCGGTAAAATTGTTACGCCCATTGGTTCCTCAATCTGGCTTTTCATCAAAAAAACAAAATCAGAATTTGAAGAATTTGAATATCCAGGTTTTGTCTTTGTACCTTTAATTGAAAGAGATGTTAATGAGATTTCTTAAAATTTTTTTTCTTTTCATTCTCTGTTTTTTCTTCATTTCCCTTTTTATCTGGCAGGGGATTTTTTTGCCAAAAAGTTTTTCTGAAAAAGAAAACAAAGTATTCTTAGTGAAAAGGGGAGAAAGTCTCTTTCAAATTGCGGAAAACTTAGAAAGAGAAGGTTTAATTAAAAATAAGCTTTTCTTTTTGATTTATGTGTTGGGAAAGGGTGATCAAAAAAAGCTTCAGGCAGGAAAATATTTTTTTAATTTGTCGATGAATGTGGCAGAGATTGCCAAAAAAATGGTGGCTGGAGAAATTGCCATAATGAAAGTGACGATTCCTGAAGGTTTTACCGTGAGAGATATTGAAGAAAAATTGAAGCTAAAATTACCAGGAGAAAATTTAGAAGGATTTTTGTTTCCTGACACTTATTATTTCCCTCTGGATGTCACTGGGGAGGAGGTGGTGAGGATAATGAAAGAGAATTTTGAGAAAAAAATTGCTCCCCTTAAGAATGAAATTGAAAAACAAGGGAAAACAGTTTTTGAAATATTGATCATGGCTTCTTTGTTAGAAAAAGAAGTAAAAACAAAAGAAGACAAAGAAATAGTCGCAGGAATTTTATGGAAAAGATTGCAACATAGAATTCCTTTACAAGTTGATGCTACAATTACTTACATTACCGGCAAAAAAACTACGAAAATTTCAATTGAGGAAACAAAAATTGACTCTCCCTATAATACCTACAAATACTTAGGCCTTCCCCCAGCTCCAATTTGCAATCCAGGTCTTGAAAGTATTTTAGCAGCCTTGTATCCCAAAGAAAGCGATTATTGGTATTATTTGACAACCCCTGATGGAAAAACAATTTTCAGTAAAACTTTACAAGAGCATAATTTCAACAAAGCAAAATATTTGAAATAGATTCTATTCAATGAAAAGTTTGAATTTTTTAAAAGAAAAAACCAAAGAATTTTTTGAGAGAACAATTGAATATTTTAAAAAGAAATGGTGTACCCTTGCAGTCCTTGATTTACCCCAGAGTTTTCGAAAGACAATTAAAACTTTGTGAAACTCATCAATGGTTTTTTGCCTTTAACTTAGTGGCCAGAATTGTTTGATTTTGAGGAGACGAGATTAGCATTATTAATTTGTTTGTGATAAAATATTTCAAAACTGAGAAAAGGATCGATGGATTCGAACAAAAAATTCATCAAAAAATGATTACTTTGAGATTTAAAAAATTTAAAAAATTCTTCATTTTTCTTTTAATATTTGTCTTGTTCCTGGCCGGAATTTATCTTTTCCAAAAGCGAAAAATAGAAAAACCTGCTTTCATTGAAGGCTACAGATTAGTTCCGGAAAAAATTTCTCAATCAGCTAAAATTCCCATTTTTTTACCAGCTGGGGTTGAGAAAGAATACGCAAAGAAAAATATCAAGTTTGAGCCAGAAATTAAGGGAAAATTTGTTGAAAAGAAAAATTTTTTCACAGTT
>CALHEE010000029.1 GCA_938023415.1 Minisyncoccota bacterium | reverse complement strand
CATTTCACCTATGTCTCCTTTTCCTCTTTCTCTTACCCTCACCGATTTTGATTTCATTTCTTTGTCACCGACCACTAACATATAAGGAATCTTTTCAATTTCTCCTTCTCTGATTTTTTTTGAGACAGTTTCCTTTTCATCCTTTAATTTAATCCGGAAATCACAATTTATTAGCTCGTTAATCACTTCATTGGCATATTTTTTGTGTCTTGAGCCTACCGGAATGATCCAGATTTGTTCTGGGGCTAACCAAAAAGGAAGAGCTCCCCCATAGTGTTCAAGCAAAAGACCAACAAATCTTTCCAAAGAACCCAAAAGGGCACGATGAATCATATAAGGTCTTTCTTTTTTTCCTTTTTTATTGATAAAGGTGACATCAAACCTTTCTGGTAAATTAAAATCAACTTGAATAGTGGTACATTGCCATTCTCTACCCAGGCTGTCTTTGACTTTGACATCAATTTTCGGTCCATAAAAAACTCCTCCTCCAGGGTCAATTTGGTATTTTATTTTCAGTTTTTTTAAGACATACTTTAGGGCATTAGTGGCTTTTTTCCAGCCCTTTTCAGTTCCGGCATATTTTTCTGGTCTAGTAGAAAGATAAAATTTTAATTCTTCAAAGCCAAAATCTCTAAAAATTTTTAAGGCCTGTCTCACTAGTTTTTCTAACTCTTTTCCCAATTGATCAGGAGTACACCAGATGTGGGCGTCATCTTGGGTAAAACCTCTCACTCTTGTTAGACCATGTAAAACCCCTGATTTTTCATAGCGATAAACCGTGCCAAATTCGGCATATCTTAAAGGTAAATCCTTATAAGAGCGAATTTTTGATTTAAAAATTTTCACATGAAAAGGACAATTCATCGGCTTTAAAATGTACTCTTCCTCGTCGATTTTGATAGGGGAGTACATATTTTCTCGATATAAATCCCAATGGCCTGAAGTTTTCCATAATTTTAAATTTCCAATATGGGGAGTAACGACCCATTGATATCCTTCTTTTTTTAACTCTTCATATAAATAATCTTGAATAATCTTTCTTAAAATTTGGCCTTTTGGCATCCACAAGGGCAAACCTGCCCCTACTTCCTCATCGAATAAAAAAAGTTCAAGTTTTTGACCTAAGATCCGATGATCTCTTTTTTCTACTTCATCTAAAAAGTTAAGATAGTTTTGGAGTTCTTTTTTTGTTTTAAAGGCTACTCCATAAATTCTCGTGAGCATGGGATTTTTTTCATTTCCTCTCCAATAAGCTCCAGCAATTTTTGTCAATTTAAAGGCATCAATAGAGATTTCTTTCGTTGATCTCACATGAGGTCCTTTACAAAGATCAATAAAATCTCCTGATTGATAAACAGAGACAAGATCATTTTCTGGTAATTCTTCGATTAACTCTAACTTGTAGGGTTGATTTTTGAAAATTTCTTTTGCTTTATCTTTGGATAAAAATTTCTTTTTAAACTTGAGATTTGCCCTTATTAATTCTTTCATTTTTTCTTCTATCTTTGGTAAATCCTCCTGAGAAATTTGTTTTGGCAGTTGAAAATCATAATAAAACCCATTCTCAATTGCTGGGCCTATTCCAAATTTTGTCTCAGGGTACAATTGTTGGACCGCTGAGGCTAAAATATGGGCTAAAGAATGTCTGATTGTTTCAATTTTGGCCATATTTTTGAGATTTAACTTTCTTCGATAATTTCTTCGATATCTTGGCAGATAATCTTCGGAATGCCATCTTTATTGTCTACTCTTCCGGAAGCTAAAATCGCTTTATGTTCTCCGAGAGCCTTAGGATTTTTCATTAAGACGGTTGGGAAAACCACCATTTCAATTTTTCCCTGGCCGTCTTCTAACTGAGTAAAAAGCATCGGTGAGCCATTTTTTGTGATTATCTTTTTAATTGAAGAAATTACCCCACCTACTTTTATAATTTTTCCAGCCATTTCTGCTGATATTTTAGAAAGGGGAAAGGCTTTTTTTTCGAAAATAGATTTGAAATCTTCAGCAGGATGGGCAGAAACATAGAGACCTAACAATTTCTTTTCCCATATTAATTTTTCTCTCTTGGTAGCAGGTCTGGTCTTTTCCAACTTGATTTCTTCTTTCTGAGCAGAGAATTTTTCGAAAAGCCCGATCTGACCGTTACTTTTTCTTTTCTGCTTTTCCTTATTAAATTCCAAAAGCTTTTCTAAATTAAACAAAAGCTGATTTCTCTCTTCAAATCTATCAAAAACTCCTGCTTTAATCATGCTTTCTAATGTTTTTTTGTTCAAGTCTTTCGCTTCAATTCTTAAAAGAAAATCGGTCAAAGAAATAAAGGGCCCCCCTCTTTTTCTTTCTTGCACGATTGCATCTACGGTATTTGTTCCCACATTTTTAATTGCCAAAAGACCAAAGCGAATCTGATTTTTTTTCGGGACAACGGAAAAATTTCTGAAACTTTCATTGATATCTGGCGGTAAAACCTCAATTCCCATTCTTCTTGTCTCTTCGATTAAAAATCCAACCCTTTCCACATCCGCCTGTTCAGCGGTGAGTAAAGAGGCCATAAATTCTACCGGATAATGAGCTTTTAAATAAGCAGTTTGATAGGCAATCTGGGCATAAGCGACACTATGAGATTTGTTAAATCCGTAAGAACCAAAAGGTAAAATCCATTCCCAAATTTTTTGGGCAATTTCTTTTGAAATTCCATTTTTTCTCATTCCTTCGATTAATTTTTCTTTAAGCTCTTCTAACAATCCCTTTATTTTCTTTCCGATAGCCTTTCTTAAAGTATCAGCCTCTCCTAAAGTAAAGCCCGCTAGTTCTTGGGCGATCTTCATCAGTTGCTCTTGGTAAATAGGAATTCCGTATGTTTCTTTTAGAATAGGTTCTAGCTTTGGATGCAAATAATTGATCTTTTTTCCTCGTTTTCCGTTAATGTAGTCTTGAATAAACTGCATTGGGCCTGGTCGGTAAAGAGCAATCATCGCCACCAAATCTTCAAATTTATTCGGTTTCAATTGCCTCAACCATTTTCTCATTCCCTCAGATTCAAATTGAAAAATTCCAATTGTTTCTCCTTTCTGAAAAAGTCGGTAGGTTTTTTTGTCGTCAAGCGGGATTTCATTAATATCGATAGACTTTCCATAAATTGCATAGACTTTTTTCAAGGTTTCCTCAATCAAGGTTAAATTTTTCAATCCCAAAATGTCTACCTTCAATAAGCCTAAATCCTCTAAAGAGTGCATTTCGTATTGAGTGACGATCGCTTCATCATCCTGAGTTGGATGTTGGAGGGGGACGAGTTCATCTAATGGCTGATTAGAAATGACCACTCCGCAGGCATGTCTTGAGGCATGTCGGGCACACCCTTCTAATTTTTTGGCAAAATCTATTAATTTTTGAGCCCTTTCATCGCTTTGATAAATTTGCCTTAATTCCAAAACTTTCGCCAAACTTTCATCTAAACTTAAACCTTGAGGAATAAGCTTTGCGATACTATCACAATAAGCATAAGGATATCCCAAAGCCCTTCCCACATCTCTTACCACTGCCCTAGCTGCCATCGTTCCAAAGGTGATAATTTGAGCGACCCGATCTCTTCCATATTTTTCACGTAGATAATCGATTACCTCATCCCGCCTGATATCGGTAAAGTCAACATCAATATCGGGGGGGGAAATTCTTTCAGGATTTAAAAATCTTTCAAATAATAAACCATATTTTAGTGGATTGATGTTGGTAATTGAAAGTAAATAAGCGACTAACGATCCTCCTACTGATCCTCTCCCTGGGCCGACAATGATTTTTTGAGATTTTGCCCAGTTGATAAAATCTTGGACTATTAAGAAATAAGAAGCAAAGCCAGTTTTTTCGATCACCTTCAATTCATAATCTAATCTTTCTAAAACTTCTTTTGGCGGATTTTCTCCAAATTTTTCTTTTAATCCTTTTTGAGCGAGATCTTTTAAAAATTCCTCCGGTGTTTTTTGAAAGGGAAGCTCAAATTTTGGTAAAGTCAATTTTCCTAATTTGAATTCAAAATTGCAAAGCTTGACAATCTTTTGGGTATTTTCGATGGCCTCCGGAATTTCTTTAAAATCTTGAATCATTTTTTCCGGAGCTCTCATGGAAAAATCATCTGCTTTCAAGGTTAATCTTTCTGGATCTCTTGGATCTGCGCCAGTGTTAATAAGCATTAAAATATCTTGGGCTTCTGCATCCTCTGGTTTTAAATAGTGACAGTCGTTAGTAGCCACTAAGGGAATGTCATTTTTTTTAGCAATCTCTACCAGGTATTGATTGACGATCTTTTGTTCTTTGAGATTGGGATGATGTTGGATTTCTAAATAGAAATTTTCTCGGCCAAAAATTTTTTGATATTTAAGAGCAAGGGCATTGGCCTCATCGATTTTTTTTGCCAGAATCAATTGAGGAATTTTTCCTTGTAAACAGGCGGAAAGGCAAATTAAACCTTGAGCGTGTTTTTCTAACAACTCTTCATCAATTCTTGGTTTGTAATAAAAGCCCTCAAGATGAGCTTTAGTAATTAGCTTCACCAAGTTTTTGTAACCTATTTCATCTTTCACCAGCAAGACAAGATGATACCTTTTGTCATCTATACCTGTTCTTTTCTGAAAGCGACTCTCAAAAGCCAAGTAAAGTTCTGCTCCCAAGATGGGCTTTATTCCTCTTTCTTTTGCTTTTTTGTAAAATTCAACCGCCCCATAAAGAGCTCCATGATCAGTGAGGGCTACAGAATCCATCCCCAACTTTTTCACATAATCTAAAATTTCTTCTATTTTTGGTAAACCATCCAAAAGAGAATAATGAGAATGGACATGAAGGTGGGTGAAGTTCATAGAAAGAAAAACAAAGTTTTGGCGGTATTACCTCAATTTTAGTTTTTTAAAAATGAAAAGTCAATCTGATATAATTAAGACAATGAAGCTCTCTTTAAAAGAAGAAAAAAAACTGTGGAAAAAAGGATATAAATTTGTTGTCGGGCTTGATGAAGCAGGGAGGGGAGCTTTAGCTGGTCCAGTAGTGGCTGGGGCAGTAATGATTTCGCCCAACATTGATTTTAAACCTTTCATATTTAAGCTCAAAGATTCCAAAAAACTTTCCCCTAAACAAAGAGAAAAATTTTACAAAATAATATATAAAATTCCAGGTATTGAATGGGCGGTGGCTAAGGTTTCTGAAAAAGTAATTGATAAAATCAACATTAAAAATGCAGCTGAGTTGGCCATGGAAAAGGCTTTAGAAAAAATAGAAAAGAAAATAAAAAGAAAGGTGGAGTTTCTAATTATCGATGGCAATCATATAAATTCTCCAGGGCTAAAAGCTAAAAATTACAAACTCATTGTCAAGGCTGATGAAAAAGTTCTTTCTTGCGCCCTTGCCAGTATCATTGCTAAAGTGAGGAGAGATAGAATGATGGAAAAGTATCATCTAAAATATCCAAAATATCAATTTCAAAAACACAAAGGGTATCCTACTTTTTTGCACCGAAAACTTCTAAAAAGATATGGGCCTTGTACAATCCACAGGAAAAGTTTTTCCCTCCTGGCTTGATTTTTTTTGAATCAAATGTAAAAATAAATTTATGGCTGTTCCAAAAAAAAGGACATCAAAAACACGTCAATTGAAACGCCGTTCACAAATTTTTTTGGAACCACCTCCATTAACAAGCTGTCAAAACTGTGGCCGAGAGATTTTGCCCCATAGGATTTGTCCTTTTTGTGGTTATTATAAAGGGAGGATAATAGTTGATTTTCTTGAAAAATTAAGCAAAAAAGAACGAAAGAAAGAGAAAAAAGAATCTGAAGTGAAGAATCCTTAACGAGAGCTTTTAAAAAATTTTTAAACATCTATGTCAAGTCGTCATTTAGCTCGGAGCATTGCCATGCAAAGCTTATATGAGTGGGATTTTTCTGAACAGAAGAAAGATTTAGAAAAAATTGTTGAGCACAATATTAAAGAATTCGGTCCTGGGCTAGAAGATACAAGTTTTGTCTGGGAGCTCGTCATGGGGGTGGTGAAACATTTAAAAGAGATTGATGAACTGATCACTAAAACTGCTCATCAATGGCCTCTAAATCAGATTGCCATTGTTGACCGCAATATTCTTCGAATTGGAATTTATGAGTTATTGTTTGGTGATAAAAAGGCAGTTCCTCCAAAAGTTGCGATTAACGAAGCGATTGAATTGGGCAAATCTTTTGGGGGAGAAAAATCGGGAAAATTCATCAATGGGGTTTTAGGAGCAATTTACCGCGAAATGCAAAATCTATGAAAGATTTTAGAGAGTTGGAAAAAAAATTAAATCTTCAGTTTAAAAACAAAGAGTTACTCATTCAAGCTTTTTGCCACCGTTCTTATTTAAATGAAAATCCTGGATTTCGTTTGCCCCACAATGAAAGGCTAGAATTTTTGGGAGATGCAGTTTTGGAATTAGTGGTGAGCGAAGATCTTTATTTAAATTATCCAGAAAAATCTGAAGGGGAATTGACTAGTTGGCGGGCAGCTTTAGTAAATGCGAAAATGTTGGCTGAGGTAGCAAGAAAATTGTCCTTCAATGATTTTTTATTGCTTTCAAAAGGAGAAGCCAAAGAAGAGGGAAAGTCAAGAATGTACATTTTAGCTAATGCTTTTGAAGCCTTCATTGGCGCCCTTTACCTTGACCAAGGATACAAGGCTTCTCAAGCATTTATCAAAAAAAATTTAATCAGCCAATTACCAGAAATTATTGAAAAAAAACTTTATAAAGATCCAAAAAGTCGCTTTCAGGAAGAGGCCCAAGAGAGAGTAGGAATTACTCCAATTTATAAAGTTTTAGAAGAATGGGGTCCAGATCATGCCAAACATTTTCTTGTCGGAGTCTTTTTAGGAGAAGAATTGGTGGCAAAGGGTGAAGGTTCTTCTAAACAAGAGGCAGAACTTGAGGCAGCTGAACATGCGCTCAAAATAAAAGGTTGGTAAAAAAAGCTTCAAACATGTTGGTAATTCGTTTTTTTCGAATAGGTAAAAAAAATCAGCCATCTTTCAAAATCGTAGTTACCGATAAGAAAAATCCACCGGTCGGGGGAAGATTCGTTGAAGAGGTGGGTTTTTGGAATCCCCTTACTAAAGAAAAGGTTTTGAAAAAAGAAAGAATTAACTACTGGCTTTCTGTAGGTGCCAAACCTTCGCCGAAAGTTTATAATCTATTGATCGGAGAAAAAATCCTAGTTGGGGAAAAAATTCCAGTTCACAAGAAAACCAAAGAAAAAGAAGAAAAAGAAGCGAAATTGGTCAAAGAAGAGGCTTCAAATGATAAAGGTGCTTAGAGGGGAAGGTTTTGTCGGGAAAGGAAAACTTGTTTTTGATGTTTTCTTGACAAAGTGCCAAATATTTGTTTAAATAAAAATAGCTCCTTTCAGAGGGGCAAAGGAGGGAAAAAATGAAAAAAAGTCTAGGAGCGATGGGTTTGGTGATGGCTTTTTTCACAGGTTTTGGAGGAGGGATTTTCATCGGCAATGATTATATTGTAGATCAAAACCCAGGTTGTCTACCTTATCACCCAATAGTAAACATACTTCATGTTCCGACCTTAGGAAGCAGTGAGCCGATAAGGTTGAGTGTTTCTTGTCTTCCAGGTTGGAATTATGTTTATGTATTTTCTGAGACCCATCTCTTACTTTGGGCCTTTCCACGAGAAAGGGGAGTGATTTTTTTGTATCCTCCTGATAAATGGACAGGCCCTATCACCCTCAAGGTTGTTGTTTCCACACATCCAAGATGGTCTGGCTTGGAGAATAAACCTCTTCCCTTACCAATTTCCAGACTGGGCAAGTTTATTCCTCCTCGTTGTGGGGAAGGAATCAAGGTGTATCAGTTTTTCATCGTTTTCCCTTCGCCAGCCCCCTGCTCCTATTTTCCAGCTAAACCTTAATCTTTGAACTGTCGCCCGCCAGATTTTCTGGCGGGTTTTTATTCCTAAACTTTCTTCTTGACAAATTTTTTGATATTAGGCACAATTAAGCTGATCCTCTAAAAAGGGGGTGGCGAAATGTTCTTTAAAAAATGGGCGGTAGTTTTGGGGCTAGGAGGTATTTTCCTTCTGGCAGGGTGCATAGCGCTTTTTAACCAACCGCCAAGGGCAGAATTTTCTTGGACACCTCTTCAGCCATACGCTAAGCAAGAGGTTCGCTTTGATGCTTCTGCTTCTTATGACCCAGACGGTGAAATCACTCGCTACCTCTGGAACTTTGGTGACGGAAACACTGGAGAAGGAAAGATCGTTACTCATACTTTTGCTGACAATGGTACCTTTACGGTGACTCTTACTGTCTACGATAATTTTGGAAAAACTGATTTCATTTCAAAAGTGGTAAAAGTACTCAACCCTCCGCCAGAAATCACTTCAATCACCATTTCTGGTCGTCCAGTGATTGGAGAAAGTATTCTTTTTGTCGTTTCAGCTTATGATCCTGCCTCTCACCAATCGCCAGAACTTCAACCTTTACGTATCGTCAGCTATCGGTGGGATTTTGGAGACGGAACCGTTTCAGTTACTGAAGCTCCTACTGTCACTCACATTTATTCTTGTGCTGGCCGATATCGTGTAACCGTAACTGCCACCGATGACGATGGTGCTACAAGCTCAGCGAGTACTTCAGTTACTATTTATGGCATTAACCGTCCACCAATTGCTTGCTTTACCTGGGAAATTACCGGCACAGTCGTTAGGGCGGATGCTTGGTGTAGTGTGGATAACGATCTTATCTGCTTAGATGGAAAAACTTACACTCATCGCATTGTCAGTTATCGTTGGGAACTCTATTTTGAAAATCAACTAGTCGCGGTAGTAGGAGAAGGGCCAAATAGGGTGTTTAGCTATGATATGAATGGCTTCCATGGTAACTGGTTGCTGAGGTTGACAGTACGTGATGACGAAGGCTCTTTCTCTTCTTATCAAGTCGCCTTCTTTTGGTAATTTTTTGGGGCCGGAAACCGGCCCCTTTTTATTTTTTCTTGACAAAATTTCAAAAATGGTATATTTCTATGAGAGAAATCCTTCAAAAGGAGGTGAGGAAAAGCTCTTTTAAAAAATAAAAAAGGAGGTGAATAATGAAGGATATAAAGATAGCGGTATTGCTTTTGGCACTTCCTGTTTTGGGGCTAGGACAAACTCTCAACTTGACTGAAATTGCTCAAGAATTTACCGAGAATAAACTTAAACTTACCTTTCAAATTGGCTTTGATTATTCCCTTTTTGGAGTAGCCTTGGTAAATAAAGCATCTCAACCAGTAGTTTTGCTCGGCACTAACATTTTCGGCATCACCGCTCGCTTTACGCTCAATATTCCCCAACCTTGGGAGATTCGAGAGATGGCACAACAAATTCTTCAAGATTTTCCTCAGCTTACAGAATCACAACTAAAAAAGAGAATAAAAAATCAACTTTTATCTTCTAGAATACTTACTTTCATTGAGGGCGGAATAATGATGCTTCCTCTGAACTATTACTGGCTTACCATTCCTTTCATTGGCTTTGGCTGGTACATTCCTCTCGGTGCCACTCAGAGCTTTTTAGTCATCCACCTTAATCTTCCTCTTCTGGGTGGTTTTGGGCTTATCTACATTTTCTAGTTCTTTTTTGTGAGGCATCCCGTTTTGGGATGCCTTTTTTCTAAAAGAGTGTTAAAATGATTAAAATGGAAAAAATTCGAAAAAAAGAAATTAAAATTCTTGGGTTTGCTTCTTTTTTAAATGATCTTGGTTCTGACATGATTTATCCTGTTTGGCCCCTTTTTGTCAGGTCTTTGGGAGCTAATATGTCAGTTTTGGGATTTTTAGATGGATTAGGTGATGCTTTAGTTTCAATTTCCCAGGCTCTCTCAGGCTATATTTCAGACAAAATTCAAAAAAGAAAAATTTTTGTTTGGCTGGGATATTTAATGGGATCTTTTTCCAGGTTAGGCTATGCCTTTTCTCGCACTTGGCATCATCTAATTCCCTTTCGGATTTTAGACAGAGCGGGAAAAATAAGAGCAGGGCCAAGAGATGCAATAATTGCGGATTTGTCGACTGAACAAGACCGAGGAAGAAACTTTGGGTTTTTGCGGGCAATGGATAATTTAGGAGCGGTTTTTGGCATTTTGATTTGTATTTCTTTGGTTAATATTTTAGGCTTTCAAAAACTTTTTCTTTTCGCCTCCATTCCTTCTTTGTTGGGAGTTTTTTTAATTTTGATTTTCATTAAGGAAGAAAAGAAGAAGGAGAAAAAAATTTTTCAAGGAATTTTTTTTAGAACGATCTCAGCTCATTTCAAAAAATTTCTAATCTTAAGTGCCATTTTTTCTCTTGGTTGTTTTTCTTACTCTTTTTTGCTGGTGTTTGCTAAAGAGCTAGGTTTTAAGGTTAGCTTTCTCCCTGCTTTATATTTAATTTTTACCCTGATTGCTTCTTTAAGTTCTCTACCTTTTGGGCGCCTTTCAGATAAAATCGGTCGAAAAAGAGTTTTGGAAATTTCTTTTTTGCTTTGGGCAGGAGTTTGTTTTTTATCTTTAACCATTAGAAATCACCTTGGCCTGATTTTCGCTTTTTTATTCTATGGTTTGCACAAGGGTGCCTTAGAACCTACCCAAAAAGCCTTTGCCTCAGAATTAGCCCCAGAACAAATGCGCGCCTCAGCTTTAGGAGGAGTTCAAATGATAAACGGCCTTTTTTCTTTGCCTGCTTCCTTTTTGGCCGGAATTTTATGGGATAAAATTTCAATTTATGCACCATTTTATTTTTCTTTGTTTTTAACTTTATTTTCCATCATTTTGCTTATTACCTTAAAACAAAATTAAGCAAAACTCATGGAACTTAAGCTTTTGTTTGAAAGGATAAAAAAAGATCTTTTAGATTACCAATTTGAAAGTTTTTTGATTGGAGTGAAGAGCTCGAAAGAAAGTGAAGAAAAAAAATCTTTAAAAAGAAATCTGGGTTTGTTAATAGAAAAGGAATTGAAAAAGAAAGTTGATTTTTTTGATCCGGAAATTTTGATCGTCATAGACTTGGAAAAAAAGGAAATTCAATATCGAATAAAGCCTCTTTATATTTATGGAAGATATTTGAAGATAAAAGGAGGCATTCCTCAAACAAGGTGGAAGAAAAAAATTTACAAAACTTCAGTTCAAGAAGAAATTGGCAATGTGATTTTAAAATATTGCCAAGGAAAAGATCATTCTTTTCATGGTTTAGGAAGGGAAGATATTGATGCAATAATGCTCGGAAATGGACGACCTTTTGTCATTGAAGTAAAAGATCCTCAAAAGAGAAATTTTGACCTAAAAAGAGTAGAAAAAGAAATCAATGAAACTTCAGAGTTTGTAAGAGTAAAAGATTTATCTTTTACCAGCAAAGAAAAAATTCAAGAACTAAAAACCGCTTCCCCTGCCAAAACATATCAAGCAGAGGTTCAACTGGAGAAAAAAGTGGAAAAGGAAGCTTTGGCAGAAGTTGTTCAAAAATTTAATAATCTTTTAATTAGCCAAAGAACCCCCAAAAGGGTTACTCGAAGAAGAGCTGATTTAGTGAGAGTGAAAAAAATTTTTTATTTTAAATTGATAGAATATCATCCTTTAAATCCGATTTTTGAAATAAAAGCTCAATCTGGAACTTACATTAAAGAATTAATCAGTGGCGATGAAGGAAGGACTACCCCTTCTTTAAGCGAATTTTTAAAACAAAAATGTTTTGTGAAAAAATTGAAGGTAACTGAAATTGAATACTAAATATTTCAAAACCTAATCTATGGGTAAAAAAGCAATCATTCCTTTTATCATCGCGCTCATTTTTATTTCCTTTCTCTATTTTTATTTTCTTTCCAAGCCAAAATACAAAAAATTAGTTATTGGCGATAAGGAAATTTTAGTAGAAATTGCCGACACCTGGGCAAAAAGAACCCGGGGGCTTTCTCAAAGAAATTTTTTACCAGAAAACCAAGGAATGCTTTTTTTATATAAAGAGCCTGGCTTTTATGCCTTTTCGATGAGGGAAATGAAATTTCCTCTTGATTTTATTTGGATTTTAGGTGATGAAGTGGTTGAGATCACAGAGAAAATTAAACCTGAAGACTATCAACCACCAAAGAGCTTGCTTCCTAAAGAAAAAGTTGATAAGGTTTTAGAAGTGAATGCTGGTTTTGTGGAAAAATTTCAAATAAAAGTTGGTGATAAAATAATTTTGAAGTGAAAAATGAAATTTGAAGAATTTCAAAAAATTGATCTGAGAGTGGGAAGAGTTGTTGAAGCAGAAAATATTGAAAATTCAAAAAAACTTTTGAAATTAATTGTTGACTTGGGAAAGGAAAAAAGACAGATTGTTGCTGGTATTGCTCAATTTTACAAACCAGAAGATTTGCTGGGGAAAGAAATCGTTGTGGTTGCTAATTTAGAACCAAAAAGATTAATGGGTATTGAAAGTGAGGGAATGCTTTTGGCAGCTGAGGATAAGGGAAGGGTGGTGATTTTAATTCCAGAAAAAGAAGTTTCTCCCGGAACAAAAATTCGTTAAAATCTTTTAACATGGCAAAAGTAGCCAAGGTAAAGGTTGAGAACAATTTAAAAGAGGCAATTTTAAAAGCAGTGGACGAATTGGGTGGCTTTGAAAAATTCATTAAGGTGGGTGATGTCGTTTTGCTAAAACCAAATTTTAATACTGCCGATCCCTTTCCTGCTTCCACTGATTTTGAATTTTTAAAGGCAGTGGTGGAGTTAATTTATGAAAAAAATCCCAAATTGGTGATGATAGGGGAGAGCTCAACAATGAGTTTGAATACCAGAAAAATAATGGAAAAATTAAAGATTTTTGAGTTAGAAAAATTAGAGCCTGCGCCCAGAATTTATGTTTTTGAAGAATGGAGGTGGATAAAAAAAGAAATTCCCCATGCCAAATATTTAAAATCAGTTTCGGTGACAGAGATTTTAGAAAGGGCAGACAAAATCATCCTTTTGCCTTGTTTAAAAACTCACAAGTATGCTCAATTTACCGGAGCTTTAAAATTGGCGGTGGGTTTTATGAAACCAACAGAAAGACTAAGATTGCATCTTTCTCATTTACAAGAGAAAATCGCTGAGCTCAACACCCTTTTTAAACCAGATCTAATTATTATGGATGCGAGAAAATGCTTTATTAACAAAGGACCATCTGAGGGAACAGTGAGAGAGCCAAGTTTAATTTTAGCCTCAACAGATAGAGTAGCTATCGATATTGAAGGGATAAAGATTATTCAAGACTTTCCCGGAAATTCATTGAAAAACTTAAACCCTCTTAATTTGCCACAGATAAAAAGAGCTATTGAGCTTGGTTTGGGAGAAATTAATTTAAATGAAGTTTAGTGGGAAATTTTTCAAAAACGAAAAATATCAAGGGCAATAGAAATAAAAGGTCGAAAAAAATAAAAAATCTATGACAAAAAAGGAATTTTTTGTAAAAAAGATCATTCCGAAAATTGAAGAGCAGATTTTCGATTACGAATTTCAATTAATCAGAAATCAGTATATTTTAGAGAGACTAGAAAAAGAAAAAGAAAACTTAGAAAATACCACCATTCTAAAACCAGGGGGAGAAATCGAAAAATCACTCAAAGAATTGGGAAAAAGAAAAGCACAACTAGAGGAAGAAATAGAGAGAGTGAAAAGGAATATTGCTTATTTACCATTGATGATTGAGGAAGAAAAAAGATTTTTAGAATATTTTAAGGAGTTGGTGGCAAAAGATTAAAATTTTTTTCTAATTTGCTACGATAAAAAGTGAAAGCCTTTACTTTAGGGAAGAAATAATGAACCTCAGAGAAAAAATTAAAAATTTAATCGAAAAGGAAATTGAAAAAATGGGTTATCAACTAAAAGGGGTAGAAATAAAGGAGAAAAAGAGAGCAAAAGAAGTCATTATCACAGTAGACAAAAAAGGAGGAATTACGGTGGAAGATTGTGCCAAGATTTCAAACCAGATTGATCCTATTTTAGAAAAAGAAAATCTTTTTAAAAGCCGTTGGTATCTGATCGTTTCTTCGCCTGGAATTTAAAAAAGAAAACAATTTTCTCAACGCCAGCTCTGCAATAAAAATTGAAGAGAAGTTTGAAGATCAATATTTTAGTGATCATTCAGTAAGGAGAAAGAGGGAATGGAAAATTTGGTGAAAATGGAAACTCTGATTTCATTTTAAAAAGATTTGACCTTAGGAAATTTTAGAGATGAGGAAGCTTTAGTTTCTGCCTAAATGGAAAGTGCAGGCAGTCGAAAAAGCCTTATCTTAGTAAAAGAACACAAGTTAACAGTGAAAACATTTATTAATGCCTAAGGCAATAAATCTTTTCTTTATAATTCATGAAAAAAGTAATTTTAGGTGGAACCTTTGATATTTTACATAAAGGCCACCAGGCCTTATTTAATAAGGCGATGGAGTTGGGCGGAGACTTGACAATTGGTTTGACTTCCGATCAATTTGCTAGAGAAATGAAGGGAGAAATTTTTCACAATTTTGAAAAAAGGAAAGAAAATTTAGAGACATTTTTCTTCCAAAAATGGAAAAAAGAGGTAGAAATAGTAAAGATTGAAGATATTTTCGGCCCCACCATAAAAGAAGATTTTGACTATTTGGTCGTTTCCGAAGAGACCTTTGGGAATGCTTTGAAAATCAATAAAGAAAGAGAAAAATTGGGTAAAAAGAAAATCGAGATTGTTAAAATCAAAATGGTTTTGGCAGAAGATAAAAAACCAATCTCTTGTACTAGAATTAGAAATGGAGAAATAGACAGTGAGGGCAATTTATGTGTTTTTTGCAAGATCGTCCGAGGAACCATTAAGGCATTTAAAATTTTCGAAGATGAAAAATTCCTTGCCTTTTTGGATAAAAACCCGAGAAATCCTGGCCATACCTTAATCATTCCAAAAGAACATTTTAGGTGGGTTTGGGATATTCCTTATGCTGGCCAATATTTTGAGTTTGTCCAAAGAGTAGCTAAAGCGATTAAAAAGGCACTAAAGACAAATTGGGTCATCTCTTTAGTTTTAGGAGATGAAATCTGGCATGCCCATTTGCATTTAATTCCCAGATTGCCAAATGACAAATTCTATTATTCCCCTCCGCCCGTAAAAAAAATTTCAGAAGAAGAAATGAAAGAGATTCAAAGGAAAATAAAAAAAGCATTATGAAAGTAAGATGTCACATTTTTATTTCAGGAAGAGTCCAAGGAGTTTTTTTTAGAGCAAAGACCGAAGAGCTGGCCAATTTTTTAAAGGTTGGAGGTTGGGTAAGAAACACGGAAGATGGAAGAGTGGAAGTGTTAGCTGAGGGGGAAAAAGAAAAAATTGATGAATTGATAAAATGGTTAAAAAAGGGACCGCCCTTAGCAAAAGTGACCAATTTAGATGTTGAGTGGCAAGAGTATAAAGGCGAATTTAAGAATTTTCAAATAAGATATGACTAAATGGGAAATTTTATCATTAGGTGGTTCTTTGGTTTGTCCTCAAAAAATAGACATTAAGTTTATAAAAAAATTTAAAAGTTTTATTTCCCGTTGGATCAGACGAGGGAAACGATTTATCATTTTTGTTGGAGGAGGGAATTTGGCCAGAGAGTATCAAAAGAGAGCGAAAGAAATAGGAATTTTGAAAAATGAAGATTTAGACTGGATGGGAATTTTTGCCACCTGGTTAAACGCTCTTTTTTTGAAATCTTTTTTTGGAAAATTAGCCTTTGAGAGGGTGATCAGAGATCCAAGAGAGAAAATAAAGAGCAACAAAAAATTGATCTTTTGTGGGGGATGGAAGCCAGGTTGGAGTACTGATTTTGATGCGGTTTTGATGGCAAAAAATCTTGGTCTAAAACGGGTAATTAATCTTTCTAATATCGACTTTGTTTTTGACAAAGATCCAAAAAGATTTGAGGATGCAAAACCTTTGGAAAAAATTTCTTTTGATGAATTTTTAAAAATCACTGGTAAAAAATGGATTCCCGGAGCTAACTTACCCTTTGATCCAATGGCCATAAAGCTGGCAAAAAAAGAAAAGATGAAAATTTTTATTTTAAATGGAAGAAATTTTGAAAACTTAGAAAAACTTTTTAAAGGTCAAAAATTCATTGGGACAATCATTCATTAAAATGGAGGTTTTCGAAGCAATTTTAAAAAGAAGAAGCATCAGAAAGTTTAAAAAAGATGAGATTTTAAAAGAGGTTTTAGAGAAACTAAAAGAAGCTTTAATTTGGGCGCCTTCAGCTGGGAATCTGCAAGCAAGAAAATTTTATTTTGTTTTTGATGAGAAAATCAAAAAGGAACTGGCCAGGGCTGCTTTGAATCAAAATTTTTTAGCCCAAGCTCCCTTGGTGATCGTTGGCTGTTGTGACTTAGAAAAAATTTCCTGGTATGGTGAAAGAGGAAGAAATCTTTATACTATTTGCGATGTGGCAGTGGCCATCGAGAATTTAATGCTTTTGGCAAAATCTGAAGGTTTAGGAAGTTGTTGGGTGGGAGCTTTTGATGAAAAAAAAGTTTCTGAGATTTTGAAACTTCCGAAAAATGAAAGGCCGATTGTCATTTTACCGGTAGGCTTTCCAGCGGAAAGCCCAGAACCTCCAGAAAGAGAAAAAAGTGAAAAACTAATCAAAGAGATAATATGAGCTTCAATGAAAAATTGTTTATCTTTATTAACCAAAAAATTGCCCACCCCTTCTTAGACATCCTCACCATTTTTGTTCTTCTTCCTTTGTTTTCTCTTTTAGTTTTAATACCTTTTTGGCTTTTACTATTTAAAAATAAAAAATTTTTGGCTCTTTATTCTTTGTTTTCTGGCTTTTTCCTTTATTGGTTTGGCCATTCCATCTTAAAACCACTTTTTGGCTTACCCAGGCCCTTTAAGTTAATTGAAGGGGTGAGAACGATCGGACCTTGGCATCCAAGCCCATTTTCTTTTCCCTCAACCACTACCATGTTGGCCTTCGGATTGGCCTTACCCATTTTTCTTAGAGAAAAAAAATTAGGAAGTTTGCTTTTGGCTTTAGCTTTTTTAGTTGGCTTTTCGGTCATTTACACTGGTTTTCATACCCCCCTCGATGTCTTGGCTGGTTTTTTATTTTCTTTACTTTTTGTTTTAATTTTTGAGAAATTGTTAAACTGGAAAAAAACAAAAGAAAATGAGAATTTTGATTAAAGAGATAATTTTAAACGGCAAAAAAAGCGATCTTTTGATCGAGGATAATTTAATTTCCAAAATTGGAAAAAATTTAAATTTGAAAGCAGAAGAGAAAATTGAAGGAAAAGGGAAAAAAGCTGTCATTCCTGGTTTGATAAATTGTCATACCCACTCACCAATGATCTTACTCAGGGGAATAGGCGATGATTTGTCGCTAAAAGATTGGTTAGAAAAAGTGATTTGGCCGAGAGAAGAAAAGCTCACCCCAGATGAGATTTATTGGGGAACAAAGCTTGCCCTTTTAGAAATGATTAAAAATGGCACCACCACCTTTTGCGAAATGTACTTTTACCCAGAAGCAGAAATTGAGGCAATTAAAGAAATGGGATTGAGGGCGGTGGTTGGTTTGGTGATCGTTGACCTTTCTCTTTTAGGTTGCACTAAAGAGAATGCCCAAAAAATCTATCAAAAATTAAAAAATAAACTCCCTCCCACCATCAAACTTTCTTTAGCCCCCCACGCCATTTATACAGTTTCAAAAGAAAATTTAATTTGGGCGAAAAATTTTGCCAAAAAAGAAAAATTAATTTTACAAATGCACCTTTCTGAGACAAAAGAAGAAGTAAAATATTGTCTAAAAAAATATAAAACAAGGCCGGTGGAATTTTTAGAAAAAATTGGTTTTTTGGGAAAAAATTGTCTTTTTGACCATTCAATTTGGTTGACAGAAAAAGAGATCAAAATTTTAGAAAAAAATAGATGCTCTTTGGTTTACAATCCTTCTTCCAATATGAAATTAGCTTCTGGAGTTTTTCCCTGGGAGAAAATAAAAGGGAGAAAAATCAATGTTTGCCTGGGAACTGACGGTCCTGCTTCAAACAATTCTCTAGATCTCTTTTCTGAAATGAAAATTGCTGCCCTTTTGCAAAAAATAAATTCCATGAACCCAAAGGTAATTTCGGCAAAAGATGTCTTTTCAATGGCAACAAGAAATGGCGCTAAGGCTTTAAAGATTGAAGCTGGAGAAATTAAAGTAGGGAAGTTGGCGGATTTGGTTTTGGTAGATTTAGAAAAAATTGAAATGTTTCCCAATGAAAATTTAATTTCCAACTTAGTTTATGCTGGCGGTTCAAAGGCAGTTTCTGATGTCATCTGCAACGGAAAAATATTAATGAGAGAGGGAAAGATAGAGGGAGAAGAAAAAATTAAAACAAAAGCAAAAAGATTTTTAAATTATGGCTTTAACTAAAATCATTGCCACCATTGGACCTGCTACTGAAAAAGAAAAAGACCTCATTGATTTGGTAAATCTTGGGGCAAGTATCTTTAGATTGAATTTAAAGCATAATTTAGCAAGTTGGCACAATTTCCAAATTAAAAAGATTAGAAAAATTTCTCAAAAGCTTAAAAAACCAATTGGTTTGATGATTGATTTACCAGTGAAAGAAAAGGAAAAGTCTGAACCAAATTTTTATCAATATTTAAAAAATCTTTCTCGGGTTTCAGTTTCTGAGGTTGATTTTTTAGCCCTTTCTTTCGTCAAAGGAAAAAAAGAAATTGAGATGTTGAAAAGGTATTTGAGAAAAAATAATTTTCACGCAAAAATAATTGCCAAGATTGAATCGATGGAAGGAGTAAAAAACTTTAAAGAAATTTTAGATAGTGCTTATGGAATTTTAATTGCCAGAGGAGATTTAGCCCTTCAGATTCCTTACACCAAAGTTCCCTTTTATCAAAAAAAGATCATTCAAAAGTGTCTAGAGAAAGGAAAGCCTGTGATTGTAGCCACTCAGATGTTAGCTTCCATGGTCGAAAACCCTTTCCCCACCAGAGCAGAAATTTCTGATGTGGCCAATGCCATCTTAGATAATGCTGATGGAGTGATGCTTTCTGAGGAGACGGCCATCGGGAAATATCCGAAAAAGGCAGTGAAAATCATGGAAGAAATCTGTCTTTTTTGGGAAAAAAAGAGGGGGTATCCTCTCAATTTGAATTTTGAGATTAAAAACCAAACTTCTGCCATTTGTTATTCAGCCTTTCAGCTCTGGAAGAGTAATTTTTGCAAAAAGAAAAAGATAAAAGCCTTTCTCCTTTTGAGTAAAACTGGTTTTTCAGCCAGGATGATTGCTCGCTTTAGACCAAAAATTCCTATTTTCGTTTTTACCAACCAAATTTCAGTCAGAGACCAACTAACCCTTTCTTTTGGTGTTTCCCCTTGGTTTATCAATTATCCAAACATTTATCAAAGAAAGACCCCCAAAGAGATTGAAAAAATTTTGAAGTTGGCTAAAAAAGTCTTCAAATTAAAAAGTGGAGAAAGAGTAATTTTTCTTGGGGCAGAAGATTGGGGGAAATTTGGTCGCTCCAACTTTCTGAGAATTCAAAATATTCCTTAATTTCATGAAAGTAGTAGGGATTGATTTAGCTGGGAGTAAAAAAAGAAAAACCGGAGTTTGTGTTTTAGATAAAAATAAAAGAGCAAAATGTCTGTTAGTTTTTGAAGACAAAGAAATCTTAGATTTGGTCGAAAGAGAAAAGCCAGATTTAATTGCCATTGACGCTCCCTTAAGTTTGCCTCAAAAAAGAAAGAGTTTGAAAAGAAAATCTAAAATTCATTTCCGAAAATGTGACAAAGAGCTTTGGAAATTAAAAATTAAATTTTTTCCCATTACCTTAGGCCCAATGAGAAAACTGACTGAAAGGGGAATGAAGCTGAAAAGAATCTTGGAAGAGAAAAAGTTTAAAGTGATTGAAGTTTATCCAGGAGCCACCCAAGATATTTTGAAAATTCCCAGAAAAAAAGAGGGGCTTGAGAAATTGAAAAGGGGACTTGAAAAATTGGGAATTAAAATGCCAAAGAAAAAATTGAATGGTGATGAGCTAGACGCCATCACTTGTGCTTTTACAGGCTGGCTTTATCTTAAAAAAAATTATTTAGCCCTCGGTGACAAAAAAGAAGGTGAGATTATTTTACCAAAGCCTATTTCCTAAATGCAGGTGAAATTTCTAAATTGTCTCATTGATCTTTCAAAAGGGGTTTTCAAACCAAGACCTGAAACTAAATTTTGGGTAAAAAAAGTCATCCAAGAGCTAAAAAAACAAAAGGGAAAATTAAAAATTTTAGACATTTTTTCAGGTTCAGGGTGCATTGGCATTGCCATCTTGAAAAATAAAAAAGGTGTTTTTTGCCATTTTGTTGACATTGATAAAAGAGCGATTGAGCAAATTAAAATTAATTTAAAACTCAACAAGATTTCCCCTCGTTCCTATTTAGTTTCTCAATCTAACTTGTTTGAAAAGCTAAAAGGAAAAAAATACGACATTATCTGTGCCAATCCTCCTTATGTGGCAAAAGAAAGACTGTGGGAGGTTCAAGAATCGGTGAAAAAAACAGAACCTAAAATTTCTTGGTACGGAGGAAAAGGTGGTTTGAGATGGATCAAAAAGTTTTTAAAAGAGGCAAAGAAATTCTTGAAACCAGGGGGGAAAATTTTTATGGAGTTTGACCCCCTTCAAATTCCAGAAATTGAAAAAATCTTAAAAAAAGAAAGATATTCTCATTTTCAATTTTACAAAGACCAGTTTCAAAGGTATCGGTGGCTCAAAATTCAAAACTGAATTGACCTCTCAGAAAAACTAAGCTACAATAAATTTAAGATGAAACCAATTACCAAAGAAACAAAACTTTCAGAGATATTGACAAAGCCTGAATTGATAGAAGTTTTGGAAAAATACCACCTTCCTTGTTTAGCCTGCCCCTTGGCCCGTTTTGAAATTGAAAACTTAGAGATTGGAAAAGTGTGCGAGCTTTATGGAATTGAAGCAGAAAAATTAATTAAAGAATTAAACAGAAAAATGCCGATGTAGCTCAGTGGTAGAGCAATCCCCTCGTAAGGGAGAGGTCGTCGGTTCGAATCCGACCATCGGCTTTAAAATTAGTTTATGGTGGAAAAAGAAGGAGCAAGCGAATTAAATTTTAAAACCCTTGAGGAACGATTAAGTTCCTTGAGGGAATCTCTTTGAAATAGAAAAAAAAGAGAAAGCACTTTTTCAATTGGAGAAAGATTTTCAAGAAAAGGAAACCTGGCAAGATAAAGAGAAAGTTAAAGAAATTACTCAGCAAATAAGGAAATTGAAAGAAAAAATAGAGGAGTTTGTCAAATTAGAAAGAGAATTGAGGGAGCTCAAAGAATTTTATCAATTAGCCAAAGAAGACCCAAAATTATTTTTAGAAGTTTCTGCCAATTATTCATTACTAGAAAAAAAGATTGCCCAAAAGGAAAAGGAAATATTTTTCACTGGACCTTACGATGAAAAAAATGCCATTTTAACCATTTTGGCCGGAGCGGGAGGCAGAGATAGCCAAGATTGGGCAACGATGTTGTTGAGAATGTACCAAAGATATTGTCAGAAAAAAGGCTTTAAAACAAAAATTTTACATCAATCTTTTGGCGAAGCTGGAGGACCAGAAGGGAGAATCGGGACAAAGTCAGTGACCTTAGAGATAATAGGGAAATGGGCCTACGGTTTTTTCAAAAGAGAACATGGGGTTCATCGCCTAGTAAGAATTTCGCCATTTTCTCCAAACGCCCTTCGCCATACATCTTTTGCCTTGGTTGAGGTGGTGCCAGAAATTCCAAAGCCAAAAGAAACTGAGTTAAAAGTGAGACCAGAAGATTTGAAGATTGAATTTTTTAAAGCTTCTGGCCCCGGAGGCCAGTATGTCAACAAAAGAATGACTGCAGTAAGAATTACCCATTTGCCGACAAACATTGTCGTCTCTTGCCAATCGGAGAGATCTCAGGCTCAGAATAAAGAAAAAGCAATGGTCTTACTTTATTCTCGGCTAAGCCAACTTTTAGAAGAAGAGAGAAAGAAAGAATTGTCAAAGATTAAAGGTAAAAAAATTTCAGCTAGTTGGGGAAATCAAATCAGAAGCTATGTTTTACATCCTTACAAATTGGTAAAAGATCTAAGAACAAAAGTAGAAACAAAGGATGTGGAAAGTGTTTTAGATGGAGACCTAGATCTATTTATCGAAGCTGAAATTAAACAATTATCCAATGGAAGATGAGATAATGATAAAATTTGAAAACGTCTCGAAAATTTATCCAGTGAGTAATTCTCGAAAAAAAGAAACCATCGCACTTCAAGATGTCTCTTTTGAAATTAGAAAGAGAGAATTCGTTTCAATTGTGGGGCGCTCAGGTGCAGGAAAAACGACTCTTTTAAAACTCATCTTGGGAGAAGAAAAACCAACTTCCGGTAAAATCTTTTTTGATGGTCAAGAAATTACCAGATTGAAGCCTGGAGAACTTTTCAAATTAAGAAGAAAAATTGGAACTGTTTTTCAGGACTACAAGCTTTTGCCTAAAAAAAATACTTATGAAAATGTAGCCTATGTCATGGAGGCTCTCGGTTTTTCTGATTTTGAAATTAGGCGCGATGTCCCTCGGGTTTTAGAGATTGTAGGTTTGTTAGAAAAAGCCAATAATTTTCCGCACGAGCTTTCGGCCGGAGAAAAGCAGAAACTGGCGATTGCCCGAGCTTTAATTCACCGACCAGAAGTAATCTTAGCGGATGAGCCCACCGGAAATTTGGATCCCTATAATACTTCTGAAATTATTAGGCTTTTATTAAAAATTCATGAAATGGGCACGACTTTGGTTTTAGCCACTCATGACAAGGATATTGTTAATAGTTTAGAAAAAAGAGTAGTAACCTTAGAAAATGGAAAAATCATTCGCGATGAAGAAAGAGGAAGGTTTGTATTATAAAAATTGAAAAATGTTTACTTCTTTAAAAAGAATTTTTAAATTTGGTTGGCAAAATTTTTTTAGGGAAAAGGAGGCCATTTTTCCGACCATTTTTGTTTTATTGATTACCATCTTTTTAATCAGCATCATTTTTCTCTTTAAAGAGGGAGGAAGTTTTTTAATTAATCTTTTAAAAGAAAGAGCAGATATTGCCGTTTATTTCAAAGAGGATGTTGGAGAAGAAGAAATTTTAAAAGCAAAAGATCTTCTTTTGAAACTTCCAGAAGTGAAAGAGGTAGAATATATTTCTAAAGAAAAGGCCATGGAAAAATTTTTACAAAGATACGGCCACAACCCCAGCTACATGGAAGCTTTAGAAATGGTCGGACAAAATCCTTTTTTGGCCGCCTTAAAAATCAAGGCCTTTGAGGCTTCTCAATACGAAGTGATTCAAAAATTCTTGGAGATGCATGAAATCAATAATTTCATCGATCATTTAAGTTATCCCCAAAGCAAAACACTCATTGAGAGAATTTTTTCTTTTTCTTCTTTGGTAAAAAAAGTTGGCTTTTTTCTAGCAATCTTTTTTATCTTGGTCTCTAGCTTGGTCACCTTCAATACCATTAGATTGGCTATTTTAAATTCAAGAGCAGAAATTGAAATCCAAAGAATGGTGGGAGCCTCTAACTGGTTTATCCAGGGGCCGTTTTTAGTTCAAGGAATGATTTTCGGAACGATTGCCTTTCTCATTGCCTTTTTGAGTTTTACTGCCTTTTGTTGGTTTTTAGGACCAAAATTACAATTTTACTTGGCAGGTTTAAATATTTATGATATATTTTTAGAGAATTTTTGGAACTTTTTTTCTCTTCAGTTTTTTAGCGGAATATTTTTGGCTGTCTTTTCCAGTTTTGTTGCGGTAAGAAAATATTTAAAAATTTAAACCAATTCATTCCGGGGTGGTGTAAAGGTAGCACACGAGGCTCTGGACCTCGGGATCTACGTTCGACTCGTAGCCCCGGAACATTTTT
>CALHEE010000028.1 GCA_938023415.1 Minisyncoccota bacterium | reverse complement strand
TTTATCGGTCAAAAAGAAAAAAGATGTTCTTCTTCTCGCTACTTACAAGAGAGAACCTGTGGCAACTATGACCCTGACCCTTGTTTAGAATGGTCTTCCTGGACGACCATTCAAGATTGTGGCGTTTCTGATTGGACAAATAATTATCGCTGTACCAGCTCAAGATATTTAGAAAGAGAATACATAAATAGGGGTTGTTCAAACAATCAATGTTTTGCCCATTCTGAATGGCGGCAAGTTCAAGATTGTGGTCTCGATAGCTGGACCAATAATTACCGATGTTCTGACAATTGGGTTCAAAGAGAAAAAATCAAAAGAGGATGTTCTCAAAATTCTTGTTACAGTTATTCTCAATGGGAAAATTACCAAAACTGCGAGACAGAGGGAAAAATCTGCCAAAATGGTCAATGTCTCTGGCCGGCCTTAAATGTTTCTTGTTCAGCCTCACCAAATCCAGCTCAAGTTAATCAATTAGTAAACTTTCAAGCTTATGCTACCGGAGGGACAGGAAGTTACACTTATACTTGGTCTGGAGCTTGTAGTGGATATTCTTCTCCTATATGTCAAAAGTCTTTTTCTTTACCTGGAAATTATACAGCTACCGTTGAGGTGAGCTCAGGAAACCAACAAAAATCTGCTTCTTGTTCAGTGACAGTTAACCCCATTCCTTGTAATTGTAGCCCTTGGTCTGAATGGCAAGACCGGGGATGCGGACAAGGAGGTTGCGCTCAAACTCAAATGTGGCAAGAAAGAACGAGAACCTGCAACCCCCAAGGTTGTGATCTTGAATCTCAAACAAGGTGCGTTGAAGATTTAAGATGTTATCCAAACGATCCAGTAAGAGGCACTTTAACTTCTTCTTGTCTTTCAACTTGTATTGGGCAATCAATTACTTTTACTATCTCAGCAGTTGATGCTCAAGGAGTAGAGAAAGTTTGTTTAGATTCAAATTGTCAATCTTGCAATTGGCAAACTTCTTGTCAAAAGCAATGGTCAATTACAAAAAATAATCCCGGAACTTACACTTTTTCTGGGAGAGTTTACGGAAAAAAACCTGATGGAGAGATAGAGTCCACCTCAACTGTTCCTTCTTCAATTACTGTTGAATTTAGAGATTGTAACCAACCTCCTATTGCCAATGCTGGACCTGATAAAGAAGTATTAGAGACCCAAAGCATTATTTTGGAAGGCTCAGGATCTGATCCAGATGGAGACCCCATTACTTTTAAATGGAATTGTACTGGTGGGACTTTATCAAATCCAAACATTGCCCAACCTACTTTTACTGCCCCGGCAGTTTCTGCTGATACTTTAATTACTTGCACCTTAACAGTGACTGATTCTAAAGGTCTTTCTGCTTCAGATTCAATGAATGTATTAGTGAAAAACCAAACCCTCTTTGTCACCTTAGAGGCTATTCCTGCTACTGGTTCTGCCCCCCTTTATGGTGTTGACCTGAAAGCAACTGTTTCGGGAACTGCCATCGGAACTATCAATTATAAGTTTGATTGTACCTCAGATGGGACCTGGGAATATGTTTTCACTGGGATTACTGAAAATCCAAAAATCGTTGTTGATGCCTGCAATTATTTAACAGGTGGCACTTACAATGCTAAAGTCTATGTCGAAAGAGGAGCAGCCGAACCTGCTTGGGCCCAAGCAACCATTCTTGTTTCTTCACCAACACCGGTCGTTGATCTTAAGGCCAATGGTTCTGATGGTCCAATTACCATTTCTTACAATAGTTCCGTAACCTTAAGCTGGACTTCTCTAAATGTCACTTCTTGTTATGCTTCTGGTGATTGGTCAGGAACAAAACCAACATCAGGTTCAGAAACCATTAGCAATTTAACCTCTTCAAAAGTCTACACTATCACTTGTACTGGTCCTGGAGGTTCAGCCACAGATTCTGTAATTGTTAATGTTTCTTCTCCCACTCTCTTTGTTTTAATTTCTGCCCATCCTTCTTCAGGTTGTGCCCCCTTAACCAATGTAAGTTTGACCGCTACAGTTTCTGGAACAGCCAGCGGAGCGATTACTTACTTTTTTGATTGCACTTCAGACGGCACTTGGGAAAAAATTTATACCACCTCTGCTTCCTCATACACAGCTTCTAATCTTTGTTCTTTTTCTTCACCTGGAACTTACTTTGCGAAGGTGAAAGTAGAAAGACAAGGAATTTTTGCCGAAAATTCCATTCCTATTAATGTCTCCTCTTGCTACACTTTTCCTTCTTATCCTTCACCTACGGTAGACATTAAAGCCAATGGTTCTGATGGCCCCATTACCTTACCTTACAAGAGCTCTGCCACTTTAACTTGGAGTTCAACGAATGCCAATTCTTGTTATGCTTCTGGTGATTGGTCAGGAACAAAACCAACATCAGGTTCAGAAACCATTAGCAATTTAACCTCTTCAAAAGTCTACACTATCACTTGTACTGGTCCTGGAGGTTCAGCTTCAGATTCTGTTTTCATCAATGTTCAACAGCCTTCTCCTGTTGCTGGTTTAATTTTGAGAAAATGGGTGCGCAATCTTTCTGATGGCACTTCCTGGTTAGATTCTGTTGAGGCTGATCCTGGAGAAGTGATTTCTTTTGCCATTCAAGTTCAAGCTGGCAATACCTCTTTAGAAAATGTCATTCTCAAAGATTTCTTACCAGAAAAAATGAAATACCGCGGAAATCTTAAGGTTGACGGGGTACCAGTGAGCGGTGATATTTTCGCTGGTTTGAATTTAGGCAATTTTTCTCCAAATCAAACAAAAAATGTCACCTTTGAAGCGGATCTTCTTTCAAGTGAGCATTTCCCTTTTGGGGAAACTTCTTTGGTAAATACCGCTAGTGCTTTCAGCGGAAATATTTCTGCTCAAGATACTGCCAGAGTGGTCGTGAGAAAAAAAGCAGTTGCTGGCATTAGCATTCCTACCGGATTGACAAACAATCTCCTTTTCGACTCTTTCTTGTTGCCTCTTTTGGGAGCTTCTTTGTTTGTTTGGGCCTTCAAGAATAAAATTATCAATTTCGAGCAATGGTTAGATGAAAGAAAAGCTCAATACAGAGCCTACAAAGCTCAAAAATTGCTTCAACTTAAAATTGCTCAAATTAAAGCAAAAGAATTTCCCAAAGAATAACCTCTCAACTTGCCAACCTCAGGAAAATTCGCTAAGATAAATTAATCTCCAGGGTGAGTAGCTCAGCGGTAGAGCACTGCACTCACATTGCAGGGGTCACAGGTTCAAATCCTGTCTCACCCATGGGCCTATAGTTTAATGGCAGAACGCCGCCTTTGCAAGGCGGAGATGGCAGTTCAATTCTGCCTAGGTCCATTAACTTTTCCACAATTTTATTTTTTTTCCCATTTGCTATAATATTATTAAGGCTTTTCAAAAGGTCGAAAAAAATTTCATTTTTTCATTAATATGATTTCCCAAGGAGAAGAATTTTTCATTCAAACTCTTCAAAATCTTTTTCAAAGGCTCGTGGTCGAGTTTATCCCAAAATTGATTGTGGCGATTTTTGTTTTTGTCATTGGTTGGTTGATAGCGAGTTTAGTAGGAAAATTAGTAAGTGAAATTTTAACTCGATTAAAGTTAAATCAACTTTTTGAAAGAACAGGATGGAAGGATGCTTTTGAGAGAGCAGACATTAGAGTAAACCCCTCCGAGTTTATTGGAGCGATTTTCAAATGGATTTTAGTGATTGTTGCCTTACAGTTGATGGTTGAAATTTTGGGACTTCCTCAATTTGCTGCCCTTTTAGAAAGATTCATCAGTTGGATTCCTAATTTAATTGTGGCCATTGCTATTTTAATAGTGGCGATTATTCTGGCTGAGATTTTGCAAAAAATTATTAAAGCTAGCGCCCAAAAAATAGGAGTAAAATATGTCGGAATTTTGGGAGGGATTGTTCGTTGGGGAATTTATCTCCTGGCCATTTTTGCCATTCTCCTCCAACTGAATATTGCCACTCAAATTGTTAATGCCTTAGTTTTCGGATTTGTCGCCACCTTCACTTTGGCTTTTGGCTTGGCATTTGGGTTAGGTGGAAAGGAAGCAGCAGCTAAAATCATCGAGGATATAAGAAAGAAATTGTCGGAGTAAAATTATAATTTTCAAACGAAAAAGAGTTTTCGCCTCTTGACAAGGTTGTTTTAGTTTGCTAAATTGAAAGCATGAATATGGAGCAAAAGAATTTTTCTATTCCTGGCGGAAGCGGTTGATTTCTGGATTTTTTATCTTCACCAGAAAAACCGCTTCTCAGAAGCGGTTTTTCATTAAAAAAGCTCTTTGAAAATTAAATACAAAAAGACCAAAATTTAGTGTGTGGGGCAAGATCTCCACTAAGGCGGATGGTGGATGCCTCGGGAGGTTGAGGCGAAGAAGGGCGTGGGGTGCCTGCGATAAGCTGCGGGGAGGTGGCTACCAACCGTTGATCCGCAGATTCCCGAATGGGGAAACCCGAATGGCAACTCAATGCCATTCATCCCATCGGTAGATAACTATCGATGGGAGGCGCACCTGGGGAACTGAAACATCTCAGTACCCAGAGGAAAAGAAACCAATAGGGATTCCCTCAGTAGCGGCGAGCGAAGAGGGAAGAGCCTAAACCTAGTCAGAATTTTTTCTGACTAGGGGTTGCAGGAGAATGACGTTCTCTCAGAATTTTTCTGAGAGAGGGAAGTAAAAAATCTTTCCCCTAGCTGAAGGAGTCTGGAAAGACCCGCCATAGAGGGTAATAGCCCCGTAAGCGAAAGGGGAAAGACTTCCTTGTCATTCTTCCTAAGTACCACGGAGAATGAAAACTCTGTGGGAAGCAAGCTGAACTACTCAGCTAAGGCTAAATACTCAACCTCACCGATAGTGCACCAGTACCGTGAGGGAAAGGTGAAAAGTACCGGGGTGACCGGGGTGAAATAGAACCTGAAACCATCTCGCCGACATGAACTCGGAGCTCTCCACTTTCTGTGGAGGGTGACGGGGTACCTATTGGAGCAGGAGCCAACGAGTTTACCTATACCCCGAGTCTAAGTCCTTCTGGGACGGAGGCAAAGGGAAACCGAGTGCGAAAAGCGCGTGAGGGGTATGGGTAAGACCCGAAACCGGGCGAGCTTACCATGGCCAGGGTGATCTCTGTAGAATTTACAGGGTGAGGCCCGAACCCGTGGGTAGTGCAAAACCCTGGGACGAGCTGTGGTAAGTAGTGAAAAGCTAAACGAGCCCGGAAATAGCTGGTTCTCCCCGAAATAGCTTTGGGGCTAGCGTCCGGTAAATCTTTCTCGGGGGTAGAGCACTGGAAAGAATGCCTTGGAGAAATCCAGGTATTCTTACCAAACTCCGAATACCGGGAAAGGTAGCCGGGCAGTCAGACTTTGGGCGCTAAGGTCCAAAGTCAAAAGGGAAACAGCCCAGACCTTCATCTAAGGTCCCTAAATCTGAGCTAAGTGCTTTTTAAGGAAGTGCTCCCTCATTGACAGGTAGGAGGTTGGCTTAGAGGTAGCCATCCTTTAAAGAGTGTGTAATAACTCACTACTCGATGAGGGAGTGCGCCGAAGATTCATCGGGGCTTAAGCTCAGTACCGAAGATAAGGTTCTCCAGGAAAAGAATTTTTCCTGGAGAAGGTAGGGGAGCGTCCTCACCGCACTGAAGCCGGAAGGTGACTGACGGTGGAGCGGTGAGGAGTGAGAATGTTGGCATGAGTAACCGCAATGGCAGTGAAAACCTGCCAGGCCGAAAACCCAAGGTTTCCTTGGCAACGGCGATCGGCCAAGGGTTAGGCGGCCCTAAGACGAAGGGGAAAACCCGTAGTCGATGGACAGCCGGTTAATATTCCGGCCCTCCCTTCAGTTTCTGAACACTGACGCCAGAGAGTAGTTCAGGGGGATTATTGGGATTTCCTACGGGAGATTTTTCTCCCATCTTGAATGAATCTCTGGCCTAGAAAAGGTGGTAGGGTTAAACTGAAGGGATCCGTACCGCAAACCGACACAGGTGGGTTGGTGTAAGAGCACTAAGGCCAACGGGTGAGACCTCGTTAAGGAACTCGGCAAAAAAGCGGTCGTAACTTCGGGATAAGGCCTGCCTAAACCTTTATGGTTTAGGCCGCAGCGAAAGTTTCCCTGGCGACTGTTTAACAAAAACACAGGTCCCTGCTTAACTCGAAAGAGGATGTATAGGGGCTGAGGCCTGACCAGTGCCCGTGTGTTATTGGTGGGGGTTATCTGATTTTTCAGATAGCTCACCGCTTTAAGCCACGGGTGAACGTCCGCGGTAACTATAACCGTGTTAAAGTAGCGTAACCCCTTGTCGGGTAAGTTCCGACCCGCATGAAAGGCTTCACGACTAGGGAACTGTCTCAACGAGGCGCCCGGTGAAAATACAGTGGAGGTGAAGATGCCCCCAACCTGCGGCTAGACGAAAAGACCCCTGGAGCTTTACTGCAGGGTGGTATTGGATTTTGGTCTCTGGTGCATAGCGTAGCGGGGAGGCGATGAAGGAGGCTCTCCGGGGTCTCTGGAGCCGTCAATGGAACACCCGCCACTGGAAGCCTTAATCCTAACCTATCTTGACCTTAGGAAAAAAGCCAAGGTCAAGTGGGAACAGTGCCACTTGGGCAGTTTAACTGGGGCAGTTGCCCTCTAAAAGGTAACGAGGGCGTTCAAAGGTCGGCTTAGCGCGGATGGAAATCGCGCTGAAAGTGCAGGGGCAAAAGCCGGCTTTACTGCGAGGGGGATACCCCGAGCAGTTGGGAAACCAGGACCCAGTGAACCGACCCGTTGTTGTAGGAAACGGGAAGATCATCAGCCAAAAGCTACCCTGGGGATAACAGGCTAGTAGGGCCCGCGAGTCCACATCAACGGCCCTGTTCGGCACCTCAAGAGCGGGGTGCTAGGGAAAGTAATTTCCCTATAAAAAAGCGGCCCAAAACGGCGAAAGGTCAAAGTTTGGATATAATGAAAAATGACTCACGCCGTGGGAAACTTAACTTGGGAACAAAGATCGCTAATAATTGGATGTATTTTAGGAGATGGAGATTTAAGAAAGCTTCCAGGAAGAAAAGATGCATTTTTGGAAGTGAATCATTCGATAAAGGCGAAAGAATATGTGGAATGGAAATATAAGATTTTGAAAGAAATTTGTGAGAGTCCACCAAAAGAAAGAATAATTGATGAAAAAAGAAAAGCTTACAGGTTTTTTACTCGAGAACATCCTGAACTGACTGAGCTGTATGAGAAGTTTTATTGTCGAGGGAGGAAAGTAATTCCCAAAGACCTTAAACTGAATGATTTGATTCTGGCTGTTTGGTTGATGGATGATGGAAGCTTGTCTCAAGGAAATCTTTATCTAAATACTCAAAAGTTTTCTTTTAAGGATCAGAGAAGATTGTTGCACTATTTACGAGAGTTAGGAATCAAAGGAAGGTTAAATAAAGACAAAAATCGTTATCGAATAAGAATTAAAAAAGAAAGCTTAGCAAGAGTAAAAGAGTTAGTAAAACCTTATCTTCTTCCTTCTTTGTCTTATAAACTCCCAAGTTAAGTCCTGTAGAGACTTCTCGCAAAATGCGAGGGGGTCTTCCAAATAAGGAAGGCCAATACGGCCGCCTCCCCTTTTAAAAAAAAGGGGATGAAGGCATAGTCCTTACCCAAAATTAAAAATTTGGGGAAGCGATGTCGGCTCGTCGCATCCTGGCGGTGGAGAAGCTGCCAAGGGTCCGGCTGTTCGCCGGTTAAAGCGATCCGTGAGTTGGGTTCAGAACGTCGTGAGACAGTTCGGTCTCTATCTGCCGCAGGCGTGGAGCCTTGAGGGGAGTCTCCGACAGTACGAGAGGACCTCGGAGAACCAACCTCTGGTGTACCAGCTGTCGAGCCCATCGGCACTGCTGGGTAGCCACGTTGGGTTAGGATAAGCGCTGAAAGCATCTAAGCGCGAAGCCAACCCCAAGATCAGGGCTCTTAGATCCCTCGGAGATGACGAGGTTGATAGGCTCCAGGTGAAAGCCCCGTAAGGGGTTGAGCCGAGGAGTACTAATCGATCGTTGGAACTTGCCCCACACATTAAGTTTTGGTCGAAATTGTAAATAGGATAAGGGAGCGATACTGGGAGGGTTCCACCTGATCCCATTCCGAACTCAGTCGTGAAATCTCCCAAGGCCGATGATAGTCCGATTTTTCGGGCAAAAGTAGGTAGCTCCCTTATCGTGTTTACAATTTTTAAAAAGAATGTACCCAAAGAGGTACATTTTTTTTAATCTTCCCAAAGGTGTGTTAAAATAAAAAAATGAAAATTTCAGAAAAACAAAAAAAGATCTTAATTTTTATTCTCTCTTTCTCATTTTTATTTTCTCTAAATTTTTTCCGCTTAAAGGTGAAAAATTTTTTTTACCTTATTTCAGCTCCTATCCAGAAACAACTTTGGAAAGGAGGACAAGGAGTGGCAGGTTTTTTAAGAGGAGTTTTTGAAGTTGAAAAATTAAAAGAAGAAAACAAAAATCTTAAAACGAAAAATCAAGAATTATTGGCTGAACTTTTCGCCTTAAAGGAAGTGAAAAAAGAAAATGAGTTTTTAAAAAAGGCTTTAGAAATTGGCCTGGAAAAAGAATTTATTTTAGATTTAGTAGAAGTGATCGGAAGAGATATTGGCAATGATTTATTGCTAATTAATAAAGGAAAGAAAGAGGGAATAAAAAAAGAACTTCCGGTGATTACTGGAGAAAAAGTTTTGATTGGGAAGGTTGAGGAAGTTTACGAGAACTTTTCTAAAGTGAAATTAATTAGTGCCAAAAATTCCTTTTTTGATGGAGAAATTCCTGAAAAAGAAATTTACGGATTGGTGAAAGGTAGGGGCAATTGCCAAATTTCTTTTGAGCTTTTACCATTGGAAAAAGAAATTAGGGAAAAAGATGTTGTCATCACTTCCAGTCTCGGTGGTATTTTTCCAAAGGGTCTTTTGGTCGGAGAAATTAAAAAAATTGAAAAATCAGATCTCGAAGCTTTTCAGAAAGCAGAAATTCAACCTTATTTTGAGATTGATAAGTTAAAATTTCTTTTTGTCATTAAACAATGGTAAAGAAACCTTTCATTTTGCTTTTTCTCTATTTTTTGGTTCTTTTTCAAATAAGTTTTTTACCTCATTTTCGATTTTTTTGGAGTTTTTCAGGAAACAATTTCTTTAATTTGGTTTTCTTAGTTTTGCTTTTAATTAATCTTTTGGAAAAAAAGGAGGAAAATTTTGGTATTCTATTTGCTTTTTTCGCTGGTTTTTTACTTGATATTTTTTCGGAAAGTTTTATCGGTTTTCATGTCTTACTTTTCGTTCTTATTTCTCTTTTTATTAAATTTTTTTTGAAGCAATATGTCCAGATTGGCGAACAAAAAATTTTTTAAGAAGGAAATTGAGCCACAAGAAGTATTATTAGATAAATTGGCCAAAAGAAAAGAAAGAGAGCATGGATTGTCTGAAAAGAAATTGGAGATGCCTATTTTAAGACCACTGCAACTTTTTCGTTTTTTTTCCATCATTGTTATCATTTTCCTCTTTTTTCGTCTTTTCCAGCTTCAAATTATTGAAGGAAAACATTTTAGTGGAGAGAGTGAAGCTAACCGTTATCTTTTCAAAAAAATTCAAGCCCAAAGAGGAGTAATTTACGATCGCAATTTCAATCAGTTGGTTTTTAACCAGGATGTGTTTAAGTTAGCTTGTAATAAAGAAAAATTACCAAAAGATCAAATTGAAAAAGAAAAAGTTTTGAAAGAGGTTTCTCAGATTTTAAAAATTAACCCTCAACAGCTAATGGAGAAAATAGAAAAAGGAAACTCCTTAGTTTTCGTTTCAGAAAATCTTGACAGGAAAACATTAATCATTTTGGAAACAAAGATTCATCAACTGCCAGGATTTGAAATCATCAGAAGCTCTCATCGTTATTATCCAGAAGGAGAATATTTTGCTCATTTAATAGGTTACATGGGGAAGGTAAGTAGCGAACAATTGAAAAAAGAACCAGAAATTTATTCCCCACTCGATGATGTTGGCAAATATGGAATAGAGGAAAGTTTTGAGAAAATTTTAAGAAAAAGGCCAGGGAAAATAAAGGTAGAAAGGAATGCCTTGGGAAAAGTAATTTCTCAAGAAGTTGTCTCCTTGCCAGATTCAGGGAAAAGTTTGGTTTTATGGTTAGATAAAGATCTCCAAAAAAAGATTAAAGATGTCTTAGAAAAAAGACTCCGAGATTTAAAAGCAAAAAAAGCAGCCGCTGTAGCTATCGATCCTAGATCCGGTGGGATTTTGGCTCTTTTATCTTTGCCCTCTTATGATAATAATCTTTTTTCCTTTAAAGAGAGTGAAAAAATTTTACAAATACTTCAAGATCCAGACCAACCTCTTTTTAATCGGGCAATCAGCGGAGAATATATTCCCGGATCAACGATCAAACCACTGGTGGCGGTGGGGATTTTAGAAGAAAAGATCATTCATCCATCAGAAAAAATAAATTGCCAGGGGAAAATTGTCATTCCTAATCCCTGGGATCCAACATCTCCTACCATTAAAAAGGATTGGAAAACTCATGGATTAACTGATTTAAGGAAAGCCATCGCCGAGTCTTGTAATGTTTATTTTTACAGTGTTGCTGGAGGGTTTGAAAGAGAAGGGTTGGGGGCAAAAAGAATTAAAAAATACCTTGAACTTTTTGGCCTAGGAAAAGAAACCGGTATTGAGTTAGCTGGCGAATCGCGAGGGTTGATTCCTGATCCGGAGTGGAAAGAAAAATACTTTAAAAATCCAAAAGATAAAATCTGGCGAGATGGCGATACTTATAATTTAGCCATTGGTCAAGGTTTTATCTTAGTCACCCCCCTTCAGCTTGCGAGCGCTTTTTCAGCGATTGCCAATGGAGGCACTCTTTTTCAGCCCCAGCTCGTTCAGAAAATAGTTGATGTTTCAAAAAATGTCGTTGAGGAGATAAAACCAAAGATCGTGAGGGAAAATTTCGTCGACTCCCAGACATTGGAAATTGTAAGAGAAGGGATGCGTCAGGCAGTTACGGGAAAAAATTCACCCTCTGCTACCGCTACTTTATTAAATTCTCTCCCGGTTTCAGCTGCTGCCAAAACAGGCACAGCAGAAGTTTATTTTCAAGGTAAAAAATTCTATCATACTTGGGTAATTGTTTTTGCTCCTTATGAAAATCCAGAAATTGTTTTAACTTTGGTTATTGAAGATGTGCCAGAAAGGGAAATTGAACACCAACTAACCGTTTTGCCCGTAGCAAAAGAAGTCTTGGAATGGTATTTTAGCCAGAAACTTTGATTTTGAAATTAAAATTGGTTAAAATTTAAATATGTCATCAATTAAAGAATTAAAAGAAATCCGAGTAAAAAAATTAGAAAAGCTTAAAAAAGCAGGGATGCTCGCCTTTCCTTTAGAAACAAAAAGAACTCATCAAATCAAAGAAGTTCTAAGAAAATTTTTGACTTTTTCTCAGAAAAAAAAGGAGGTAATCTTGGTGGGACGAATTATCTCTTTGAGGACTCATGGTCGGCTTACTTTTTTAGATATTGAAGATGGGACAGGAAAGATTCAAGCAGCTTTAATGGAGAATAAGATAGGGGAAAAAGGTTATCAATTTTTTTTGGATAATTTTGATCTTGGTGATTTTGTTGAACTGAGAGGTAGTTTATTTAAAACTAAAACTGGCGAAAAGACAATCGAGGTAAGAGATTTTAAAATGCTGGCAAAGAGTTTATTACCTTTGCCAGAAAAATGGCATGGATTAAAAGATGTTGAAGAAAGGTTTAGGAAGAGATATTTAGACTTAATTTTTAATCCAGAAATAAAAACAAAGTTTCAACTTCGTTCAAAAATCATCCGGGAAATTAGAAATTTTCTAGAAAAAGAAGGATTTTTGGAGGTGGAAACTCCAATCTTACAACCAATCTATGGAGGGGCAAGGGCAAGGCCTTTTAAGACCCATTTAAACGCTTTAGATCTTGATCTTTATTTGAGAATTTCGCCTGAACTTTATCTAAAGCGTCTTTTAGTTGGCGGTTTTGAAAAAGTATATGAAATTGGCAAGTGTTTTCGCAACGAAGGAATGGACAGATTTCACAATCCAGACTTTACTATGCTTGAATTTTATTGGGCTTATGCAGATTATAAGGATATGATGCGCCTGACTGAAAGAATGATCGTGACTATTTTGAAGAAAATTTTCAAGAAAACAAAAATTGTTTATCAGGGAAAAGAAATCGATTTTAAAACTCCCTGGCCAAGAGTGGAATTTGAGGTAATTTTAAGAAAAGAGGCCAAAATAGATTATTTTTCCTCTAATGAAAAGAGGTTTTTTCAAAAAGCGAAAGAATTGGGTTTAGAGGTGAAGGAGGGAATGCCAAAATTTGAAATTGCCGACGAAATCTTTAAGAAAATTTGTCGACCAAAAATTCATCAACCTACTTTTGTCATTCATTATCCTTTGGGTTTTCAACCTTTGGCTAAAGCTTTAGAAAAAAACCCAAAAAAATTAGCTAATTTTCAGCTTATCGTAGCAGGTATCGAGTTGGTTAATGCCTTTTCGGAATTAAACGATCCAATCGAGCAAAGACGAAGATTTGAAGAGCAAGAAAGATTTTTTGAAGCTGGTTTTGAAGAAGCCCAAAGAATGGATGAAGATTTTTTGGAGGCTTTAGAATATGGCATGCCTCCAGCAGCAGGTTTTGGAATGGGAATTGATCGCTTTGTCGCTCTCCTTACTGATGTTTATTCTTTGAGAGAGGTGATTCTTTTCCCGACAATGAGACCAAAATAAAAGCTTAAAATGTTAGACATTAAATTTATTCGTCAAAATCCAGAGAAAGTAAAAGAGGGCTGTCGAAAAAAGGGAGTGGAAGTGGATATTGAAATATTGCTTCAAATAGACAAAGAAAAGAGAGAGCTCTTAAAAAATATCGAAAAAATAAGGGCTGAAAAAAACAGAGCAGGTAGAGAGATCTCAAGAATGAAAGAGAAAAAGGAATTGATTTTAAGATTGAGGAGATTAGATCAAGAAGAAGAAAATTTGAATAAGAAACTAAAAGAATTGGAGAAAAATTTTGAGGAATTGATGCTTAAAATTCCTAATTTACCTTTTGATGAGGTTCCCGTAGGTAAAGATGAGAAAGATAATGTCGTTTTAAGAGAAGTAGGCGAGAGGCCAAAGTTTGATTTTCCGCCTAAAAGTTATTTAGAAATTGCCAAATCATTAGATTTAATAGATATTGAAAGATCAGCCAAAACCTCAGGCACGAAATTTGCCTTTCTCAAAAGAGAAGCTGTCTTTTTAGAGTTTGCCCTTCTTCAGTTTACTTTCGAGACCTTGACTAAGGAAGGATTTATTCCCATTATCCCTCCCGTACTCATTAGAGAAAAGCCTTTTCGAGGGATGGGATATTTAGAAAGAGGGAAAAACGAAGTTTATTTTCTTGAAAAAGATGGTCTTTACCTTATCGGAACTGCAGAACAAATTATCGGTCCAATGCATATGGGAGAGATTTTTCAAGAAAAAGAATTGCCAAAAAGATATTTGGGCTTTTCCTCTTGTTTTCGGAGAGAGGCTGGTTCCTACGGAAAAGAGACAAAGGGAATTTTTCGGGTCCACCAGTTTGACAAAATTGAAATGTTTAGTTTTTGTAAGCCAGAAGAATCAAAAAAAGAACATCTTTTTTTCTTGTCTTTAGAGGAAAAATTGATGCAACTTTTAAAGATTCCTTATCGAGTAGTTCAAATTTGCACTGGGGATTTGGGAGATCCAGCTGCTGCTAAATACGACATTGAAGCTTGGTTTCCTTCTGAAAATCGTTATCGAGAAACCCATTCTACCTCAAATTGCACTGATTTTCAGGCCCGAAGATTAAACATTCGTTATCGAGAAAAATCAGGAAAATTAAGCTTTGTCCATACTATCAATGGCACTGCCTTTGCCATCGGAAGAACATTAATTGCCATTATTGAAAATTATCAACAAAAAGAAGGTTTTATAAAAGTGCCTGAAGTTCTACAAAAGTACCTCCCTTTTAAAGAAATTAAGAGATGAAAAATTTTAAAAGGGCCATGGAAGAAAAAGAAGCTTTGATTGAAAATTTAAAAATAAATTACAAAATTGCAGGAGGGGGTACTCCCTTTTTAATTTTACATGGTTGGGGAGGTTCTTCCGATTCTTGGAAAATAGTAATAGAAATTTTGAAGGAAAAATTTCAAGTCATTTGCCCTGACCTTCCAGGTTTTGGAAAAAGCGCTCCACCACCAGAAGCTTGGAGTTTAACAGAATATAGTCAATGGTTAAAAAAATTCAGCGATTACTTAAGATTAAATGATTTTTTTCTTTTGGGTCATTCTTTTGGTGGAAGAATAGCTGTAAAATTTTCTGTTTTTTATCCAGAAAAAATAAAGGCTCTTTTTCTTTGTAATTCCGCGGGAATAAAAGAAAAATGGGGTCTAAAAGAGAAAGCAATTTTTTTATTAGCTCTCATTGGCAATGCCATTTTTTCTCCAAAATTTTTTCGAAGACTTCAAGACCGAGCAAGAAATATTTTTTATCGGTTTTTAAGAGATAGAGACTATGGAAAAGCCAAGGGAGTAATGAAAGAGACAATGAAAAAGATATTAGAGGAGGATTTATTGCCCACGCTTTCTCAAGTTAGAGTAAAAACTTTAATTATTTGGGGAGAAAAAGACAAGATTGTTCCTCTAAAACATGCTTTTTTGTTCAAAGAGAAAATCAAAAATTCAAGATTGGAAATTTTACCTGGAATCCGCCACAGCCCCCATTTAGAAGCCCCAGAAAAACTGGCCCAAACCATCACTAACTTTTTTTCGCCATAAATTCAATAACTCAATTAATGAGAATTAGCCTATTTCCAATTTTAATTATTTGGCTTTTTTACCAAACAAAAGCTGTTTTCTTTTGGCTTAGTTTATGGCAATTGAAAGAATATCGGCTGGATCGTTTTTTTGACCATTTTAGAACAGAAAAAGGAAAAAGATTAATTTTTAATCCCTTTCAGCTCTTGAAAATATTTTTAATTTTTTCTTTTTTCTTCTCTTTTTTCCCCCTCTTTCTTGTTCTCTTTCTCTATTTAGGAGAAGGAGTAATTTTTTTTAAAAATCTCTTCCTTAAAAAATTAATCAAGCCAATTTTTACCAAAAAAATAATTTTTTTGACCACTATCAACTTTATTTTAGTCATTTCTTTCCTCCTCTTTCTTTTTAAAGCAAAACTTGATCAATCTTCTTTTTTCTTTTGGCTTTTATTTTACGATCTCTTTACTCCTTTTTTGACCTCCCTCACGGTTTTAATTTTCCAACCCATAACTTTTCTTTACAAAAGACTTCTCATTAAAAAAGCAAAAGAAAAAAGAGAAAAATTCAAAGATTTAATAGTCATTGGCATTACTGGTTCTTATGGCAAAACCTCAACCAAAGAATTTTTAGCCACTATTTTATCAGAAAAATTTAAAGTTTTAAAAACTAAAAAAAATCAGAATAATGAAGTAGGAATCGCAAAGTGTATCTTGGAAGAATTAACTCCTGAACACCAAATTTTTGTTGTTGAGATGGGAGCTTACAAAAAAGGAGAAATAAAATTGCTGGCAGAAATGACAAAGCCTAAAATTGGCATTTTAACTGGCGTCAATGAGCAACACCTTGCTCTTTTTGGTTCAATGGAAAACCTTTTGTCAGCCGAGGGAGGTAAAGAGTTAATTGAGAGTTTACCTGAAGATGGTTTAGCAATTTTTAATGGAAATAATTTTTTCTCTCAAAAAATTTATCAAGAAACGAAAATAAGAAAAAAAATTTGTTATCGCCTGAACGGAAAATTACCTAAAAATTTTTCTTTTGATTTTTGGGCAGAAACTCTCAGCTTAGAAAAAGAATTCCTTTCTTTTCTTGTCTTTTCCAAACAGAATGAAAAAGTCGAGTTTAAAGTTAATTTAATCGGTGCCCACAATATTGAGAATATTCTATTGGCCATAGCAGTAGCTACAGAATTGAGAATGAGTTTAAAAGAAATAGCTATTGCTTGTCAAAAAATTAAGCCTGAAAGCGGGGGAGTGGTGATTAAAAAAGGAATTAGGGGGATAAATGTTATTGCCTCTACTTATTCTCTCAATCCAAACAGTGTGATTGCTCATTTAGAATACCTAAAAATTTGGCCGGGCAAGAAAATTATCATTATGCCTTGTCTTATTGAATTAGGAAAGGCCTCTCCCCAGGTTCATCGAAAAATTGGAAAAGAAATTGGAAAAGTTTGTGATCTTGCCATCATCACGACAAAAGATAGATTCAAAGAGATAAAGGAGGGGGCAATCTCAGAAAAAATACCCAAAGAAAATATTTTATTTTTAGAAAATCCTCGAAAAATCCTTGAAAAAATTAAGAAATTTGCCTCACCAGAAAATGTTCTTCTTTTGGAGGGAAGGGTTTCTGAAGAAATCGTAAAAACTATTTTGAGACCATGAAATTTTCAAAACCAATTTTTATTTCTTTATCACCTAATGTAGAAAAAGATGATCTTTTTTTGATTTCACGAATAATTTTTCAACCCTGGAAATTTTCCAAAAAATCGGCCATTAGAGAGCTGGAAGAATACTTTAAGGAATACTTCAATGTAAAATATGCCATCTCTTTTAATAGTGGGAGATCTGCTCTTTTGGCAATTTTAAATTCTCTAAATTTTAAAGAAGGTGATGAAATTCTGCTTCAGGCTTTCACCTGTAATGCTTTGGTAAATCCGATTTTGGCTTTGAATTTAAAACCTATTTTTGTTGATATTGAAAAAGAAACCTTAAATTTAGATCCCAAAGATTTAAAAAGGAAAATTACTCCAAAAAGCAAGGCAGTGATTATCCAACATACTTTTGGTTTACCAGCTAAGATAAAAGAAATTGGAGAAATTTGTTCAGAGAATGATTTGATTTTAATTGAAGATTGTGCCCATTCTTTGGGAGCGACTTTAGAAAATAAAAAATTAGGGACTTTCGGAAAGGTAAGCTTTTTTAGCTTTGGTCGAGATAAGGTTATTTCTTCAGTTTACGGAGGAATGGCGATTACCAACGATCCTATTTTGGGCGAAAAATTGAAAGAATTTCAAAAAAGATGTTCTTTTCCATCTTATTTCTGGACACTCAAACAACTTTTCCATCCAATTCTTACTGAATGCTTCATTAAACCTCTTTATGGTTTTTTTGGGGTAGGGAAGTGGATTTTAGTTTTTTTTCAAAAGTTAAAAATTTTATCTAAGGCAGTAAATGAAATTGAGAAAAAAGGAAAATTACCATCTTATTTTCCTAAAAAACTGCCGGAAGCTTTGGCGTTTTTGGCCCTCCATCAACTAAGAAAGTTAGAGAAATTTAATCAACACCGAAACAAAATTGCAAAAATTTATGATGAAAATTTGAAAGATTTAAATATTCAACTTCCCATTCCCCAAAAAGGGAGAGTTTATATGAGATACCCTTTGATTTTAGAAAATAGAAAAACAGATGAAATTTTAAAAAGACTTGAAAAAGAAAACATTTTTTTAGATGACGGATGGCGAAAGACACCCATTGTTCCTTTTGATACTGACCAAGAAAAAATGCACTATAAATTTGGCTCTTGTCCAATCGCAGAAAAAGTGGCAAAATCCATCTTAAATCTTCCCACCCACATTCAAATTTCAGAAAGATCAGCTCAGACCATCACCATCGTTTTAAAAAACCTTATCAAATAACATACCAAGGGGTTGATTTTTATTCACTAAAACTTTAATTTTTTCTAATCGGACAATTGAATCTTATGGAGGTAAAAGAAATTGACAATAGAAAAATTTGGGAAAATTTCCTTTTAGACTGTCAAGAAAAAACATTTTTGCAATCTTGGAATTGGGGGGAATTTAATAAATTAATGGGAAATAAAATTTGGAGATTTGGAATTTACAAAAACGATGAACTAGTTTCTCTTGCCTTGGTAGTAAAAATTGAGGCAAAAAGGGGAAGATTTTTGTTATTACCACATGCTCCTATTTTATCTCAAAAAAAGGGGCAAGAATTAAAATTCAGGACAGAGATTTTAAAAGTTTTAATCGAAAAATTGAAAGAAATTGGAAAAAAAGAAAGGGCTATCTTTATTCGGGTCGCTCCCATTTGGCCAAAAAACTTAGACAACGAAAAAATTTTCAAAAATTGTGGTTTCCGAAAAGCTCCAATTCATATTCATCCAGAAATTACCTGGGAACTAGATATTACAAAATCAGAAGAAGATCTTTTAATGGGGATGAGAAAAACCACTCGCTATTTGATTAGAAAGGCCCAAAAAAATTCAGGAATTAAAATTTACAAATACTTCCCGTCAGATAAAAATAATTTAGAAAAAGATACCTTGAACGCTCTTGAGATTTTTTATCGAATATATTTTGATCTTGCAGGCCGTCAACATTTTGTCCCATTTTCTTTTGATTATTTAAAAAATGAACTTTTAGCTTTTGCTCAAGAAGGAGAAATCTCTCTTTTTTTGGGAAAATATAAAGAAGAAATTTTGGCTGGCGGAATTTTTGTTTTTTGGCAAGAGATTGGTTTTTATCATCACGGAGCTTCTCTTTTAAAATATCCAAAAATTCCGATTTCTTATCTTTTACAATGGGAGGCAATTAAAGAAGCGAAAAGGCGAGGATGTAAGAAATTCAATTTCTGGGGTATCGCCCCGATTTCGAAAGAAAATTTAAAATTAGCAAAACATCCCTGGACAGGATTGACTCTCTTTAAAATGGGTTTTGGTGGGTACAAAAAAGAATATTTAGAAACCCAAGATCTTCCCCTTTCAAAAAGATACTGGTTAAATTACCTTATTGAAAGGTGGCGAAAAATTAAGCGAGGTTTTTAAGAGAAAATGAGAAAAAATAAATACAGGAAATATTATCCTCTTAAGAAAAAAAAACCACTTTTCAAAAACAGAAATTTTTGGTTAGTTGTTTTTATTTTAATATTTTCTTTGTCTTTGTTTTATTTTCTTTTTTTAGGATCTTTTTTCCAGCTTAAAGAAATTAAAATTTCTGGTAATCAAAGCCTCTCTCCTCTTCAATTAACAGAATTTCTGGAATCAAAAATGGAAAAATCTATCGGTCCCTTTCTCTCAAGAAGTATTTTTTTGTTGAGGGTAGGTAAAATAGAAAAGGAAATGTTAGAAAAATTTCCTCAGATTTTTCAGGTGAAAATTAAAAGAAAATTGCCCAATTTTTTGTTGGTAAATTTAAAAGAAAGAATACCAGTGACCATTTTTTTGATAAACGAAAAACAATTTTTTATCGACCAAGAAGGAATCATTTTTCAAGAAGTATCTCAGCCAGAGGAAAAATTTCTCACAATTAAAACTTCTCATTTTACTTTACAACCTAAGTTGGGAGAGAAGGTTTTACCAAAAGAAACCATTTCTTCTATTTTAAAGATCGAGTCTAGGCTAAAGGAGCTTTTTGATATTTCTTTAACTGAAATTTTTCTCACGGAAGAAGGAAGAATCAATCTCAAAACTTCCGAAGGATTTGAAATTTATTTTAATTTAAAAGAAGATCTTGAATGGCAATTGACAAAATTGCAAGTTTTTTTGGAAAAAGAATTACTTCCTGAAAACAGAAAAAACTTAGAGTATATTGACCTGAGATTTGGTAACCTCGTCCCTTATAAGTATCGAGATTAACTAAATTACTTTTAACAAAAACTTAAGGTTTTAGCACTCAGTTTTTAGAAGGAAATTTTAATTTTTTCTGTGAATTATCTGTGGAAAATACCCAAATTTTCTATTTATTTTCTAAGGTTGTCTTTTAGGATTGACGAGGAGGTTTTTGTGAGATAAAGTGAAAATAGGTGGAAAATTGTGGAAAACTTTGGGAAAAAACGTGTTTTTTGTGGAAAAGTATGTTTATTGGCGAATATACATATTCGATGGATGAAAAGAAGCGATTGGCCATCCCACCAAATTTTAGACAAGCTTTAGGAAAAAAGGCTGTCTTAACGAGAGGATTAGATAACTGCTTGGTAATTTATCCATTGGAGGAATGGACAAAGATGGCAAAAAAATTAGAAAGCTTACCCAATTCTCAGCCAGAGGCGAGGGGATTTATGAGAATTGTCCTTTCCGGGGCAGTCGAAGTTCATTTTGATAAATTGGGTCGGATTTTGATTCCGGATTATTTAAAGTCTTATGCTGGTTTAAAAAAGAATGTAGCTATTTTGGGACTTTCAAACCGGATTGAAATTTGGGACGAAAAAAGGTGGCAAGAATATAAAAGGAAAACAGAAATGGCTGCGGGCGATATAGTTGAAAAACTAAGAGAATTAGGAGTATAAAATGTCCCACATCCCAGTTCTTCAAAAAGAAGTTTTAAAATATCTTAATCCTCAGCCCAATGAAAATTTTATTGACGCTACCTTTGGAGAAGGTGGCCATGCCTTTGCGATTTTGGAAAAGATTGCCCCAAATGGAAAAGTCTTGGCCATTGAATTGGACCCTGCTCTTTATGAAAAATTATCAAAAGAAAAAGTTGAAAGATTGGTCTTAGTGAATGATTCCTTTGTCAATCTGAAAGAGATCGTTCAAAGAGAAAAATTTAAAGAAATTTCTGGTATTCTCTTTGATCTGGGACTTTCCAGTTGGCACCTAGAAAGCTCAGGACGAGGATTTAGCTTTCAAAGAGACGAACCTCTTATTATGCGATACGACGGGAATTCCAGAATGCTCACTGCAGAAAAAATTTTGAATCAGTGGCCAGAAAGAGATCTGGAAAAAATTTTGAAGAAATTTGCTCAAGAAAAATTTGCCAAAAGGATTGCCAAAGAAATCATCAGAGAAAGAAAGGCAAAACCTATAAAGACGACCCTTCAATTGGTGGAAATAATAAAGAGAGCTACTCCTAGATGGTACCACCAGAGGAAAATTCATTTTGCCACCAAAACCTTTCAGGCTTTGAGAATCGCGGTAAATGAAGAGTTAACCAATTTAGAAATTGTTCTTCCTCAAGCACTTGAAATTCTAAAAATTGGTGGAAGAATGGTTGTCATTTCTTTTCATTCTTTAGAGGATAAAATCGTAAAAAATTTTTTAAAATCAATGGCTCAAAAAGGTTGTCTCAAAATTTTAACCAAAAAGGTCATCCGGCCCTCGATTGAAGAAATTCAAATTAATCCCAGGGCAAGGTCTGCCAAATTGCGGGCTGCCCAAAAAATATGAAGGCTTTTGTCCTCTCTCCATCAATATCATTTTCTCAAAGGTCTCTGAAAAACATTTTAAAAATCTTTTTTTTAATTAATTTCTTTTTTGCCTGGATTTTGCTTTTGCTTTATATTGTTCAAGTGGGACTTTATACCAAAGAATTTTATCAGCAACAAAAATACAAAAAAGAAATTTTTGAACTTTCGAAAGAGATTGATTTACTCTCAATTGAATTTGCAAAAAACAGTTCTCTTTCAAATGTAGAAAATTATCTCCAGAAAGATTCTTTTGTGAAAGTGAATCCAAAGGAGGTTAAATATATTCAAATTTTTGAAAACAGTTTAGTTACGAAATGAGTAATGAGAAACTTCAGAATAATTATTATTTATAGTTTTGTTTTCTTTTTTGCTGCAGTGACTATCGCTCGATTAATAGAACTGCAGATTTTTAAAGGAGATTTTTACAAATCTCTTTCTAAAGGGCTTCGTATTTCGGTAGATCAGGATTTTACCGAAAGGGGAAAAATTCTCTTTAGAAATGGTGAAGAATTAGCTATTAATGTAAGCTTACCCTCTCTCCGCCTCAATTGCCAAGAAATCGAAAATAAAGAAGAAACAGCCAGTATCCTAAGTCAAATCTTAAATCTTCCAGAAAATTTAATTTTAGAAAAAATAAAAAGTAATAGTCCATACCTTCTTATTAAAAGAAAATTAAGCCAAGAGGAGGTAGAGGCCTTAAAGAAATTAAAGCTTAAAGGTGTCTTCATTGAAGAAGAAAGGGTAAGATATTATCCTTATGGGAAGTTGGCCTCAAAAATCGTTGGCTTTTTAAATAGCGAAGGAAAAGGACAATATGGCCTGGAAGAATATTACGATAAAATTTTATCTTCAGGAAGGGATATTGTTTTGACCTTAGATTATAATTTGCAATTTAAAGCGGAAAAGCTTTTAGAAAAAGCCAAAGAAAAATTAGATATTGAGGGAGGTCAAATCATTGTGATTGATCCTAATGGAGGAGAAGTCTTTGCCATGGCTGACTTTCCAAATTTTGATCCCAATGAATATCAAAAGGAAAACGATTTTGAAATTTTTAAAAATGGTGCTACCCAGAAATTGTTTGAACCAGGTTCGATTTTTAAACCGATCACGATCGCAGCAGCCATTGAAGAAAAGAAAATTACTCCAGAGACCACTTTTATCGACAGAGGAAATGTGAAAATTGGGGGCTGGACAATTTATAATTTTGAAAACAAGGTTTGGGGTGAACGAACAATCACTGAAATTTTAGAATGGTCAATAAACACAGGAGCAGTTTTTGTGGAACAGCAATTAGGACACCATCTTTTTTTAAAATATCTCGAAAAGTTTGGTATTTTTGAAAAAACTGGTATTGATCTCCCAGAAATTTATTCTGAAAACAAAGAGTTCAAAAAGGGATACGAAGTTAATTTTGCCACCGCCTCTTTCGGTCAAGGCATTGAATTAACCCCTATCCAAATTGTCAGGGCAATTTCAGCCATTGCTAATGGCGGAAAATTGATCAATCCCCATCTTCTTTTAGATGATAAAGTAAAGAAAGAAGAAAGAATCGTCATTTCTCAAGATACCGCTCTTTCTTTAACCAAAATGTTAGTAAGTGTCGTCGAAAATGGTTATGGTAAAAGAGCCAAGCTGTCTGGTTATTGGATTGCCGGAAAAACGGGTACCTCTCAGATTCCTTATGCTAGCTTAGGAATTCGAAGAAAAGGATATTCAGACAAAACTTGGCAGAGCTTTATCGGTTGGGTTCCTGCTTTTAATCCAAAATTTTTATTTTTAGTAAAATTGGATAATCCTAAAGCAAAAGCAGCCGGAGTTTCCACTACTTCGATAGCCAAAGAATTGATAGAGTATCTCATCAATTATTATCAAATTCCACCGGATTATCAATAAGAATATGTTCAAGCTTTATCAAAAATTTCATTTTCTTTTTAAAAAACCAAAGTTAATTTTAGTTACAGGCAAAGGAAAAAAGACGACAAAAGAAGCAATTTTTCAAGTTTTGAAAACTTATTTTAAAGTAGGTAAAGAAGTTTTTATCTTGGAAGCTGAGCTAAAAGACGAAAAAGAACAAAAAGAATGGAAGTTTTTGGTTGAAAATTCATCTTTGCCTGTTTTAGTCGTTACTCATTGTACCGATATTCCCTTTGATAAAAATTTTTTTGCTTCAGAAATTGAAGAAACCTTAGAGATAAGAAAACTCACGCGATTTTTGCCCCATTTTGGGTATTTAATTTTAAATTTTGATGACGAAACCGTGAGAGAAATTAAAGAAGAAACTAATTTAAAAGAGCTCACCTTTGGTTTTCAAGAAGGAGCAGATTTTAGGGCCACTGATCTCAAGCTTAATATGGGAACTAACTTTAAATTAAACTACCAAGGAAATCTCGTTCCCATTTGGTTAGAAAAAGTTTTTGGCAAAGAACAAGTTTATGCTGCTTTAGCTTCGGTGGTTGTGGGAAAAATTTTTGGTTTAAATTTGGTTGAAATCTCACAGGCCCTAAAAAATTATACTTCTTTGCCTGGAAAAATGAGACTTATTGAAGGAATAAAGAATTCTTGGATTTTGGATGATTCAGAATCAGCCACTGTTTTTTCAATGATCGAAGCAATTGAAATTTTAGGAAAAATTAGTTGGGCGAAGAGAAAAATTGCTGTTTTAGGAGATGTGATTGGGATCGGAAAGTATACCATCGAAGCCCATGAGACAATCGGGGAAAGGGTGGTCAAAAATGCTGATATTTTATTTACCTTTGGCCAAAGGGCAAAGTTTATTGCAAAAGGGGCCTTTGAAAAAGGAATGCCTCAGGAAAAAATTTTCTCATTCAACACCATCGAAGAAGGAAAGCTCATCCTCCAAGAAAAAATTAAGCAAGGAGATTTGATTTTGGTTGATGGCTCAAAAGAAATGGAAATGGAAAAAATTGTCGAAGAAATCAGAAAGGCTTGGTAAAATTTTCATCTTATTTTTTTGGAAGATATAATTTTGACAAAAATTTCAAAATAGACCGCCCACCACTTTGGCAAAAAGCTGGAAGAGGAATTTTGAAAAGCTTTGCTCTGACTTTTTAAAATCTCAAATTTCTTTTTGACGAATTTTATTTATTTGTTAAACTAAAAATATGCCGCCTTCGTCTAGTGGTCCAGGACGCCTGTTTCTCAAGCAGGAGATCATGGGTTCAAATCCCATAGGCGGCACACTCATAATCTGGCACTTCATTTTTTTATTTGAAAGAAATTAAGAATATGGCTGAGGTTTTTTGGCACAATTTAGAGATTGATGAAATAGAAAAAATTCTCAAAACCAATTTAAAAGATGGCCTTTCTGAAAAAGAGATAAGAGTCAGACAAAAAGAATTTGGTTTAAATGAAATTCCAGAAAAAAAACCTCTTTCTAAACTGACAATTTTCTTCAATCAGTTCAAAAATCTTTTTATTCTTATTTTAATTTTGGCAGGTTTTGCCATTTTATTTTTGGGAGAAAAAATCGATGCTTTGGCTGTCTTTTTAGTAGTTTTGGTGAATGCGATCGTCGGTTTTTTTCAAGAATATAAAGCAGGTAAAATTTTTCAAAGTTTAAAGAAGGTTTTAAAGATTGAGTCAAAAGTAATTAGAGATGGGAAAATAAAGCAGGTTGAGGCAAAAGACTTAGTTTGTGGGGACATTGTGGTTTTAGAGGCAGGGGACAAAGTTCCAGCTGACGGAAGAATTTTTGAATCGCAAAATTTAAAAGTCAATGAAATGATTTTAACGGGGGAGTTTTTACCATCTTTAAAACACCATGATCCTCTGCCAAAAGAAACGATTTTAGCAGATCGAGAAAACATGGTTTATATGGGTACGGTCGTAGAAGAAGGAAAAGGAAAGATGGTGGTAACTGAAACAGGAAAAAATACCGAAATTGGAAAAATTTCCCAAGAAATTGAAGAAATTCAAAAGAAAACCCCTCTCCAAAAAAAGATTAAAAATTTAAGTATTTTTATTGCCGGCTTTGTTTTTCTTTTAGTCTTTATTATTTTCCTGGTAGGGCTTATCCGTGGACTTGATTTTTTGTTAGCTTTAGAAACCGCGATCGCTTTAGCTGTTTCTTCCATTCCTGAAGGCCTTCCTATTGCCATTACTGTCATTTTGGCTTTAGGAGCTCAGACAATATTGACAAAAAAAGGACTCATTAGAAACTTAGCCTCAATTGAAACTTTAGGTAGCACCTCCATCATTTTGACTGACAAAACCTTGACCTTAACTGAAGGGAAAATGGAAATTGCTGAAATTTTGGGAGAGAGAGAAAAAGTTTTAAAATCCGCAATGATTACTTCAGATGCTTTTGTGGAAAACCCAGAGGAGCCAAAAGAAAAATGGATCATTAGAGGAAGACCAATGGAAAGAGCTATTTTAAAGGAGGGCTTAAAAGAGGGTATTGTGAAAGAAGATTTAATCAGAAATAAGGTCTTTGAACTTCCTTTTGATTCTCGAAAAAAATTTTCGGGAGTTGTTTTGAAAGAAAACCAAGAATTTGTAATTTCTCTTTGTGGCGCTCCAGAAAGACTGCTGGAAATTTCAAAAAATAAAAAAGAGTGGGAAGAAAAAGTTGAAAGAGAGGCTGAAAAAGGCTTCAGAATTTTGGGCGTGGCAGAAAAAAGAGTATCTTTTTTTGAAAGTTTTGATCAAGAATTTAAAAAAGGAGATTTTGAATTTTTGGGACTCATTACTTTTAAAGATCCCTTGAAAAAGGGGGTAAAAGAAGCAATTGAAGTTTCCCAAAAAGCTGGAGCCTTGCCAATAATTATCAGTGGTGATCATAGATTGACGGTAAAAGCAACTGCTGAAGAGCTCGGATTTAAAATAAGAGAAGATGAAATTTTAGAAGGAAACGAGCTAGAAAAAATGAGCGATGAAAAATTAGATGAAATTTTACCAAAGATTAGAATTTTTGCCAGAACAGAACCGAAACATAAATTAAGAATTTGTCGAGCTTGGCAGAGGAAAGGGAAAGTAGTGGCCATGACCGGTGACGGAGTAAACGATGCCCCCGCCTTAAAGGCAGCTGATATTGGCATTGCTGTCGGCTCAGGAACAGAAGTGGCTAAAGAGGCTTCTGATTTAATTTTATTAGAAGATAATTTTTATGTCATTGAAGAAGCAATCAGAGAAGGAAGAAGGGTGTTAGATAACGCCAGAAAGACAATTCTTTTTATGTGTGCGGAATGTTTCTCTGAGATTATTTTGGTTTTTGGTGCTTTTTTATTAAACCTCCCTCTGCCCATTTTACCTATTCAGATTTTATGGAAAAATTTCATCGAAGGTTCACCTCAGGGTTTGGCCTTTGCCTTTGAACCAGAAGAAGAGGGAATCATGGAAAGAAAACCAGAAGATCCCAAAATTCCCATCTTAACTAAAGAGATAAAATATTTAATTTTATTTGCGGGAGTCTTAACTGATATTATTTTGCTTTTGTTTTTTCTGATACTCTTGAATCACTTTTTCTTACCCATCGAAAAATTAAGAACCTTTTCTTTTATGGGCTTGGCTTTGGGTTCTTTTTTCTATGCCTTTTCTTGTAAAAATATGAGAAAAAATATTTGGGAATATCATCCCTTTTCAAATCCCGTGTTAAATTTTGCCGTCCTTGGGGCTTTTTTCTTTCTTTTATTAGCTGTTTATTTTCCTCCATTTCAGTTTTTATTAAAAACAAAACCGCTTGGATTTTTAGAATGGTTATTTTTATTAATTTTTGGTATCTTAAATTTGTTCTTCTTTGAATTAGTAAAATATTTTTTAAAGAAAAAGTAAAACCAAATCAATTTCTATGAGAAAGATTATTTATGCCGTTGCCACACTTTCAGGAACAATCATTGGGGTTGGGCTTTTTTCTTTGCCCTATATCACATTGCAGGTTGGTTTACCGGTCGTTCTTTTTTATTTTCTGGTTTTAGGAGTTTTGGTAATTTTGGTTCATTTGCTCTTTGGAGAATTAGCTTTGAAAACCCCAGATCTTAAAAGACTTCCTGGATTTGCTGGGTATTATCTTGGAAAATGGGGAGAAAGAGTTGCTTTTTTTTCCTCTATTTTGGGAATTTTGGGAGCCATTTTAGCTTATTTGATCGTTGGAGGAGAATTTTTAACTAAAATGCTTTCTCCAATTTTTGGATTTGGAAACATTTTTTGGACTTTGATTTATTTTTCTTTTGCTTCTCTGTTAATCTTTTTTGGAATAAAATCGATTGCTAAATTGGAATTTTGGGGTTTGATTTTATTTTTTTTCATTTTGGTCTTATTTTTTTTCCAAAGTCACAATTTAATAAAAATAGAAAATCTTTTTTTTCCGATTAATCTTTCTCAATGGTTTTTGCCTTACGGTCCCATTTTGTTTTCTTTGTGGGGAGCAAGTTTAATTCCGGAAACAGAAGAAATGTTAGGGGAAAGAAAAAAACTATTGAAAAAAGTAATTGTTATTTCCATTTTAATCCCGATTTTTATTTATCTTTTCTTTATTTATCTCATTCTGGGTATTTCTGGCAAAGAAACAAGCGAATCAGCCTTAACTGGTTTGCAAAATTTTTTAGGCGAAAAAATTTCTTTTTTAGTTCTTTTTTTTGGTCTCTTAACTACTTTCACTTCCCTCATTACTCTGGGTTTAACCTTAAAAAAGATTTTTTGGTATGATTTAAGACTGAATAAAAATTTGGCTTGGGCGATTACAACTTTTACCCCTTTAATTTTGTTTTTTTTCGGTATAAATCAATTTATTCAAGTCATTTCTTTTGTTGGTGGAATAATGTTAGGAATTGAGGGGATTTTAATCTTACTAATGTACAAAAAAATCAATCCTCAAAGTTTTTTATTTTTACCATTAATGACCATCTTTTTAGTTGGGATTTTATATGAGATTATTTATTTTCTGAAATAAAGTATGTTAATTCAATATCTTTTAATTTTTCTTATTTCTTCTTTCTTGCTTGTTTTGGCTGGAAAATGGCTCTGTGATTCTCTCTCAAAAATTGCCAAGTTTTTGGGCTGGAAAGAATTTGTTGTCGCTTTTTTCTTTATCGCTTTTTCCGTTTCCGTTCCCAATTTTTTTGTGGGAATAATTTCTGCTTTAAACAAGGTACCAGAACTTTCTTTTGGTGATGTCATTGGGGGAAATGTGGTGGCAATGACCCTTTTGGTAGCTATTGGGGCCTTGATTTCAAAAGCTGGTCTCTCTGCTCCCAGCCGGACGGTCCAGACAAGCTCAATGTTTACTCTTTTGATTGCCTTTTTACCTGTGATTTTGGCCATGGATAATCAATTGGGAAGAGAAGACGGAGTTTTGCTTTTAGTTTGTTTTTTTGTTTATCTTTTTTGGCTTTTTCTCAAGAGAGAAAGGTTTAGTAAGATTTACGACCATATTTCAGAAGTACCCACAAGAAAATTTTTTTTCAAGAATTTATTCTTTTTGGTATTAGCAATTTTTCTTGTTTTAGCTTCAGCTAGCGGGGTAGTAAAGTCGGCTCGTTTTTTCGGAGAGTATTTTAAAATTAATTTAGTTTTAGTGGGAATCTTTTTTGTTGCCCTAGGCAACAATCTTCCTGAATTGGTTTTTATTTTACAGGCAGCCCGAAAAAGTCAAGACTGGTTTATTCTGGGGGATTTGATCGGGGGGGTAATTATTACTTCTACTTTGGTGTTGGGTGTTGTCTCGTTGATGGAACCTATTCGAATTTTTCATTCCTCATCTCTTTTGATTGCTCGATTGTTTCTCGTCATCTCTGCCCTCTTTTTCTTTTTTTTCGTTCGGACCGATCGAAAGATTACAAAAAGAGAAGCCCTTTTTTTACTTTTCCTTTATTTTTGTTTTGCATTCTTGGAAATTTTGGTGAGATAATGAAAAGAGAAAAAGTTTTGACAACGATTTGATAAAATGGTAAGATCGTTTAATGAATGACTTTATTTTTGGAGCGATTTTGGTTATAATATTTAGCGTATTTTTTTTCTTGCTGATAAAGAAATGGAAAACCGACGAAAAACAGTCAGAAGCTCTTAGAGATTTAGAAAGACGGGTGACCGATTTAGTGTTGCAAATTAAAGGTAGCGTCGATCATACCTCTCAGGCAATGTATCAGCAGATCTCTTCTTTTACCAAAGAAAGCGTGCAAATGAGAGAACAACTCAGTCAACTTCAGCAAGAAATGAGAAGTATTTCTTCCTTTCAAGAGATTTTTAAGACCCCAAAATTAAGAGGGGAATGGGGAGAGGCAAATTTGGAATATTTGTTGAGTGAATATTTTCCGAAAGAGTTCTATATTAAAAATTTTTCATTTTCTTCTGGAGCCCAGGTGGAATTTGCGTTAAAATTGCCCAATAAAAAAATTCTTCCCATCGATGCTAAATTTTTTTCTGAAAATTTCGAAAAAATAAAAACAGCAAGGACAGAAGAGGAGGCTGATTTTTTCCGCAAAAGGTTAATCCAAGATATAAAAAATAATATCCAAACCATTGCATCAAAATATATTGTCCCAGCAGAGGGAACGGTGGACTTTGCCCTAATGTTCATACCCGCAGAAGCAATTTTTTATGAGATAATGTTCAACCTGAAGGATGAAGACATCGCCAGCTATGCACGGAGCAAAAAGGTAGTCCTTGTTTCACCAAATACCATTTATTTAACCTTGAGAACGATTATTGATTGGTTTAGAGATATTCAGATTTCCCGCCAAACTCAGGAAATTTTAAAAAGATTAGACCGACTTCAAACCGATGCGGAAAAGTTAATGGAGGATTTTCGAAAATTGGGCCTCCATCTCAGGAATGCTACCGCTTCTTATGAAGGAGCAGAAAAACGACTTTCTTTGTTTGCTGATCGGGTAGAAAAATTAACTAAATTTGAAAGTAGGGAAGAATTACCTTCCCACTAAAAATATGATCGCGGTAATTAAAATTGGAAGCAAACAATATTTAGTTGCCCCCGGAGATAAAATAAAAATTGAAAAAATCGATAAAAAAATTGGGGAAACAATTTTTTTCTCAGATGTTTTGCTTCTTAAAAAAAATAATAAGGTAGAAATTGGCACTCCGCTAGTAGAGGGAGCAGTAGTCGTTGGAAAAATTATTGCCCAAGGGAAAGAAAAGAAAAAGATTGTTTTCAAATATAAAAGAAAGACTCGTCAAAAACGAAAAAAAGGTCACCGGCAACCATTTACCTTAGTAGAAATTACCGAAATTAAAACCTAATTTTTTAATTTGAGAAAAAAAGTTAAAAATTTTCTCATTTTCGGTTTTCCAGAGCAGAAATGAGCGTTTCTTCATCAGCATATTCTAACTCTCCGCCGGTAGGCAGGCCTCGACTAAGCTGGGTAATTTTTTTTCCATAAGGAGCTAATTTTCTTTTGAGATATAAAATCGTTGCCTCTCCATCGGGGGTTGGGTTTAATGCTAAAATGATTTCTTTTATTTTCTGATCAGTTTTTACTCTTTTTTCTAATTCTTTAATTTTTAATTTTTCAATTTCCTCTCTTTTAAGTCGTGAAATTGTTCCTCCTAAGACAAAATACAGTCCTTTATACTTTTTTGTTTTCTCTAAAGCCTGCAGGTCAATTTCAGTAGCAACCACACAGAGCAAGCTTTTGTCGCGGAAAGAACTACTACAAATTTGACATAACCTACCTTCTCCTTCAAATGAATTAAAACACAAAAGACATTTTTTGATTCTCTTTTTTAGTTCAGAAATTGCCTTAATTAACTCTTCCACCTCTTGGTTAGATCTGTTGATTAAATAAAAAACAAACCGAGCAGCCGTTTTTGGCCCAACGGTTGGAAATTTGGAAAACAGATCGATTAACTTTTGAATAGAGTGAGAGTACAAGTTGAAATTAAAAATTATCTTTTATTCTTCAAATCCAAATCCTTTTTCTAAATTTCTAAAGCTCACTGTTCTTTCGTCAAAATAGAGTTCTACTTTTCCCACCGGTCCATTACGATGTTTGGCCACAATAATATCGGCAATACCCTTTCTAGGAGTATCTGGTTGATAGCGGTCCTCCCGATAAATGAATAGGACAACATCGCTGTCTTGTTCAATCGTTCCACTCATTCTTAAATCAGAAAGTCTCGGAATTTGAGGAGATCTTTGTTCTACTGCCCGCGACAATTGAGAGATAACCAGGACGGGAATGTTCAATTCTTTGGCTAATGATTTAAGAGCTCGTGAATTTTCGGAGACTTGTTGAACAGGAGAGGCATTGGGATTGAGTGGTTCCATCAACTGAAGATAATCAATAATTAGCAATCCCAAACCTTTTTCTGCTTGTAATCTCCTAGCCATCGCTTTCATTTGCAAAACATTGGTGGCAGTAGCATCGTCGATATAGATGGGGGCATCAGATAAAATGTCTAAAGCATTACGGATTCTGACAAAATCGTTCTCTTCACCTTCCGCAGAAAGTCTTCCTGTTCTCAATCTCCATAGATCTACATTGGCAATAGAGGCAATCAATCTATCTACCAGTTGATCCCGTGACATTTCTAAAGAAAAAATTCCCACTGGGACCTTTTGGTTGATGGCAATGTTGGCGGCAATGTTTAAGGCCAAAGCACTTTTTCCCAAAGATGGTCTGGCAGCTAAAATGATCAGATCAGAATTTTGAAGACCAGCTAAAATATTATCCAGATCAACAAAGCCAGTAGGCAAGCCTCTCAATTTTTCTCCTCCCTTTGACAAAAGATCTATCCTCTGGAAAGCAGCTTCTAAATCAGCTTTTACTGGTAAGAATTCGCTAGTAAAGCCTTTTTGGGCAATACTAAAAATTCTTTTTTCTGCCCGATCCAAAATCACATTGATATCTTCGCTCTCATTGTAGGCCAACTCTCCAATTTCTTGGCTGGCACTAATCAAATCGCGCAAAATTCTTTTTCTTTGAACGATTTTGGCATAATTTAAAACATGGCTGGGGGTAGGCACCGAGTTGACCAATTCTGTTAAATAGCTTGTGCCCCCTACTTCTTCTAAAAGATTTTTTTCTCGCAAGCGGTTAGAAACTGAAAGAAGATCGATGGGCTCTCCTTTTTCAAAAATTTCTCGACAAGCCAAATAGATTTCTTGATGGTCTTTTAGATAAAAGTCCTCTGGAAATAAAAAATCTACTATCTTCAAAATGGCATTTTTATCTAACAAAAGACAACCCAAAAGTGATTTTTCCACATCAATGGCTTGGGGAGGCAATTTTTCTGGTAAGGCATTGGCCATATCTTATTTAGTATAAAATAAGAAAGAGGCTTTGGCAATGTCAAGAAAGTTTTTTCCTTTTTACTATTTTGATTTATAATTAAAAGATGGAAAAGAAAGATTTGAAAATTGCTCTCATTTCTTCTCACTCTTTTTCAAAACCTGGGGGGGTTCAAAATCACATCCTAGGCCTTCAAAGAGAATTCAAAAAAATGGATATTCAGACAAAAGTGATCGTCCCCCGCAGATCTTGGAAAGAAAATTATGGAGAAGAAATCATTTTATTAGGAACTTCTATTCCTTTATATTTAGCGGGCAATCAAGTGGACCTCGACATTAACTTTAATCCCCTCTCAATTGATCAAACACTCAAAAAAGAAAAATTTAGCGTGTTACATTTTCATAATTTCGTTTTACCTTTTAGTTTTCAGATTTTAGCCAGCCCTTTTTCAAGAGAGACTCTCAATATTTTGACCATTCATGCGAATTTAGAGAAAATGATTAATCAAGTTAGTTTTCAAGTTTATTTTGGCCTTTGCAAGATAATTATTCAATGGCGGATTGATGGAGTGATTGGCGTCTCTCCGGTGGCCTTATTAGGGTTGGAAGATTTTAAAAAACCAAAGGCCATCATTCCCAACGGAATAGAGCTCACAGAATTTCATCCCAAAATTCCAAAAATAAAAAAATTTTGTGATAAAAAAATAAATTTACTCTTTGTAGGTCGGATAGAAGAAAGAAAAGGTTTGATTTATTTGTTGAAGGCCTTTAAAATTCTCAGTAAAAAATTTTCGCACTTGCGATTAATTGTCGTGGGAGATGGTCCGGAAAGAAAAAAGTGTGAAGAATTCAAAAATAAAAACAATTTAAAAGATGTGTATTTTGAGGGCGAAAAAACAGGAAAAGAGATTCCCTCTTACTATTCTACCGCTGACATCTTTATTGCTCCTTCAATTTTTGGTGAAAGTTTTGGTATCGTCTTATTAGAAGCGATGGCTTCTGGAAAGCCGGTGGTGGCTTTTGCCAACGAAGGATATAAGGCAGTGTTAAAAAATAGTAAGGGAGAACGATTTTTGGCAAGACCAAAAGACTATCATGATCTGGCAAAAAAAATAGAAGTTTTAATCAAAAATCCAAAATTAAGAGAGGAAATGGGTCGGTGGGGGAGAAGGGAGGCAGAAAAATATTCTTGGTCAAAGATTGCCGAGCGAGTATTAGATTTTTATCGACTTTGTCAAAAATATCGAGAAAAAAATAAAAAATTATCTTTCCCAAGAATATTAGAAAAAATAGAAAAAATGGCACAAAAAGACCTTTTGAAGTGGTCAAGAAAAATATTTAACTTTCGATAGGTTTTATCCGAGGACCTTCTTTTGTGTCTTCAATTTGATAACCTAAGGCCTTAATTTTCTCTCTGATTTCATCAGCTAGTTTCCAGTTTTTTTCCTTACGAGCTTTTTCTCTTTCTTGAACCATTTTTTTGATTTCTAGGGGAATTTTTATTCTTTTTTTTCTTCCCAAGAAAATGAAATTGAAAAACTGATCAACTTTTTTTAAAAATTTTAGAATTTTTTTTCCTTGAAAATAAGTTAATTTACCTTTAGCCAAGAGAGAATTGACCTTGGTTATTAGCTTAAAAACAGCTCCTATTGCCCTTGGGGTATTAAAATCGTCTTCCATTGCCTCATTAAATTCTTTTTCCACCTCTTTCATAAGAGATGTGATCTTTTTGGTTTTTGATGAATTTTTCTTTAAAGAACTCAGCTTCTCAATAAAATCATCAAGTCTTTCTAACTGATTTTTCATCTGCTTTATTGTCTCTTCACTATAATCAATGGGTGAACGATAGTGGGTCGAAAGAACAAAAAATCTTAAGAGGCGAGGAGAATATTTCTTTAAAAAATCTCTGATGGTAACAAAATTATTCAAAGATTTTGACATCTTTTCTCCTCTCACCGTTAAAAATCCTGTATGAAGCCAAAATTTTACCATTGGTTTCTTTCCAGAAATTGATTCCATTTGGCAAATTTCTGCTTCATGATGGGGAAAAATTAAATCTCTACCGCCACCATGAATGTCATATTGGGGCCCAAAATATTTTTCTGTAATGGCTGTATCTTCAATATGCCAACCAGGCCTTCCCCAACCCCAGGGGCTTTTCCATTTTGGTTCATCTTCTTTTGAAAACTTCCAAAGACAAAAGTCCCCCTTGTTCTTTTTCCCGATGGCTTCATCGATTCGAGAGATAGCATCTTCTGCTTGCAAAACCGTTCTTCCTGAAAGCTTTCCATAGTCTTTGAATTTCGAAATGTCATAATAAATTCCATCTGTGATTTGGTAGGCGAAATCCTTTTTTAATAATCTTTTAACCTGACTGATAACTTCTTTGATATGAGCTGTCGCCCGAGCATATTTGTTTACACTGTTGACATTGAGCGCCTTCATATCTTTTAAATATTCTCTTTCATATTTTCTAGAGAGATCTTTCCAAAAAACCCCTTCTTCTTTTGCCCTCTTAATAATCTTGTCATCAATGTCGGTGATATTTTGTAAATAAAAAACCTGATAGCCTTTTTGCTTTAAATATTTTGCGATCATATCAAAAACAATATAAGTTCTGGCGTGACCAATATGAGCAAAGTCATAAACGGTTGGCCCACAGACAAAAAGATTGACCTTTTTTCCTTTTCTTGGCCTAAAAAATTCCTTTTTTCTTGAGAGAGAATTATAAAGTTTAAGCATATTACATCATTTTAACAGATTTTTGATTTTCAGATAAGCATATGGTAAAATGTCATAATTATGAATCAAGAATGGCAAACACTTTTTTTGGCAATGTTTCCAATAGGAGAACTCCGGGTTGCCCTTCCCTTGGCGATTACTCTTTACCGTCTTAATTGGCTTTCGGCCTACTTTATTTCGGTATTAGGAAACTTAATCCCTGTTTTTTTCATTTTAAAGTTTTTAGGTCCAATTTCCCTTTGGCTTTCGAGAAATTTTCAAATTTTTCAACGGTTTTTTTCCTGGATTTTCAAAAGGACGAGAGAGAAATATAGTTCTTTAATGAAAAAATATGGTTGGTTAACGCTAATTGGTTTTGTCGCCCTTCCTTTTCCCCTTACGGGAGGCTGGACAGCTGCCCTCATTGCTTTTTTATTTGGCATTCCTTTTAAAACTGCCTTTTTTTCAATTGCTTTAGGAGTAATGTTGGCAGGGGGGGTAGTTTTGAGCCTTACTCAAGCAGGAATAGCTATTGAAAAATATTTTGGATGGTCAGGTTTACTTTTTACCCTTTTTTTGCTTTTCTCTTTTTATTTGTTGTTTCATTTTTTTAAAAATGGAAAAAAAGAATGAGTCTTTCAAAAAAGATATTGTTTTAAGTTTTCTCTCTGGAGAAATCGCCAGTTGGTTTTTGATTTTTATTATTAAAAATCCTTATGTTAAAGAGTTTGAAAACTTGGCCCAGATAAAAAGATTTCTCTTTTTTTTACCCATTGTTTTTCCTTTAATTTTTTTGATGGGCATTATTGGAGCTAAATTCTTTGAAAAAATTTTTCAGCCAATTTTCCAATTTGCCAAATTCGTAGAAATAGGTATTTTAAACACCTTCGTTGATATGGGTGTTTTGAATCTTTTAACTGGACTGACAGGGATTACTTCTGGTTTGTATTTAATTCCCATGAACGCCACCTCATTTTTAGTAGCAGTGACCAATTCTTACTATTGGAATAAATTTTGGACATTTAAACGAGGAATGAAAATGGTCAAAAAAGAATTTCTCTCTTTTGTCGTCATCAGTGCTATTGGATTGGGAATTAATACTGGCGTTGTTTTTTTGGGAACCACTATTTTTTTGCCATTAGCGAACCTTTCTGCTGGTGCCTGGTTGAATCTCGTGAAAATTTTTGCTACCTTGATCGTGATGTTTTGGAACTTTCTCGGCTATAAATTCATCGTTTTTAAAAAACAAATTCAAGATTAATAAATGTCACTAGTTTTATATCGAAAATATCGTCCTCAAACTTTTTCCGAGGTGATCGGCCAAGAACATGTCATTCAAACTTTGACAAATGCCATTGCCCGGGGAACAATTTCTCATGCATATTTATTTGCTGGACCCAGGGGGAGCGGAAAAACGACCGTAGCCAGATTATTGGCCAAGTCTCTTAATTGTCAAAAAAGAAAAGAGGGGGAGTTTGAACCATGTAATCAATGTTCTTCTTGTTTAGAAATTATGGAAGGAAGGTCAATGGATATAATTGAAATTGATGCTGCTTCTCATCGGGGAATTGATGAAATTAGAGAATTAAAAGAGGGACTAAAAATTTCACCCACAAAATCAAAATATAAGGTTTTCATTATTGATGAATCACACCAATTGACAAAAGAAGCAGCCAATGCTCTCTTAAAGATGCTTGAAGAACCACCTCCTCATGTGATTTTTATTTTGGCTACTACCGAAATTCATAAAATGATCCCGACTATTATTTCTCGCTGTCAAAGATTTGATTTTCGAAAACTCACCTTAAAGGAGATTGTGAAAAGACTAGAAATTATTAGAGAAAAAGAAGGAATAAAAATTGAAAAATCCGCCTTGGAACTTATTGCTTCAATATCTGGTGGTTCCATTCGTGATGCGGAAAGTCTATTAGATCAAGTGCAAATTTTTGCCGGAAAAGATAGTCAAATAACAACCAAAACAGTCGAAGAATTATTGGGATTAGTAGATAGAAAATTGATTTGGGAATTTTTGGATTTTCTTTTTCAAAAAAGGGCTATTGAGGCGATTAATTATTTGAACCAAATGAGCGAAAAAGGAATAGATCTGGTGGAGTTTGTCACCCTCTTAATCAATCATCTTCGCCATGCTTTAATTTTAAAAGTGGTCAAAGATGAAGATGAATTAATTTTTGCTAATTTTACCAAAGAAGAGTTAGAAAAATTAAAAGGCCAGATTGTAAGTTTAGAAGAATCAGAACTTCAAAGAATGATTAATCTGTTTTTGGAAGCCCAAAATAAAATGAAATATTCTCCTATTCCTCAGTTACCATTGGAATTAGCCATTCTTGAGGTTTGCCGAAAAATTTGATAAAATTTGTTTATATTAAAAAGCAATCAGAAATTGCGGGGTGGTGTAAGGGTAACACGTCAGGCTTTGGACCTGAAGATTGTAGGTTCGAATCCTACCCCCGCAACTAACTTGAAACTTTAATACAGAATAAACGAAATGTCTTTCTTGCTTTTTATCTTGACAAGGTTTTTTGTTTGAAATAATATATCAATGTTGGTTGATACATATGTTAAAGAAATATTCTCAAGATGAACAATCGATTTTGGAAATAGACGAGATAGCAAAAAAATTAAAAGATGTTTTAGAACCGAATAGATTAAAAATTTTGTCTTTGCTAAAAAAAGAACCAAAATGTGTTTGTGATATTTGGCAATCTCTTAATTTATCTCAAAATTTGGTTTCCCATCATCTAGGTGTTTTGAAAAATCTAAACTTGGTTTTTCCAAAAAAAATGGGTAGAAAAATTGCTTACCATTTGAATAAAAAGGTCGTAAAAAAATATCTTAAGTTATTAAATAAAATTATTTGAAAACATGACAATCAAAATTTTGGGTTCAGGTTGTATTAATTGCCAAAAATTAGAGGAAAACGCAAAAAAAGCGGTAGAAGAATTAGGATTAAAAGATGTGAAGATAGAACATATTTACGATCTTGAAAAGATCGTTGAAATGGGAGTTTTTCTTACTCCAGCGATTGCCTTTGACAACGAGGTAAAGGCGATGGGCAGAATTCCTGAAATAGAAGAAATTAAAGGTTGGCTCCGGGAATCAAATCAAAGCTAAAATCAGCAAAAATTATGAAAAGAATTATTTTTGGGATTATTTTAATTTTTTTGATTTTAGGAATTTTGGTCGGTTATGAATGGTACGGGGCAATAAAGAAAAGTCATTTAATAGAAAAGGGAATATATCCCAAAGAACCATTTCCCATTACGCCCGGAACTCCTTGGTGGGAAATTCCATTTTTAACTCTTTTCACTTATTTGACTAAAGCCTGGTTTTGTTTGGGAATGGCTTTTTTAATTGCTGGCGCAGTCCAGACATTCATTCCAAAAGAGATGATCATTAAGCACCTTGGAAGGCGGAGCCTGAAAGCTTATTTTATTGCCGCCTTTGGCGGTCCTTTGCTTTCCGTTTGTTCTTGTTCAATCATTCCATTGTTTGCTGCCATTAAAAAAAGAGGGGCGGGTTTGGGGCCAGCAATTACTTTTTTATTAGCTACTCCCGCCATCAATCCGACTGCAATTATTTTAACCTTTAGCTTGCTTTCTTGGAAATTTGTCATTGGCAGAATTGTTCTGGCTTTATCGGCGGCAATCATTACTGGGGCAATTTTGGAGGCAATTTGGACAACAGAAGAGGAAAAAGCAGGAGTTCTTTCCCAATTGAAAGTTGAATATCAAGAGAAGCCTTTAAATTTAAAAGAGGATTTAAAAGAATGGGTTTTGAATGTATTTGATTTTCTAAAGAAGATTTTACCCTTAGTTTTGCTTGGTATCTTCATTATCGGCATTGTTAAAATCTTCTTGAGCTCTGAGGTGATTTCCAAGTATTTAGGTCCAGGAGTTTGGCAAACTGCTTTAGCCTCAATAATTGGAGTTGTAATGTACACTCCTACTTTAGTTGAAATACCCTTTGTGAGAGAATTGTTAATTTTAGGAATGGGGACAGGTCCCGCTTTAGCTTTTTTATTAACTGCTCCCGCCTTAAGTTTGCCCTCGATCCTTGGAGTTTCAAGGGTGATTAATTGGAAAATGGTTTTAAATTACACCATAATAATGTGGTTTTTGGGAATTTTGGGTGGCACCATTTTTTCTTTTTTGGTCCCCCAAATAATTCTTCATTAGCTTTATCATGAATAAATTTTATTGTGAAAATTGCAATAAGATCTTTGAAGCAGAAGGAGAAAAAAGAGAATGGGAAAGTGCAATTTATGGCTATTGTTTTAAAAGAATCGCTCAATGTCCCACTTGTAAAAGTGAATGTCAAGAATATCACATAAGCTGGTCTTTTTCTACTAAGAGCTCAAGAAAACCATCTTGCGGAGCCTGCGGAGGAGGTTGTGGTAGTTGCCTTTAATAAAAAATGACAAACTATGAAAATTTCTACTAAATCCCAATACGGTTTACGGGCAATGGTTTTTTTGGCTCAACACAAAAATAAAATTTTACCTTTAAAAATAATTGCCAAAAAAGAAGGCATTTCTCTTCATTATCTGGAAAAAATTATTTCAGCTTTGGAAAAAAAAGGCCTGGTCAAGGCCAAAAAGGGTTTTCAGGGAGGGTATTTTTTAGCAAAAAAGCCAGAAAAAATTAAAATAGGAGAGATAATAAAGGCTTTAGAAAAAGACATCCCTTTAGTTAAATGTCTAAAAGAATTTTGTCCCAGATCAAAAAAATGCTTAGCGAAAAAATTCTGGCGAAACTTCCATAAAACAATCTCTTTGGCAATTAACTCATTAACTTTAGCTGATTTAATTGAAGAAAAGTGAAACAATGAAAAAAAATATTTTAGAGAAAAGAGAGTCTAAGGAAACTTCTTCCATCTTGAGCGTCCAAAATTTAACTGTGGAATTAGATGGAGAAAAAATCATTTTTAATTTGTCTTTTGAATTAAAAAAAGGGGAGACTTTAAGTGTTTTGGGTCCCAACGGAGCAGGAAAAAGCGTTTTATTAAAGACATTATTAGGAATTTTTCCATATAAAGGGAAGATTGAATGGGCAAAGGGAGTAAAGGTAGGCTATGTTCCTCAAAGATTACCTTTTGTGAAAAATCTACCCATATCAGTGAGAGATTTTTTGATGTTGAAGGGTTCTGATTTCAAAGAAATAATAGAAAAAATCAAATTGGTTGGTTTTGATGAAGGTTTTTTGAAAAAGAATATTGGAGAAATTTCTTCTGGACACTACCAAAGAGTTTTGGTTGCCTGGGCCCTTTTGGGAAACCCTGATGTTCTGCTTTTTGACGAACCTACTTCTGGAATTGATATTTTTGGGACGGAAACTATTTATCAAATTTTAGAAAGATTAAGAAAAGAAAAGAACTTGGCCATTATCTTGGTCACTCACGATTTAAGTGTTGTTTTCAAATTTACAGATTTTGTCATTTGTTTAAATAAATGTCCAATTTGTCAGGGTCCTCCGCGAGAGGTAATCAATTCAGAAATTTTGACAAAACTTTATGGTCAGGAAATAAAATTTTATCAACATTACCATGGACATTAGTTTTTTTACAATATTAATTACCGGAATTTTTGTTGGAATGGTAGCAGGACTTTTAGGTTCTTTGATGCTCTCAAGAAAGATGACAATTGTTGTCGATCCACTTTCTCACTTGGCTTTACCAGGGATCACTCTTGCTTTAATTTTTGGAAAAAATGTTTCTCTTGGAGCTTTTTTATTTTTATTTTTTGGAACAAGTTTAATTTGGCTTTTAGAAAAGAAAACAAAGCTTCCCACCGAAACCATTATTGCCATTTTATTTTCAGTCTCTTTGGCCATCACCCTTTTGTTCTTAGAAGAAGAGGAACTCCACCAGGCCTTAATTGGTGACATTTCAAAAATCGGGCAAATTGAAGGTTTAATGATCGTTTTAATATCTCTTTTCCTTTTCTTTTGGCTTCAAAAGCTTTATCAAAAATTTTTTTTAATTTCGATTTCTGAAGATTTAGCTACCGCAGAAAAAATTGACTTAAAAAAATATCAGTTTTTGTATCTGCTTTTAATCTCCGCCACTGTTGCCTTAGGAGTAAAATTTGTCGGTGGGCTTTTAGTGGCTGGACTAACAAGTTTACCTGCAGCTTCAGCTAGAAATTTGAGCAAAAACTTAAAAACATACAAAAGACTGTCCATTCTCTTTGGAATAGTTTCTGTGATCTTAGGAATTTTGCTTTTTCAAATTACCAATTTTCCAGCCGGTCCCTTAATTGTTGTTGCTTCTTTTTTAATTTTCCTCTTTTCAATCGTCTTTAGATTAAGAATAAAGTAAAAAAATGAATTAAAGTCAATGAAAAAAAAGATTTTTGTTGTCAATTTAAGAGGAGAAAAAGAACCCTTTTCTTTTAAAAAAGTTTACCGTTCAGCTCTCAATTGTGGCGCCTCAAAACAAACCGCCTTAGCAATTGCTCTTCAGATTCAAAAGGAGGCCTTTCCGGGAATCTCCACAGCAGAAATTTTTGATAGAATTTTTGAACTTTTATCGAAAGAATCTTTGAAATCTGCCATAAGGTTTAATCTTAAAAAGGCAATCGAAAAATTAGGGCCCACCGGCTTTCCCTTTGAGAAATTTATTGCCAGCATTTTTGAAGCTGAAGGTTTTGAGGTGAAGTTAAACCAGATTGTTCCAGGATATTGCTTAAATTATGAAATTGATTTCTTAGCTAAAAAAAGAGACCTAATTTATATAGGGGAATGTAAATTTCGTCAAGAACCTGGTAAAAAGATCGAGCTTCAAACAGCCCTGGCAAATTATGCGAGGTTTTTAGATATTGAAAAAGGAAAATTTTTGAATTCAAATTTACGCTACAAAAGCATTCTTGTCACTAATGCCAAATTTACAAAAGAGGCGATTAGATACTCAGAGTGTGTAGGAGTGGAGCTTTTAGGTTGGAAATATCCGAAAGGGGGCGGGCTTGAAGTTTTGATTGAAAAAAACCAATTTTATCCAATCACAATTTTACCTTCGGTGAACTATTCTTTGGCAAATTATCTCATTAGGCAAAAAGTAATTTTAGTGAAAGACATTTTGACCAAGAAATTTGAGAAATTAGATATTAAAGAAAAGTCAATCCTTTTGAAAGAGGCAGAAATTTTACTTCAAAAATGATCCCTTTAGGAATTTCCGAAAAAAAATTTTTAGAAAAATATACGATCTCTCTTTTTTTCTCAGTTTAAAATCCTCTCGTCTTTATTTTGTTTTTCGTTGCTTTTATTTCTCTGAAAAACTGATGCAGTAGTAATGAGAGAAAGTAAACAGAGAAAGATTGCGATTGAAGAATTGGTGCCTGGAGAAAGAGGAGTTTTAATTTCTGGCAACAAGGTACCAGCTGATGGAGAATTGATTGAGGGGAAAATTTTAGTCTCAGAGGCAATTTTAACAGGTGAAGAAGAAGGTGGAGAGAAATTGCTGATCAAAGATAAAAATTTGTTTATGGGTAATTGTTTAATTTTCATTAATTTTTTTTGATATAATTTAGAAAAATGAGGAAAGATCGCTTTTTTGTCAATTTCAGATTGAAAAAAGGACAGGTTATTATCGAAAACGCTCAACTTTTTCATCGAATAAGAAATGTCTTGAGAAAAAGGGTGGGAGAAGAAATAATTTTGTTTGATGGGAGCAAAAAAGAAGGAATTTGTAAAATTGTAGGTCTTTCCCAAAATAAGCTCTTAGGAGAAATTTTAGAAATCAAAGAGAATGAAAGAGAGCCAGAGGTTTTTGTCACTCTTTATTGTTCCATTTTGAAAAAAAGAAATTTTGAATTGGTTGTTCAAAAAGCGACAGAAATTGGGATAAAAAAAATAGTTCCGATAATCTGTGGCAATACCATTAAACTGGGTTTAAATTTAGAAAGGTTAAGAAAAATTTCAATTCAGGCAGCCGAACAATCAGGAAGGGGAATTTTGCCAGAAATTTTAGAACCGAAAGATTTCAACGAGGCAATAAAAGAGGCAAGAGATTCTGATCTGAAAATTCTCTTTGATTTATCAGGTAAAGATTTTAGTGAGCTGAAAAATTTTTCCGCGAAAAATATTTCAATTTTCATTGGACCAGAAGGCGGATGGAAAAACGCTGAGCTGGAAGTGGCAAAAAAAGAAAATTTTGAAATTCTCAATTTGGGCAAATTAATCTTAAAAGGAGAAACCGCAGCCATTGTCGCTTCATTTTTAATTGTAAATCAATTTAAATAAAAAATGAAAAGGGGATATAAAGCAGAATACGAAGTTAAAAAAATTTTATTCAAAAAATATTCTCCAGATAGTATCTTTAAGGTTGCCATTGGGGGGGTAACTGATTTTTTAGTTTTAGGAAAAAATGGGAAGATTAAAAAATTTATTGAGGTAAAAAAAACAAACAAAAAGAGATGGTATCCAGGGAAACACGACATCAGACAATTTAACATCTTGGAAAAAATTCAAAAAAAATACAAAATTCCCATCGAATATTGGGTTAAATCCCAGGGCCAATGGCAGGTTTTTAGTTTAAAAGAGGTGAAAAAATTCTTTCTCCAAAAATGAAATCCATCTACACGCTCGGAACTTCAAACCGAACGATGAAAGAATTTTTAGAGATTTTAGATTTTTATCAAATCAAAGCAGTAGTAGACGTAAGGCATTGGCCCACTTCAAGATTTTTTCCCCATTTTAAAAGAGAAAATTTAGAGAAAATTTTAAAAGAAAATAAAATAGAATATTTTCATTTAGAGAGTTTGGGGGGATATCGAAAAGGAGGTTATGAGCAATATATGAAGACGAAAGATTTTAAGGGAGGATTAGAAACCTTAATTCAAATTGCCAAAACCAAACCAACGGTTATTATTTGTGCTGAAAGACTCCCCTGGAAATGTCATCGAGCTTTTATTGCCGATAAAATAATGAAAAAGAAAATGAAAGTTATCCACATTATTGAAAAAAATACAATCTGGGAGCCCAAACTCAAACCAAAAAAAATAAAACCAACTTGTGAAAAATAAAAAATCCTGAAAAAAAATAAAACTTAGTTGGATTTATTCTCGGACGTTTACCCTTCTTACGTATTCACCAGTTTCTGTATTCACTTCAACAATATCTCCCTCTTCAATGAAAAGCGGAACATTTATTTTCGCTCCAGTTTCTAGGGTAACTGATTTTGTTCCACCTTGGGCACGGTCGCCCTTTATTCCGGGCGGAGCCTCTATTACCTTTAACTGAACTTTAATGGGTAAAGTAATATTAATTACTTTTCCTTTAAAAACTAAACCTGTTACTTCTTGATTTGGTTTCAAAAATTTTGCCACCTCTCCAATTTGAGGTTGCAATAATTCAAATCTTTTGGAAGGGTTGTCTATTTCAGAAAAAACAAATTTTCCTCGATGATGATAGATAAACTTAGCCCTTATTTTTTCAATTTCTGCCTCCTCAAAGACATCATTTTGGTGAAAATTTTTTTCAATTACCTTGCCGGTAATTAAGTTTCTAATTTTTGTTTGGGCAACTACCACATCTTGGGCCTTTCCCATTGGCCGAAATTCTAAAACCTCGTATGGTTGGCCATCTAAAATAAATTTTACTCCTTTTCTCAGATCAAAATAGGTTAACATAATTTTTTATTTTACAATTTTCCATTCAATCTCAGACTCTTTTCCAGCAAATTCTAACCATTCTCCTTCAGGTGAAATTACATACCACTTTTTTCTTGTTTCTGACCAGACCATAGGGTTTCCTTTAAAATAAGGTTTTTTTACGACCTCTTTTGGTTTTAACCTATCTAATTCTAACCATTTTTTAAAGACAGTTTCAATAGCGTAATCTAAATTCCGTGATTTTGCCCATTCCGCCACCTTGGAAATTGCCATTTTTGCTTTTTCAACTGAGCCTGCCAATTCTAAAAGTTGTTTGGCAGGTTTGGTATATCTGGAATAAATAATTTTTCTTTTCTTTGCATTTATTTTTAACTGATTCAAACTTATCCCTTTCGTTTCAAAAAAATGGGTAACGATTATCCGAATTTTATTTTTTTCTTTTAACTCATCCAAATATTTAATCTTTTTTTTCTTTAAATACTCCTCAATTTTTTCAGCAATGCTTTTTCCCACCCCTGGAATTTTCAGCAATCCTTTTAGCTTTTCTTTCTTGTATATTTCTCCAATGTCTTTATCAAGTTTTTCAATCGAATCTGCTGCCTTTTGGTAGGCCTTGGGTTTAAATTTCACCCCTTCAATTTCCAAAAGCTTTCCAATTTCTCTTAAAACTTCAGCTATTTTCTTGTTTAATTTAAACATTTTAAAAGCTCTTTATAAAAATTTAAAGCCTTTTCTAACTCTTTTTTTCCTTTTTCTGTAATTTTATAAAACCTTTTCCTTTCTTTTATTTTACTTGCAACAAAATGATCAGCTTCTAATCTATACAAGACGCGGTAGGGAGTAATTTTGCCTGGTTTAAAACCAAATCGTCCCTCAATTAATTTTGGAATTTCCCATCCATAAAGTTCTTTTTCTTTTAAAAGAGAAAGGATGTAAAGCCAGAGATTTTCTTTGGTATTTGTTTTTTTTAGTCTTTCAAAAGGAAGCATGGTTTTCCACTTGACAAGCTATTTTACTTTGGTAAAATAATTTACAGTTGTAAAACAAGGTCTAAATTATTCTGAAAAATTTTAAAAAATATGTCAAGAGAAATTAAAATCGCTATCGTTGGGGTGGGCAATTGTGCATCCAGTCTCATCCAAGGACTATTTTACTACAAAAATGTCAAGGATGAAAAGGAGTTGGTACCAGGTTTGATGCACAATGTTTTGGGGGGGTACAAAATTTCTGATATTAAAGTAGTGGCTGCCTTTGATGTGGACAAAAGAAAAGTTGGTAAGGATGTCTCAGAAGCCATCTTTGCTCCTCCAAATTGTACCAAGGTTTTTTGTCGCGATATTCCCAAACAAGGAGTAAAAGTTAAAATGGGACCTATTTTAGATGGAGTGGCTTCCCATATGAAAGAATATCCGGAAGATAAAACTTTCCTCGTAGCAAAAGAAAAGCCAGTAGATGTGGCAAAAGAATTAAAAAAAGTTGGAGCAGAAATTTTGATTAATTATTTGCCAGTAGGTGCCCAAAAAGCGACGGAATATTACGCAAAAGCTGCTCTGGAGGCAGGAACCGCTTTTATAAATTGTATGCCAGTTTTCATTGTCTCTAATAAAAAATGGGCAGAAAAATTTGAAAAGAAAAGGTTACCCTGCATTGGCGATGATATCAAATCTCAAGTGGGAGCAACCATTGTCCATCGAACCCTGACCCATCTTTTTACCCAAAGAGGAGTAATTATCGATAGGTCTTATCAATTGAATTTTGGAGGGAACACTGATTTTCTCAACATGCTAGCAAGGGAAAGACTGAAGTCAAAAAAAATTTCCAAAACAGAAGCAGTAGAGTCTCAATTGGCAAAAAGATTAAGTTATGAGAATTTACACATTGGTCCTTCAGATTGGGTGCCTTGGCTAAAAGACAATAAAATTTGCTTTATCAGAATTGAAGGGAGGAAATTTGGCAATGTCCCGGTTGAACTTGAGCTAAGACTCTCAGTCGAGGATTCACCCAATTCCGCAGGTTGTGTCATTGATGCGATAAGGTTGGCAAAATTAGCTTTAGATAGAAAGGTAGGGGGGCCTTTAATTTCAGCTTCAGCTTATTTAATGAAACATCCTCCCCAACAATTTAGCGATGAAAAAGCGAGAGAAATGGTCGAAGAATTTATAAAAGGAATTAGAGAAAGATAAAAAAACATGGAACCTTTTGAAAGATTTAAAAAATTGAATACTGAAGGGAATTTATGGATTTATGTTTTGAGCTTGGGAAAGGAAAATTTGGTTTGCGATGAGGAAGTAGGGAAAAAAATTTTTGAGAGATTTGGTTTTTTACCAAAAAATCTCTTGTTAAAGAGTGTTTTGTATCGCTTGAGAAGGCAAGGATACCTTCAAACAGAAAAATACAAAGGAAAAAAAGCTTACCTTACGAGCGAACGAGGTAAGATGGAGCTGGAAAAAATGAAGAGTTTTTGTCAAGAATTACTTCAAAAAATATAAAAATCAAAAATGTTTAGTTTAGAAAAGATTAAGGGCGTCGTTTTCGATTTAGACGGAGTTTTAATCGACACGGAAGGTCTTCAGATAAAAGCCTGGATTAAAGTTTTAAAAGATTATGGAATTTTTTTGCCAAAAGTTTCAGAAAAAGATCTTTTATCTTTTAGAGGAAAAAGTGCGGAGTTTATTGCCAATCAATTGAAAAGAAGATATGGCCTAAAAGTTCAAGAAAAAGAATTAGTGAAAAAAAGAGACGAATATATTTTGAAAATTTACCAAAAGAGAGAAATAAAATTGATGCCCCAAGCGAAAGAGGCGCTAAAGTTTTTTCGTCTTTTTTATCCAATCGCCTTAGCCAGCACTGGCTCTAAAAAGGAGGTTTTAATTAAATTGAAAAAAAGCAGTCTCAAAAAATATTTTTCGGTCATTGTTTCTCGTGAGGATGTGAAAAGGGGAAAGCCGGCGCCAGACATTTATTTAAAAGCAGTAAAAAAATTGAAATTGAAACCCCAAAATTGTCTTGCCATCGAAGATACTCAATACGGGGTAGAATCTGCCAAATCAGCTGGTCTTTTTTGTTTTGCTATTCCCAATAAATATTCCAAAAAGCAAGATTTTTCGAAAGCGGATAAAATTTTCCATAGCCTAAAAGAGATAGTGAGCTGGTTTAAAAAAGAAAAAAACTTTTTGATTTTATGGGATTTTGACGGCACATTGATAGATACCATGAAAGCTCATACAAAATTAGCGAGTGAGCTGATTTCTAAATATTTTCAAATTAGCAAGAAAAAAGCGAAAGATAAATATCTTCAAACTACCGGTTTACCATTTGAAAAACAATTGGAGTTAATCTTTCCAGAAAAAGAAAAAGAGAGAGCAAAGTGTGCGAGAGAATATCATCAAAGGAAACTAAGAGAAGTTTACCTTAAGGCAAAAACAATAAAAGGAGCGAAAAAGATATTAATAAAATTGAAAAAACTAGGATTTGAGCAATTCATTTTAAGTGGGAGCGAAGAATGGATAGTGAAAAAATGGTTGAAAGAAAACAAAATTTCAAAAGTTGGGGTTTTAGGAAAAGAAAAGGGAATTAAAAAAGATCATCTTGAAATTTTAAGAAAAAAATTCCCCAAGAAAAAGTTTGTCTTGATTAGCGACTCTCTAAAAGATTTGTTGTTGCCTGTTGAGGTAAAAATTGGTTTTTACAAAAACGAACGAGAAAAAAATTGGCTTTTTAGAGGAAACCCTGATTTTTTGATAAGAAAGCTTGAAAAAGTCGAAAACATTCTTGAAAACATTTTATGAATATTGGAAAATTAAAAAACCTAAAGTACTGATCTTTCAGCTCTCCTTATAAAAAATGCTCGACCTCTACAAAAAAAAATTTAATAAAATAGAAAAGGCTGTGGCAAAAATTTTTTCTTTTTTGCCATTCACTCCCAATCAATATACTTTACTTTCCATTTTTTTTGGTTTAGGGACTTTTTTCTCACTAGTAAAAGGAAATCTCATACTTGCTCTTTTTTTCTTTGTAGGGGCTGGTTTATTAGATTTCATCGATGGGGCAATTGCAAGAGAGAAAAATTTAGTTAGTAAAAAAGGAGCTTACTTAGATACAATCTGCGATCGGTACATTGAAGCTCTTTTGCTTTTGGGGATGCTTTTTTTGCCATTACCAAAAATCTTTTTCCCTCCTCATTTTTGGATTTTTCTTATCTTGTTTGGTTCTCTCATGACAACTTATGCTAAAGCAGCTGCAAAAGAAAAAGAATTAACGGGTGAAGAACTAAAGGGAGGTTTTTTTTCTCGTGCAGAGCGAATAATTTTTCTTGCCGTTTCTTTAATTTTAGGAATTTTGAATAAGCTTTGGATGGTTTATCTTTTAATTTTGATTGCCATTTTGACAAATTTTACTGCCATCCAAAGAATTATTTCTGTCTTAAAATTAAGAGAATAATTTTCTTTTTGCTAAATTTTTCGTTTTTGCCAAAATTGGCAGAAGGAGAGAAAAGAGGGGAGATCTCTTTCCTTCAATTTTTGTTTTCCGTTCTAAAATAGCTTTTTTGACTTCATTTACATTTTTTGCCTCAACAACCGTGAAAGCATCACCGACATTAAAATGGACATGAGCATCACTTCCTCCTACAAGCGCGAGATTATATTTTTGAGCGAAAATTAGCGCTTTTTTTATTGCCGAAGGAAAAAGAGATCTCGAGTTTAAGACCTCAATTCCATCAATTAAATTTCTGTATTTTGTTAAATCATCACGGAAATGATGAGGGAAGTGAAAAGGATGAGGAATGATCACTATTCCACCCTGAGCTTTTATTTCTTTTATTACTAAAAATGGATCTCGCGATTTAATTTCTTTATTTAAAAAAAGCCCTAAAATGTCTCCTTTTTTTGTCTTTATTTCCTGACCAAGAATTAAAATAGCGTTTAACTTTTTTGCTGCTTTCTCTGCTTCCTTCCATCCTGCTGTAGTGTCATGATCGGTGATGGCAATACCATCCAATCCTCTTTTAATAGCTGTTTTTAATAAAGCTTCTGGAGAAGAAAAACCGTCGATAGAATAGTAACTATGACAGTGTAAATCAAGTTTCATTAATTTTATTTGTGTTTTTCAACCGTAAATTTGTAAAGATAAAATTTTTCTTTTTCCGGGTTAATACCAGCTTTTTGACAGGCGATGGAAATTTGTTGTTCTACTGTGTCTATTCCTTCTAAATCTGGCAGTAAAAGACCGGTTTTTGAGGTGATGTTTTCGTCAAAAGAGATCTCTTCATTAGGAAAGATCAAGGGAAATGTTTTAACAATTATGCCATATTTTTTTGGGTTTAATTCTTTAATATCTTTTACCGATTCTGGCAAACTTAAAATATATACAGTGTAATTTAAAGAATCTAACTCATTTTCATGGACTGGCTCAAATCGATAATCTTGAGTGGCAGCAGCAATGGCATTATGAATAATTTCTTCGGCAATATTAATTTTGGTGGGTAAATAAGTACCGAGACAACCCCGCAGTTGACCATTTTTTTCAATGGTCACAAAGACTCCCGCACGTCTTTCAAAAAATTCTTTTGGAAGATCCTTCGGCGGAGCAATGATTCTCTTTTCTTTAATGAAAGTTTCAACACTTTTTTTGGCTAAATTTGAATAGGGGTTCATAAATAGAGTGATCTTTATCATATCAAATACAAACTTTCTCGGTCAATTCCTCCCTTTGGATTTTTTCAAAAATAACTTTAATTAAGGTTGGGTTTCGCTACGCGAATTTTTTACTTTTTCAAATTTCGACGATTTTTAAATCTTTGGCGGTTTTAATTTCTTTTGAAAAATCAGCAATAGCAATTTCTCGTTTTCTTTTATAAGCATGAGAAGAAAAGATAGTGAGACAGCGATCATTAAACATAAACTGAGGAGCATCTGGTTGATGAGACCGAATTAGAATCTTCTTTTGGAACCTCTCCATTAAATAAAAAAAGTAATCCCTTCCAAATTGGGGACGAAAAGTTGAAGAATCAATTCCTAAATAGTATCCTGGTTTCTCATAGAAATCTCCCCAGCAAATCTGAAACCAATTTTGATCTCCCAATTTTATTTTTTCGATTTCTTTTAGATTTTTGACATCTGGCAGGGCACCATGTAAAGCGATAATATTTTTAGCAATTGCCACTAGCCCCATATTTTTTATTTTTTGAGAAAATGAACTATACTCTTTAGCTGAAAGGCTTTCCCAAAATTCAGCTGGAGAAAATTTTAAAATCGGATAGCCCTCATGATTTCCTTGTAAAAGGAAAATTTCTCCTGGATGTTTTTCTTTGATCTTTAATAGAAAATTTAAATTTTCTTTAGAATATTTCCCTCTATCAACATAATCTCCCAAAAAGACAATTTTATTTCCAGGGATTAAATAGTTTTTAATCACTTTCTTGCTCACCTCTAAATCTCCATGGGTATCTCCAACAAAGACAATTTTTTGAGCTTCCTTAATGGTAAAAAGCTTTTTCTCCATTTAATTAATATAATAAACGAAAATTGAGTAGCCTATCTTGGCCATTGGTTGATAGCGATTGAGCCAAAGATAATAACCGTGAGGTTGATCAAAATTTTTCGCAGGCAAACCTCTTCCCCCTTGTAAAGCAGTGAGAGAGACTGCTAAATAATTTCCTTTTGGGAATTCTTTTGGATCTCTAGTACCCCACCAGGGCAAAAATTTTTCTTTTAGGTAATATTCTGGATTTCCTCCACCAAAATAATCAAGATAAATTTTTTCAATATTATTTTTTTCTACCCATTTTTTTAATCTTTTTAAGTCTTGACCCCAATCTAGATTAGAATTGACCGTGTAAAGATAAAGATTTTCCGGCCCCCCGACTATTTCGTTTGCATAAGATAAAAAGTGGGGGAAAATTTTTAAAACGGAAATTGTCTGCCAGAAAATTAAGATGGCAAAGATAGCCAAAGAAAGTTTCTTAAATTTTGTATTCTCTAACCAATAAATCGTTCCTTTTGCTACCAAAATCATGGTAAAAGGAAAAACAGGTAAAAGATGTCTTACCCCAATGTTCAAATTTGCTTTGATTGAAGTTAACCAATAGATTAAAAGCCACAAAATCATTGAAAATGCTACAAAATTTTCTCTGATAAAATTTTTCATTCTTTCTATCGGTCTTTTCCAAAAAGGTTCTTTTATTTTTAGAAGAAAGAAAGAGAGGGAAATGATTGTTAAAATATGAAAGGCCAATGGTTCTTTTATTAGATAAACAAAAGGGAAATAGTTTTTCCAGCCAGCAGCTGAAATTTCACCCAAAAAGTAGGTGGTATGACCGCCTGCAGCTCTTTGAGAGGCCATTAAGAGTCCTAATCCATAATGGGCCAATGGCCTAATTAATGGTTTATTAGAAGCTAAAATGACAATCTCTGCCGGACATCTTTTTAGTTTTTCAAATGATTTTGGGAAAAGGCAAGATTCTTTGATTGAAGAAGGACCGCCAGAAAAAGATTCCAAATTTATCTTTGTATCTCTTAATTGTCTTTCTGGTGGATAGTGGTAAATTTGAAGACCGTAGACAACCCAGACGACAAAAACCCATAATATCAAAGAAATGAGTAAAACCTTTAAGCTCTTTTTTATCTCTTTGAAAATGAGTATCCAGAAAAGGGTAATGAAAACAAAAAAGGGAATGATTAAAATAAGCGAAAATTTTAAACATTGAGCAATGCCCAAAGAAATTCCAGCTAAAATAATGTTTTTCAAAGAGGGATCTTTTAAGGCTTTCAAGAAGAAAAAAGTGGCAAAGACTACACCAAAAGAAGCAGCCACATCTGTCGTGACCAATCTTCCATGAGCCAAAAAAGTAGGGGAGAAGGTGAAGAAAAACAAGGCCAAAATAGCTACCTTTTCCCCGAAAAATTCTCGAGCGTATTTAAAGACAAAGAAACCACAAATGACTAAAAGTAAAATCATTGGAAATCTTGCAAAAAACAAAATTTTATCAGGATCGTTGCCTGACCGATACAAAAACTCTCCACCTAAATTAAACTGATGCCACCAATAAGGACCGTCTGGCTGTTGCCAGGCAAAAGAATTTTCAGGGAAATTTAATTTCAAAAAGAGAAGAGGAATGACTGCTAAATCTTTTGCCAAGGGTGGATGTTCTGGATTTAGTCTCATATCCTTTTTTCTCAAATAAGAATAGCCGGCCACAATGTGGGGATTTTCATCGCTTGTGGCTGAATCTTCAAGACTGCTAAAAAAGGCAAGCAAAAATATAAATAACAAAAGAGCTATTGATATTTTTTTAGTTTGGTTTAACCACATACCAGGCCCAAAAATATTCATTTTCGATTAACTTTCCGGGAAATTTTTCTCTTACTATTTCTAATAATTTTTCATCTTTGGTTAAAAATAAAATTACCCCTTCTTTTTCAATTTTAATTTTTTCCAGATCTTCTGGCAACAAATAATTACTCTTTAATTTCCCATATTTTGAAAATTCCAAAAACATGATAGGTTGGGAAGATATAGGCAAATTGTTTGCCCAAGATATTTTCATTCCTCCGCGGTTGACGATGACATACCTTTCTACATTCTCTGGTAAAGAATTTAGATAATTTCCCATTTTTAAGAGCTCTTCAGTAAATTCACTTTTCACCTCTGGTTTGTTTGCCCAGATAAAGAAATAACGATAAAACTCAAAAATGGCGATCAAAATCAAAATTAAAATTCCAACATTTTTAAGGAGGGGGAAATATCTTTTTCTTTTTTCTATTTCTTCAAAAATTAAATCAGCACCCATTCCCGCAAAAACAAACACTGGAGGAATGGTCCCTGCTACTCTTAAAGAGTGGGGGATGCCTTCTATTGTTAAAATTCCAGCTAAAAGCATGACCAAAAACCAAATTAAAAATTGGAGATTATAAATGGAAAATTTTGGATTTAGACTGAATTTTAAGGAATTTTTAATCATCCGAAAAATTCCTATTAAAAATAAAATTCCTACTGGCCAAAAGAGCATGGGATGTTTTGAAAAATTATGGCGCCAATTGGGATCTCCATAAAAATTAAACATCCCAAGGTGGACAATCAAAGATTTTAAAAATTCTTTAGAAGGATTTTTAGCTGAAAAGACAGTGACAGGAGTAGCTCGAGAAATAAAATCGTTTGGGTTTTTTAGAAAATAAATTCCAATTGGTAAGGCAAAAATAAAGGTTGTGATTAGAAAACAAAGAAAAATTTTCACAAAATTGATTTTTTCTTTTTTTTCATATAAAGGCCACAAAAGTAAAAAGAAAGGTAAAATTAAAACAGCCATTCTAAAAGAAGTATAAGTGTAAAATCCAAGACCAAAAAAGACCCCTGCAAAAAAAGAATAAAAAAGTCGTTTTTCCTTTAAAGCTTTAAAAAGAAAATAAAAAGAAAGTGTTAAAAAAAACGGGAGTAAAATCACTCGAAAACCTATCCGAGAGAGAAGGGTATGCCAAAAAGAGGTAGCCATAAAGAAAGCAGAAAGTATGGCGGTTCTTTCAGAGAATAATTCTTTTACTAAAAGATATAGAGCAAAAACCGTAAGAATGCCAATGAAGGCGGCGACAATTTTTATTGACCAAAGAGAAACTCCAAAAATAGAAAAAGAAATGGCAATCAACCAGATCATTAAGCCCTCTCTTCCATAATTTTCAGAATAAAAAACCTTATAATCTCTATTTTTTAAAGAAAGAAATGCTTCAGTTCCATTGAGGGCAACATCAGGATAGAGACCTGGAGGAATGTTTTCCAATTTCCAAATTCTAAAGATTCCAGCAGTAAGCAGAACAATGATTAGCAGGAGAACATTTCTTTTTTTTGCCATTAAGATATTTTACCAAATTGAACTTTTTTTTCAAAAGTATTTTAGCACTCTTTAGTCTTGACTGCTAATTTTCGATTTGTTAAGATAAAAATATAAAATGACCCCTCGTCAAGAGGAAATTTTAACCAAAATTATTCAAGAATACATTGCATGTGCACGACCTGTATCTTCTCAAGTTTTAG
>CALHEE010000027.1 GCA_938023415.1 Minisyncoccota bacterium | reverse complement strand
ATGGCTCTCTGGCGGTATGTTAGGCGGCGGCGGTGGTCCTATTCACTTGTGTTCTGGAGATGGAATTAGATGGAATGATGCATCTTTTCGCCCTTTCTGGTGGTATGTGGACCATACTTGTACTGAATTTCGAAGAAAACTCTTAGTGATTGGTGGTTGGTACGGAACTCCATCTAACGGAGTTTGGTCCTCAATAGATGGTCACACATGGACTTTCTGGGATTCAGCTCCTGGACCCAGCCGATCTGGACATGCGGCAGCAGTTCTTCGTGACACTCTTTGGATCTTCGGAGGGTATAGAAGGGGTGGATCTCCTTTAAACGACATCTGGTATCTAGTAGAATCAGAAGGAGTAGAAGAAGAAACTGTCACCTCTTACTCTACTTCTCGCTTTATTCCTACCATTGTGTTTCAGAGTAGCTGGCTTAAAATCAAAGAGCCAACTATATTTTACGACCCCCTTGGCCGACCTGTTGCCATTTTGAAACAAGAAAATAACAATATCCGCCATCTCAAACCTGGGATCTACTTCATTAAAAAGGAGAACCAATTAAAGAAAGTCGTCTTACTTCGTTAATTCCTTACCAGGAAGGGGGAGAGGGTATAAGAAAAAAAGAAAGAAAAACTGGCTCCATTTTTACCTCCGCCCCTCTCCCTCTTAAAAGCTTGCTTTTAAAATCATAAAATAAAAAATTCAAAAATTGGTTTAAAATATGGAAAAAATTGGAAAAAAATTAAAAAAATTTTTAAAGCGAATTTACCAAAAAATTTCGCCAGCTTTTGAATTAAAGGCAAGGGGTGGGTGGGCATGGATAATTCCTGCTCTATTTGTTGCTGGTGTCATTGCTTACACATTCGCTAAGGCTGGTGGAATTGGTAATGTGGTGGTTGCAATCACTAAATGGTTATCAACGATAATTGTTGGACTTTTATCATGGATTATTTCTCGATTAGCTAATCTGATAGTTGGAGTAGCTCAATACAATAATTTTCTTAATGAACCAGCCGTACGGAAAGGATGGGAAATAATTCGCGATATAGCTAATATGTTTTTTGTTTTAGGATTTTTAGTTATCGCCTTTGCTACAGTTTTAAGAATTGAAAAATATTCCTATAAAAAACTTTTGCTTCCTCTTTTGTTGATGACTCTTTTAGTTAATTTCTCTTTAACAATCTGTGGTTTAGTGATTGATTTTGCTCAGGTAATTATGCTTTCTTTTGTTAATGCTTTCAAGGATATCGGTGAAGGCAATCTCATTAATCTTTTAGCATTAAATGAGTTAATGAAATTTACCTCTGGGAAAATAACTAGTGAGACAAAACTTGAAGGAATAGGTGATATGGGTATTGCTATAACCTATGTTTTAGCTGCAATTTTTGCCTTTGTTGCTTTCGTTGTTTTTGCAATCGTCGCTATAGTTTTAATTTTAAGAATCGTTGCCTTATGGATCTTATCTGTTCTTTCACCTTTAGCCTTTATTTTTTATGTCCTTCCTGGAGGAAGACCATATGCTGATATGTGGCAAAGAAAATTTGTTAATCAAGTAATTATTGGACCTGTTTTAGCTTTCTTTTTATGGCTTGCTTTTTATGGAGTTCAGGAAGGACTTCGGAATGCGACAATGGAAAGTTATCTTATGACTGAAGAAGAAAGAGAACAAATACGAGATGTGGGTCTTATCCCATATATCGGTAGTCCTCGGTTTTATGCTATTTTTATTTTAGGCTGCGGAATGTTAATCGGTGCTTTAACAGCTGCTAAACAACTTGGTGTTCTTGGCGCCAGTTTAGCAGCAAAAGGAATTGACTTTTTACATAGGGCAGGAACAAAAGGAGCAAAATGGGTAGGAAGGAGATTAGAAGGAGCCAAACAAAAAGTTTTCGAGACTTTAAAACCGATTAGCACCGGTTTTATAGCTGCTACTTTAAAAAGCATTCCTGCTGCGATTATTAAAGGTAAAAAAGGTGTAGATGAGGTATGGAAAAAATGGCGGGAAGAAGCAAAAGCCAGTCCCGGAGGTCGTTTGCTCACAAAAATAAGGGATACATTTCGTAGAATAAGAGGAGAACCACCAGGAGGGCCGGATGAGACAAAAACAAAAGCATTTGATAAATTATTTGAAGCTCTACCTGAGAATTTGCGTGAGCCTTTAAAAAAGATATTTAAAAATTATCAAAAACAAGGTGGACTGAGTGAGGAGGAGAAGAAAAATCTTAAAGAAATTATCGATAAGGCCAGTAAGATTACCGATGAGAAGACGAAAAAACCGCTAATTGATGATAAAGAAAAAAGAAAACTTCATGATATAGTTGATAAAGATATTAAAACTATTAAGGGATTAAGTGATGACGAGGCAAATAAAAAATTAGATGAGATTGCCCAGATATTAAAAAACATATTGATGAAGAAAGGATTGAGTGAATGGAAGGCGGATAATTATATTTCAGCTTTTAAAGATAGTCTTACAGGACAAAAAATATTTCACATATTAAAAGTTGGAGGAGCTGATGAAAAAGAAATTCAAAAATTAATTGCTGAATTTTTAGGTTCTCTTGAAAGAAAAGAGATTATGCCGGAGGTTAGTTTTACTGAAAAAGAGAAAGAATTGATAGAAAATGCTCTAGTATCAGCTCTTCCTGTTTTTACTCCTCTTTCTGATGAAGAATATGCGAAAGTACGTGGTGGAATAAAAGGAACAATAGAATACATAAAAAATGAAGTATT
>CALHEE010000026.1 GCA_938023415.1 Minisyncoccota bacterium | reverse complement strand
CCCTCTACGACCACCGCATCCGCTCCGTTATCTTCCATCTTTTTTGCCAATCTAGGGGAGGGGACGACCGGAACAATTTTAATACCAGCTGCCTGTAAATAAGGGAAAATAGGCAATGGATTTCCTCCGCCGGTAAAAACGATGGGAATTTTATGCTTTACTATCACCTTCAAAAGTTCGTTCAGTTTGGGATTTTGCATAAAGAGATTAACCGCGAAAGGATTTTTTGTTAACTCTTTTGTTTTGATAATTTCTTTTTCCAACCAAGAAGCTGGCATCAAGCCAGAACCAATTGTTCCAAGACCGCCCGCATTGGAAACAGCCGAAACTAAATGGTGCTCAGCAATACCGGCCATTCCCCCTTGGATAATGGGATATTTTATATTGAAAAGTTGACAAATTCTATTTTTCTCAAACATAAAAGAGCTTAAGTTTTTTTCCTAGCCTCCTTTTTTTAGCTAAATTGTAAGCTAAATTTGCTGTATAAAGGTCTTGGATGGCTAAGCCGGTAGAGTCAAAAATGGTGATTTCGTTTTCGTTTTCTCGCCCAGTCTTTTTTCCGGTGACAATTTCGCCCAACTCTCCATAAATCATTTCTTTGGTAATTAACCCCTCTCTTAAGGGAACATTAATCTCTCCAGAATGGCTTGCCTGTTCCCAACAATCAACGACAATTTTTGCATTTTTTAAAATTTCCGGATCGAGTTCTTCTTTACCTTTGGCATCAGCTCCAATCGCGTTGATGTGGGTTCCTGGTAAGATCCATTCTTTTTTCACGATCGGCTCCCGGGCAGGTGTAGCGGTGACTAAAATTTCTTTTTGACAGACTTCTTTCAATTCTCCGTTTTTAATTTTAATTTTTTCTTTTGCTAGAATTTTTGCCAACCTTTCAACCGCCTCTTTTTTAATGTCGTAAACTAAAATTTCTTTTAATTTCCTCACTTTAGAAATGGCGGCAATCTGGGTAATAGCTTGAAATCCAGCTCCTACCACCCCTAAAGTCTTTGCTTCTTTCTTTGCCAAATACTTTGTCGCTACCGCTGAAGCTGCTCCTGTTCTTAAAGCAGTAATCCAGGTTCCATCCATCAAAGCGAGAGGGACTCCGGTTTTTGGGTCGTTGAGGATGATAGTAGCCATAACCGTCGGGAGCTTTTTTTCTGGATTTTTCGGGTGAACATTGACCAACTTTGTTCCCGCCATCTTTAAAGTTTCAGAAAAAGAAGGCATAATTCTTAAATCACCATCAAACTCTTTAAAATCCAGATAAAGTTTTGCTGGCATTTGAACTTTACCTTGTCCGTAATCAAAAAAGGCTTTTTCAACTACCTTTATCACTTTTGAAATCTCTTTTAGGGGTAAGATTTTTTGGACATCTTTTTGAGTTAAAAACAACATATTTTTTATTTGAGATCTTTAATTAATGAGACCTTTTATATTTTTTTTCAAATTCTTCTTTCTCAACTATCGCCACCGAAAAGCGTGCCTCCACTTTCAATTCATTTTCCACGAAGGCTTGGGCTTTTATCCGAGCTATTTTCGTTTTTGACTGGGGAAGCTCATAAATTGCCAAGAGCTCAGCCTTCAAATCAATTTTCTCTCCAGGAAAAATTGGTCTGAAAAACTGACAAGATCTGACGTCATAAGCTAAAAAGTGATAGTTTTTATGGTTTTGACCGATCTTTCTTCTGAGTAAGATAGTAGAAATTTGCGCTAAGGCCTCTACCACCAAAACCCCAGGCATTATTTTAAAATCAACAAAATGTCCCTGAAAATAATAATCTTTTAGAGAGGTTTGATAAAATCCAACAATTTTACTTTCGGTGATCTCCTTTACCTCATCCACAAACAAAAAAGGTTCCTGATAGGGAATGATCTTTTTAATTTCTTCTTTATTGAGCATTAACTTTAGTTTAGCATTTTTCGAGGAAATTTTCCATCTTTTTTAAAATTATTTTAAACCAAGGAGTGTATTTTTGAGGATTCTTTTTGATCTCTTTTTTCAATTGGCTTAGCTTTATCCATTTCCAATCTTCTACCTCTTTTTTGTTCGGTTTTGGTTTACCCTCGAATGTTCCCACAAAGACATGGTCAAATTCGTGTTCAATTAAATTGCCAACTTTTGCCTTATAAATAAAACTAAATATCTCTCTTAAATTTTCACATTCAATTCCCATCTCTTCTCGCAATCTTCTCTTTACTGCTTTTTTCAGACTCTCTTTTACTTTGGGGTGGGAACAACAGGTGTTTGTCCACAGTCCTCCTGAATGATATTTTGATTTTGCCCTTTTTTGAATTAAAACTTCTCCTTTTTTGTTGAAGAGAAGAACAGAAAAGGCGCGATGCAGTTTTCCTTCTTGATGGGCTTTTAATTTTTCTTCTATGCCAATTTTTTCATCCTTTTCATTTACCAAAATTACCATTTCTTTTTTCATATTTTGCATTCTTAGATGTAAGAAAAAATGGCAAGTGCCCCATAGATAAAAAATTCGTAAAGGGAGAGAGGAAGAGAAAGAAAGTTATTTCTGATCTGGTGAACCTGTTCGATTTTGAAATTTCTTAAAGAAAAAAGACGCAAAAGAGAGAAAAAAGCGCTATTTAGAAATACGAGATTAAAAAAAGAAAAAGCGAGGGAGGAAAAAAGAGAAAGGGTGGGAAGGATTTTTAACAAATTTAGGGCATTTTGGAGATTCATTTTTTTATATTCGGTTGCTGACAAGGAATCATCGAGGACATGCAAAATTTCCACGTAAATTTCAAAAAGAAAAAGTAAAATGGCCAAAAAGATAAAATTTAAATTTAGTTTTCCAAAAAGAAAAAAAGCTTGTAAAAAAATCAAAAAACTTCCGAGAGGGACAGCCAAAAAACCAAAAAATTTCCTTTCTTTCAATCTAATGGGAGGGAAGGCATAAAAAAAGGTTAAAAGAAATAAGAAAAATAAAATAAAAGCTGAAATAAAGGAGGTTAAATTAAATCTTAGAGAAATTATTACAATCGGAATTCCCAAAATGGCAGGGAAAAGACAAAAAAACAAAGCTAAATTTTTGCCAATTTTTCCGCTCTCGATATTTTCACCTAAAAAATTCTTTTCTTTTTGACAGCTCCAGTCATAATAATTATTAATGGAAAAAGCAAATAAGGTTCCAAAGAACACGACTAAAAGATTAAGAAAAATGGGCAAAGGTTCAAATTTTTTAGCCATGAGATAACCAAAAACTGCATATCCTAAAGATCCTAGACCAGTCATTTTTTCTTTCCATCCTAAAATCCGATAAAAATATAAAATGTTTTTTAACTTTCCCATTTTTAAAACAAATGCTCATTTATTATTTTAGCCCCTTCCCCTGGTTTCGCAACGATTGCTTTTAGAACCCCTTTAATTTTTGAAAGTCTTTTTACGATCTTTTTTTCATCCTTTTCCAAGCACAAAATTTTAACATTTGGGCCAGCATCAATGGTGAAATAACATTCTAAACCTTCTTTGCGCCAGGAAAAAACCTCCTGGATGATTTCTAAAGTAGAGGGCAACCAATAGAGAATAGGGGGCTTGGTACTGATTGTTAAAGCATGCATTTTTAAACAGTTATATTCAGCCTGGAAACCAACGGCGGTAAAATCTCTTGCTAAAATACCTTTTTTCACAATTCTTAAATCTTCCTCAACACTTTTTAACCATCCTCGATAGTATGGGGAGGTTTTTACCGTTTGAGCCATTCCCACCCTGCTACCCACTTTCTTTTTTTCTGTGCTCAAAATTGTGACAATTATTCTAAATTCTGGCCAATAGTCTTCATCGACAATTTCTCTGGCATAACTGTCACTTCCGTCTTCTTTTTTTCCTTTTCGCCACTCAACAAAACCACCGAATATTGAGCGACAACTTGAACCTGAACCTTGGCGGGCGAGGATGGAGAGTTCTTTTTTATTCAAGTTTAACCCAACTGCCTTGGTAGCAGCCAAGGTCAAAGAAGCTAATCCACTAGCTGAAGAAGCCAAACCAGCAGCGATTGGAAAATTTGACTTTGAAACCACCTTGGCCTTTTCTTTTATTCTAGCCATTTTTCTTATTCTTTCTAAATGGCCCAAAACATTCTTTTCATCTTTTTTTAGTTCTTCATCTTCAATTATTACAATATCTCTTTTGTACTTTTTAGAAAATTCCACCGTGGTGATGGTGAAAAGCCCATGACAAGTCATGGAAATTGAACTGTTGTAAGGTAAAATCAACTTTTCATTTCTTTTACCCCAGTATTTGACCAAAGCAATGTTAGTATTAGCGATGGCGGTAGCTTTCATCATTGATTTTCTATTTTTAAGCCTTCATTTTCTACCTTTACCGCAAGAGGGATGCCTCCAGCTTCCGTGATTGCTTTTTCAATTTCTTTTTTCTTTTCTCCCAAGGCAACGATACAATCGCCCAGACCTCCTCCCGATAATTTTGCTCCATAAGCTCCAGCTTTTTGACAAGCTTTAATCAATCTTTCAATAACTTCTGAAGAAAGGCCATATCTCAGAGAAGGAACCTTAAATTTTCTTAAAATTTCTTGATTGGCCAACATTAGCTTTCCCACTTTTGGCCAATTAGCTTTTTCAATTTCTCTTTTCGCTTTCTCCACGATCTTTTCAATTTGATTGTAAAGGTTTTCATAGTATTTTGGATTCTTTTCCATTTCCCTTTTCACTTTTTTGACAATTTCTGGAGTGCTCACTTTAAAACCTGTGTAAGCTACGATTAAGGGAAGATCTTTTACTTTTAATTTTTCAATTTTTTTTCCTCCGGTCACAAAATAAATTATTCCCCCAAAAAGAGCGCTAGCTATATCAAAACCTGAACCTATCTTTTGAATTTCCAAAATTGTTTGATAAGCCAAATCAAAAATTTCTTTTTTTTCCATTTTAATTCCGAAAAGTTCAGCTAAAGCACCAATGGTACAAACTGTCACTGCGGAACTGGAACCTAACCCATATTCAGGCTTAAATTGGCTTTTTGTTTTGATCTTTAATCCAGAGTGAAGCTGGTATCTTTTAAAGAAATTTTTAATCGCCCGAACCAAAAACCTCAACTCTTTTGGCTCTTTTTCTAACTTTTCCAAAGGGAGGGTAAAATTGGAAATTTTCATTTCCGGAGCAGAAATTAAAAGAGCATTCTTTTTAATTTTTTCTACCTCAAGAAAAAGTCTTTGAGAAACAGCTGCCACCAGGCAAGGTCGATGATACAAGACAGCGTGTTCGCCAAAGAGAATTAATTTTCCGGGAGCTGAAACTTTTATCTTAGTCATACTTTAAAGATTCTCTTTTTCAATTTTTACTCCCTGCACACCCAATTCGCATTCCCAAGGTTTGTAGCCAAGTTTTTTCAGCAGTTGAATCAATCTCTTTTTCTCTTCAAAGTAGCACATTACTATTCCTCCTCCACCTGCCCCACACAATTTTGCTGCCCCCCCAATTTTTTGAACTTTTTCTACCAGTTCATCTATTTTTCTTGTTGAAACACCCAGTTCTTTTAGATTTTTTTGGGTTTCATTGATAATTAATTTTACTTTTTGAAAATCTCTCTCTTTTAAGGCCAAGACCATTTCTTTACTCATTTGGCCAATTTTTTTTATCCTCTCTTCTCGATACTCTTCTTTTAAATTTCTTACCAACTGGACTAATTCTCCGGTTGTTTTTTTGGGTAGACCTGTGTTTACAAAAACGAAGTTTTTCAGTTGATAATTAACCTCTTTCTTTAAAGATTTTATTTCCTCTTTTTCTGGAGTTTTTTTAAACCAAATTAAACCACCAAAACAACAAGTGAAATTATCACCTCCACTGGGTGTGCCATGAATAATCTTTTCTTGCTCAAAAGCAATTTCGTTTATCTTTTTGAGGGAAACCTGTTTTTGAAAAAATTTAGCCAAAGCCATGGTAATCGCTACCGCTCGGGAAGCGGAAGAACCCAAACCTACCCCTGGGGGAATTTGGCTTTTGACCAATATTGAAAAACCCTCTTTAATTTTCAGACTTTTCATTGCCAAACCTAAAAGAACAGCTTGATAGTTTTGGTAGCTATTTTTTTTGATAAAAAAGAAAAGCTCTGAAAAATCTTTTTTTTCATTACCTCTTTTCCAAAGTTTAACTGCTTGGTCAGTGATTTTTGAAATTTCATTTAACATCCAACATCGAGAAACTGCTGGCCAATTTAGATCTCTAAACTTAATCACCCTTGAGGGTTTTATTTTTACATAGGTTCTTTTGCCTATGGCAGCAATGATTGCCCCCTCCCCATAAACTACCGCATGTTCGCCGACGAGATGGACTTTACCTGGTGCGCTTACTTTTATTTCTCTCATTGATTTTTTCGATAAATTCTTTATGCAATCTCATGTGACCTTTTTGAATTCCCTCGGTGGCTAAAACTGAGAGGGCAGCTAAGTTATTTGCTAAACCCACGGAAGCTGCTACTACGCCTAATTCTTGGGCATTTTTTACCTTCAAAATTTTTAAAGCCAATTTTGCTTTTTTTGTTTGGGTGGCACCCCCCACTGTGGCTATTGGTAAGGGGAGCTTTATTTTCCCCTTCAAAAAATCTCCTTCTATTTTCCATTCACTTAGAGGTTGATATTTCCCGGTCCGTTGGGCAAAGCTATGGACAGCACTTTCGATTGCTCGAAAATCATTTCCGGTAGCTAAAGCGACTGCATCTATTCCGTTCATTATTCCTTTATTATGAGTGACCGCGCGATAAAGATCAAATTGAGCCAATTTTTGAACAAGTAAAATTTTTTCCGCTACTTCTTTTCCAGAAAAATTTTTTAAAACTAATTCTTTTATTGGCACTTTTCCTTCTACTACTACCACTCTTTCTTTAGCAAAGTTAGAGACAATCCTTGCTCCTATTTTTCCTTTGCTGATTTTCGCCAAAAAAGGGGCGATTTTTTCTAGCATCGTGTTGATAATATTTGCTCCGAGAGCATCTTTTGGGTCAACATGCAAATAAACGACTAAAAAGTCCTTTATTTTTTTCGTGGTTAAATCTTTTGCTCCTCCGGAGATTTTTACTAAAAATTTATCAGTCTGGTTTGCGATTTCTAAAATTTCTTTTTTAAACTTTAAAATCTTCTTTTTCGCCTCATTAAAGTTTTTCACTTTTAGCAATTGAACCTCTCCCACCATTTCGTTTTTTAAGTATTTTCCAAAAAATCCTCCGCCTTTTCTTATCAATTTTGCCCCTCTACAAGCTGCAGCTACTACTGATGGTTCTTCAATTTCCATTGGTACAAGATAGTCTTTTTTGTTAATTAAAAAGTTGGTCGCAATCTTAAAAGGACCGATGTTATTTTCAACATCTAAAAAATCTGGCAATTGCTGATATTTTTTAATTAGGGTCAAATCTTCTTTATTAAGCTGAGCAAAATCTTTAAGAATTCTTATTTTTTCTTTCAGGGAAAATTTGTGGAAATTAGGCAAAAAGGAGGTTTTTCCGCCATTTTTCATATTCTTTAAGAGAAATTTTTTTTCCTCTTTTAATTTGGATCGCCAAATCTGTTTTTACTGAACTTTTTACCCTTGCTGACAAACAAATAGCTCCTGCTCCAGATCCAAAGCCCCCCAGACCAATTTTTTCCCCAGCTTTTGCTTCTTCTAAAAGAGAAATTAAAGAAATAAAAATTGAGGCAGAATAAGAGTTTCCGATGAAAGGGTGGTACTTTAAACCAGGCTTTATCTTTTTTGCGAAAAACTCTTGAAACTGAGGTAATTTTCGAATTTTGTCTAACTCTTTTTTGTATTCATTAAAAAGAGAGGGTTTTTTTAAGCATTGATCTAAGGTTAAATGGTCTTTTGATTTTTCTTTTTCATGGCGCCAAAAAAGAGCTCCCAACCATTCGGTAATTTTTGGAAAGGGAACATGGAAAATAAAGTAATCAAAAAAATCAATCACTGACTTTTTCTTCAAAAGATTTTTATTTTTTTCTTTCCAGGCTTCTAGGGCTTTCTTTTGGCATTGGAGATAGGCTGGTTTGGTTAGTTCCCCATTTACGATTGGAAAGGGAAAAGATTTTGGGGGGACAGAAAAATCGTCAATGTCATCACCATATTGTCCTAAACTGGAATAATTTATCTCAAGAATTTGTGGATTTTTTTCTATTCTTAATGCCACAGCAGCACAGCCTTGAGTTAATTCAGCCTTGGAATTTTTTACATTATAAATTGACCTATCTACGCCTAAAACTATCGCTGGTTTTCCTTGATGAGAAGCGCTGTACTCTAAGGCAGAAATTAGAGCCTCCAAGCCTCCAAGGCAGGCAAATTTATACTGGAAAGGAACTATTTTTAGTTTGAGTCTTCGATTAAAAATTTTTAGACTGATTGGTTTTGAAGCATCAGGGTCTGATTCTGTGCCCAGATAAAATCTTTCTGCGTCTTTAAACTTAATTTTTTTAAGAGCCTTTACTGCTAATTCTTCAATTGAAGTTTTATATGGAATACGGGCCTGAAGAACACCCAAACCTTGGACCGGATAAGCTGGGGAAATTTTCCTTTTTTTTGCCAATTCCTCCAAGGAAATAAAATATTTAGGAATAGCCACTCCTATTTGGCTAATGCCAAATTTTTTCATACTTTTCTTTGGATTAAAAAATAAATAAATTCTTTTAGTTTTGTCTTTGCCTCAGATTCTGGCAAAATCCTTTCTAGATTTTCCCACCCTTCTTTGACAATTTTTCGGGCTACCTTTCTTGCGTAATCTATCGCTCCGTATTTCTTAATAATCTTTATTGCCTCTTTTTTTTCTCTTATATCATCGGTATGTTTGTTTAAAATTTCTATTAACCTTTCTCTCTCTTTCTTTTTTGCTTTTTTTAGGGTGTAAATTACCATTAAAGTTCTTTTCCCTTCTTTAATATCATTGCCAAAAGACTTTCCAAATTTTTCTCTTTCTTTTCCTGAGAGAGTGATATCTAAAATATCATCTTGAATCTGAAAGGCAACTCCCATTGCTTCAGCCATTTTTCCGACTTTTTCTATCGTTTCTTCATCTTTCTCTGCTAAAATAGCAGCCATTTTTGCTGCCATTCTTGCGAGACATCCTGTTTTAAAGGCGCACATTTGAAGATATTCTTTTTCTTTAATTTCTCTTTCTTTTCCCTTGTGCCAGAGAATATCTGTTCCTTGGCCGAAAGAAATGTTGATCATTTCTTGAATATAAGTTTGATAAAGCCTGAGCAAAACTTCAGGTTTTATTTTTTCTTTATATTTTCTAAGTAAAATCAGAGGAAAAAAATAAAGGAAGTTTCCGACATTAAGAGCGAGATCCTCTCCGTAAATTTTATGTAAACACGGCCTTCCTCTTCTTAATTCTCCCTGATCTTCAATGTCGTCCACTATTAAACTTCCCTGATGAATCAATTCAGGAATAATACAAAAATCTTTGAATTTTTCCTTCTCTCCACCTAAAGCCTCAATTAATAATAAAAACAAAACTGGTCGCCACCTCTTTCCTCCTCTCTCCAAAAATTCCCAGGCAGGTTCCAAAAGGGCTTTTTGTGCTGTCTTTAAACTGTAAGCATAACGGGGTTTTCCAAAGGTAAATTTGAGCCATCTTTTCGTTGCTTTCTTTGGAAGATATTTTTCAATGATCTTGTCAATCTCTGGCCTTAGATTTTCTAGGTAATTTTCAATTTTGTTTTTTAATTTCATCTTTTAAGTTTAAATATTTTTGTAAAGCCTCAAGACAAAAAGCGGTCGTTAATTCTTCAGATCCATAATAACGATAGGGGAAAGGACCAAGAAACAAAACCCCTCTTCTCCAGGCCCCACTTTTTAATTGTCTTTTTAATAAATAATCAATTCCCATTTCGATTTCCTTGCCTTGGTAATCGAAGTTAAAAAGAGTATTTAAGGCTAAAGCGGTTTCCAAATCCTTTCTTAAAAAGTCATTTTTTTTCTCCAAAATCGATTTTACAATCTTTTGTTTGTTTTTTTGAAAACACTTTATTCCTTCCTTGAAAGCCTTAGAGACAGCGTAAAAGAGAACAAAGGAGTGGGGATAATAAAGAGATCTTCTTTTCTCAGATTCTATCAATTGATTGATAAAAGAGCAAACTTTTACATCCTCTTTCCCTAAATAAATTAAAACATTTACATTGACAACATCGTCAATATCGTGTTTTGCTAGTTCAAAAATTTTATGGATTTTATCTAACCACCAGCTTACTTCTTTCTTGTCTTTTTCTTGAACTAACCAAGTAAGAAATAGATTTTCCTCGTTTCGATTTTTCAATATTAATGGGAGATTATCTTCAAAAGGAACATTGTTTAATTTCAAAATGTAAGAGATGACAGAAATATCATCAAGGTCAGCTGGCAATCTTTTCTTATTTCTCTTTGTCCAAAAACGCCAAATTCCTCCCGCCTCTTTTCCTTCTAATAAAAAATCGATTGCCTTTTTTCTGATTTTCTCTACTTTCTCATCTTTTATTTCGTTTATTGAGTACAAAATAAGGGCGGTAGAAAAGTGAGTACTATCAAACCAGCTTCCCAAAAACCAGCGATTCCAGCTGGCATAAGTTTTAAATTCTCCATAGTCTAATTGATGAGAATAGAGAAAGTCTACCCCTTTGTCAATGGCCTTCTTCACCCTTTCCAATTTACAAAGGTAATCCACCATCGATATTAATGACTGTACCAGTAATAAAATTTGCTTCTTCGGAAGCTAAAAAAGCAACTAAGTGTGCTACCTCCTCTGGTTTTCCGAAACGTCCCAAGGGAGTGAACTTTTTTACTGTTTCGATTACCTCTGGTGGTAACTTTTCAGTTAATCTTGTTTCAATAAAACCAGGAGCTACTGCATTGACTGTTACTCCAAACCTTCCCACTTCTTTTGCCAATGCCTTTGTAAAGCCAATCACTCCTGCCTTTGCTGCCGCATAGTTTGTTTGGCCAAAATTTCCTCTTTGACCTACTAAAGAAGAAATGTTAATGATCTTTCCTTGGTTGGCAATAATTAAGGGTAAGGCTAACTTTGTACAGTTGAAAACCCCAGTCAAATCGACATCGATCACTTTTTGCCACTCTTCTCTTGTCATTTTTGCCAATGTTCTGTCAGCACAAATTCCTGCATTATTGACTAAAACATCTAATCTTCCAAAGTCTTTTTGAATTTCTTCAATCATTTTTTTAACCTCCTCAAAATTCGAAACATCAGCCAAATAATATTTTGCCTGAGCTCCCATTTTTTCAATTTCCTCTTTTACTTTTTTTAGATTTTCTTCTTGAGAAAAAATATCATTTAGGGCCACCTTGGCTTTTAAGGAGGCAAACTTTAAAGCAATGGCCCGTCCAATTCCTTGAGAAGATCCAGTAATTAAAACAACTTTGTTTTCCATAATTTAAATTTTGATTTTAAAAGACCTTTTTATTTTCCAATTTTACTTTAAATTTCTAGAAACTTTCCAGGCTAAAGGAGCATTGCCAAAATTGCCTTTTTTAAATTTTTATCCCAGCCTCTCTCAAACAAAAAACCAACAAAGAAAGCACTCAAAACAAAGCCAACAATGTAGCCAAAAGTGGGTGAAAAAATATAGCTTATTCCTCCTCCTCTTGAAAACCAAGGAATTCCTGTCAAACCAAAAAATAAGTAAGTCAACTGGGAAATTGCTCCTCTCACTGAACCCAAAAGGGCACCGCTTAACAAAACTGCAAAAGTTTGCATGGTAATAAAGACAGGTCCAATTTCAATTTTCAATTTTCCAGAAATTCCCGTCAAAGCAGCAAAAGATAAAATGAGAGCAATATCTCTTATCAAAGCTAAGGTTTTATTTTCTGCTTTTGGAATTATTGCCTCAATTAATGTTAATTTTTTTAATTCCGCCATTTAAATTTTTTTCAGGAAAACTTTTTTCTCTTTTTCCAAAAAGCTAATTAAAAAAGGTTGTAGGATAATAGGTGCTGTTCTTTTTAGAATATTTAAATTCTATTTTCATATCAAAACATAAGGACCCTCATCTTTTCTTGGGGCCAAAAAGAAGGCTACTTCCTTTTTTATTTTCAATTTCTTTACCCTTTTATCTAATTCCTCCAAGTTTTTCCCCCAAGCAACAACTTTTCTTTTCTCATTAAGGGCTATCCATTTTCCGGCGTATCTCTTAAAAGAAACAATTTTATTTGTTTTCAATGAAATTTTTTCCATTTTATTAACTAATTTCTTCAATTTCTCTTCCAGCAATGGAGATGTTTTCCATTTTAACATCACTTAAGATTTCTGGCAATTTTCTCGTTGTGATTTCAAAAAAAATCCGATCTAAATTCAGCGGTTCAAAAGAAGCAAAGATTAAATTCAAATAATGGGTAAAACCTTTTTCATCGCGGATATGGTTTGCCTCAGCAATGGTTAAAAATTCAGGCAACTCTTTTTTTAATTTTTCAAAAACTTCTTTTTCAGAATACAAATATTTTTGAGCTAAAAAGTTTTCTTTTTTTAAAAAATAAAAAATGTTTTCGCTCGCCTGAGCCTTTCCCATTTTCAAAATTGGCAAATTCAAAATAAAATTAGCTTTAAATGCTTCTTCTGAGATTTCCAAATCTCCCTTTTTGACAAAATTTCCCTTTGCCAAATCAAAGGGCAAAACTTTATATTTTTGGCAAACTTCCAAAAGTCCTGATTTTTGAGCTTTAGCTCCAATTTCAATTTCATCAAAGCTCTGAGAAGCAACCTTTATATTCTCTGGCTTCACCCCTAAATGAAATAAGAAATTCAGGGTAGCTTCTAGAAATTCTGGTGAGGTATTGTTTCGGAAATAGGGATGGGAGGCTTTTTCTAAAGTTGGCAAAATCAAAACTTTAGAATTTTCTTTTAATTTCAACCCCCCAATCAAATTAATTATTTTTTCAATCGCCTCAAAAAAATCATACTTTACTCTCCAGATGGCCACTACCTCTTTACTTGCTACTTTTTCAATTTTAATTTCTTCTCCGATTTTATATTCTCTTTTTGACTTTTGAATCCATTTATTTCCCCTTTCATCTTCTAAAACTAAAACAAAATAAGGAACCTTTTGATGGAAAAGGGAAGGGATGGTCACCTTAGAAATTGCTTTTACTTTCGCTTTTTCACTCTTTATTCTTTCTAAATTTGAAAAACACTCTGGGCATTTTTTAATCTGATATTGCCAAATTTTCTTACATTTTTGACATTGAAAAAATGTCATAAGTTGGAAAAATTTTTTTAAACTTTTCTCAAAATGTGGACGGTAACTGATCCTCCCGCCCCTCCGATGTTATGGCAAAGACCAATTTTGGGAATTGGTTTTATTTGTCTTTCTCCACATTGTCCTCTTAATTGATTTACTATCTCGTAAATTTGAGCTAATCCTGTCGGTGAAATTGGATGACCTTTTGCCTTCAATCCACCCGAAGGATTGACCGGTAATTTTCCATCTAAGTTGACAATACCCTTTCTAATTAATTCTGCTCCTTTTCCCATTTCTGCAAATCCCAAATCTTCATAAGAGATTAATTCTACCGAAGTGAAAGCATCGTGAAGCTCAGCCACTTGAATGTCAGAGGGCTTTAATTTTGCCTGAGCGAAGGCCTTTTTTGCCGCCATTTGAGTAGCAATAAAGTGGGTGGGGTCTTTTCGGCCAAAGGTCAAAAGATAGTCAGTAGCAAAGCCAGAGCCTATTACTTCAATATCAGTTTCCTCTTTGGTTAATATTACTGCTGCCCCTCCATTAACAGAAAGTGAGCAGTCGTAAATGGTAAATGGTGAAGCAATCTCTGGAGCAGATTTTATTTGTTCTAAAGAAACTGGTCTTTTATAAAAATAAGCTTTGGGGTTTAAAGTGGCGTTTTGATGATTTTTGTAGGCAATGAGGGCTAAATCATCGTGGCTTGCCCCATATTTTTGAGAATAAAGTTGCCAAATTAAGGCATTTTGAGTGGGAAAATTTAATCCTTCAGTTTGTTCTATTTCTCTTTCTATGGCCGACATTATCCAATGAGTAGTTACTGGGGAGTCATTGTCAACCAATTTTTCTCCAGCGAGCACTAAAATGTTTTTAAAATCTTCCTCAGCTAAAATCCTTAAGGCTGTCCAAAAAGCTACCCCTCCCCCAGCACAAACTGCCGGAACATTAAGAATTGGACAATTCGTTTTGAAAAGGTCAGACAATAAGGAAGCTTTGTGGGTTTGATGTTCAGATTCCCCTTCAGCCGATTCAACGCCAGTAAAGACAATACAATCTATCTGAGAAATTTTCATTCTTGCCTCTTCTAAAGCTTCCATTGCCGCCTCGAAGGCAAAGGCCCACCAAGGTTTTTGGGAGTAGTCAAACTTTGTCATCCCCACACCTTTAATGTATTGTCTCCTCATTTTTTTATTCTTTTTAAAATTTTTTCATTAATAGGCGTGGCTATCTTTAAGCTTTTTCCTAATCTTACTACCACGCCATTGTAATAATCTATTTCATCTAAATCTTTTGGTTTTTTTAAGCGTCCTCTTTCAATTATTCTGCCAAAAATTTTTCTAAAAGGCAAAAGGAGAAAAATGGGGAGAGAAAAAAAATGAGAGAAAATTCTTACTGGATAGCCAGGGAAATTTAAAAAATTTCCACCCACTGCCCTAACCACTTTTATATATTCTCTCATTGCTTCTATTTCCTCTAAAAAAACCTCTTTTTTTGAAAAACCTTCTTTAAGAGAAAGTCCTCTCGTGGCCGAAGCCATGCCTATTAAGTTTAAAAACAATTTTGAATATTCCATATTTTTTACTTGAGCTGGAGGAATAAAAAAGGCCTTAATTTTTGTTTTTTTAAAAAAACTTTTTAGCTCCTCTTCATTCTCCGGGCCAGAAATTTTCCCTAAAGCTATTTTGATTGGCAAAGAGTAAGAAACAACAAACTTTCCGTTTTCAACTCTTTTTTCTACTGGATTAAAAAGAGAAATTCTGAATACGGAAACTATTTCTTTCCCAAAAATTTCCTCTAAGGCCAAAAGGGCTTCATTTGAAGCTTCAATTCCATTTTGAGAAAGGAAAAGCACGGGTGGCTTAAAATTTTTTTCTTTAATCTTTCCATAATAATATTTCACTGCATTAGCTACCGGATTTTTAACGGTCAAGAACAAGAAATCAAATTGAATCTCTTTTGGGAATTCTTCTTCTCTTATCAAATTTCCTTCCACCTTTTCTAATTTTCCATTTTTTTCGACAAAAAGTTTTTTCTCTTTTATTTCTTCAATTTCTTTTTCTCTCCCTATACCAAAAACATTTCCCAAATTTTTCAATTCCTGAAAAAACATTGTTCCGGTTCTCCCGCCTACGCCAATAATACCTATTTTTAAATTTTCCTTATACATGGTAACAAGCGACTAATATTGTTCCTGGTCCAGAGTTTGCTCCGACAATGGGAGGTACCATCGACAAAAAAGAAACTTCAACCTCTAATTCCTTTGAGATTTTTTCTTTTAACTTAAAAGCAAATTCGATATTATCAGTAAAATTTATTCCTACTCTAATTTTTCCTTTTTTTGCTTGATGTTTTAATTGATTAAATATTCCTTCAAATTCATCTGCTGTCCAAAAATTAAATCCGGTCAACTTTACCCTTCCTTCTTTAAATCCCAAATAAGGATAAACACCAAAAGCCTTCAAGATCTTAAAAATTATTCCCTGCCACTTACTTACCCTTCCAATTTTTTCAGCCCAGTAGGTTGTTTTTAAAAATCCAAAAACTTTTATTTTCTTTTTGAGTTGGTCCAAACTTTCCACAATCTCCTCAATCTCTCTATTTTCTCTGATTAATTCTACTGCCTTTAGGACTAACAGGCCCTGACCACAAACTGCCTGCCATGAATCAAATAAAAAAACCTTTTCTGGCTTATAAAATAACTCTCGCGCCTGGAAGGCAGAATTAAAACAGGCAGAAAGCCGCGAAGAGGTAGTGATGACTAAAATTTTTTCAAAATCTCTATCTAATTTTTGGTAAGCTTTTAGATAATCACCAGGGGGTGGGGCAGAGGTCTTTGGTAAAGCTTTAGTTTCCCTCATTAATTGGTAAAGGTTTTTTTCTGGGAATTTTTCCCATTCCGGAAAATATAACCTTGTTTTCACCACCTCAATCTTAAAATCCTTAATCATTTTTTCTGGCAAAGAGCAAATATCCTCAGTGATAATTCCAATTTTTTCCATATTTATCCCCCAAACCTTCTCTCTCTTTTAAAATAACTTTTTATTGCTCTTTCCAGTTCATTGCTGGAAAATTCAGGAAAAAGGGTTTTTGTGAAATAAAATTGAGCATAAGCAGTCTGCCACATCATAAAACCAGCTGAGTTATGAGGATCTTTTTCACATCCAGTTCTAATTACTAAATCAACAGGTGGGAGATTTCCTGTCCAGAGATTTTCCAATAAAGTCTTCTCGGAAAAGTTAAAATTCTCTTTTTTTGCCTTTTTTACTATTTTGGAAATAGCCTCCAACATTTCATCAGTACCATTGTAGGCCAAAAGCAAGGTGAGAAAAAATTTTTGATTGTTTTTGGTTTTTTCTACTATTTTTCTTATCAGCTCTTTTAAATCTTTCGGAAAAAGATTTTCCCATCTACCAATCACATTGATTTTTACTTGTTCCTTTTCTATTTCTCTTGATTTAAGGAGTTTATGAAAATAGCTCCTAAAAATTTTAAAAAGCATCTTCACTTCTTCTTTCGGCCTTTTTAAAGCATTATCCGCAGACATTCCCCAAAAGGTAAAATAGGGAATTTTCAGTTCCCACACCTTTTTTAAAATTTTCTCTAAATTCTTCGCTCCTGCCAGATGTCCTTGCCAGGGCAATAATCCTCGCTTTTTTGCCCACCTTCTGTTGCCATCTGGAATTAAAGCCAAATGCTTGAGCATATTATTCAAGTGGTTGCCAACCTAAGATTAATGTTCCTGGACCAGTGACTGCAGAAAATATGAGGGGGCATTCTGAAACAAAAGCGACCTCTGTGCCTTCATTTTTTAACCACTTTTTTAATTGTTCTGCCTGAGCTAAATTATCGGTATGATTGATAATCGCTCGAATTTTTTTCTTTGCCCCTCTTTCTTTTTTACTATCTTTTAAAAACTTTTTAAAAAGTGCCTCTGCCTCATTTTTGGCAAAAACAATTCCCCCTTTGGTCAAAATTCCATCTTTTATTTCCATAATTGGTTGTAATCTTATTTTCTTTATCCTCCTTATCCAATTTGCTTGAGCTTTGGTAATTCTTCCAATGAATTCTACCCCTTTCGGGTCGCTAAAAATAACATAACAGTGAGTTTTTTTAATTAAAGTTTTGAATTTTTCTAAAATTTCTTTAATTTCCATTTTTTCTTGAATCATCTCTATTGCCCCTAAAACAAAGAGGGCCTGACCTGCCGCCCCATTTAGGGTATCAAAGACAAAAACATTTTCTTTTTCTTTTTCACTTAACATTTCTCTTGCCTGAAGAGCTGAGTTGTAACATCCAGAGAGTTTTGAAGAAACAGTGAGGCAAAGCACTTTCTCAAATTTTCCTAGTTGTTTTTTAAATGCCTCAAAATAATCTCTTGGCATTGCCTGGGAAGTTCTTGGTCTTGTTTCCAGTCCAATTTCATATGCCTTTTTTATCTTCTGATAAATATTTTCTCCTTCTAATTTTTCCATTTCTGGCCATTCAAACTTTGCCTGGGCTAATTCAATTTTGTATCTCTCTAAAATTTTTGGTGAAATGGAAGCAATGTTTTCAGTTACTATTCCAACGGAGACTTCTCTTAGAGATGGTTGGCCCAAAATTTCTTTTGTCATATCTTCAATTCTTAAATTCTCAATTTTTCCTACCTCTTTTAAAATCTCTTTTACTTCATCTGGTTCTTCTGTATGGATATGAATTTTCATTTTTTCCCCTATTTGGACAATGTCAATTGAGTCTCCAAGGTTCTTTAATTTTTCTCTCAATTTTTCCTCACTTATATTTAGATTGGCAATTAAAGAAACAATCTCGTATCTGTTTGCCAAAACCTGAATAAATCTTCTAATTTCCTCTGATGGTTTTTCTCTTTCTTTCTCTTTCTTTTCTTCTGGCCTTAATGCCTCTAAACAACCTTCTAAAATCATCAAAAACCCAAGTCCACCAGCATCAACGACATTTGCTTTTTTAAAAATTTCCATTTTTTCTCTCGTTGCCAAAAGGCTTTTTTCCCCTTCTTTGATCATTCTTTTTAAAATTTTGACAATATCTTTTTCTTTTTCTGCTTCTTTTTTTAGAGTTTCGCAAGTTGCGTCGATCACATCCAAAATTGTTCCTTCTTTTGGATTGATGACCGATTGCCAAGCTCTTTTTCTTCCTTCCTCAAAGGCTTCCGCTAACTTTTTGGCATCAATCGGATTTTTGTTAAGTTTTGGTAAAAAGCCAGCCAAAAATCCAATGAAGATTACGCCGACATTTCCCTGGGCAGAAAGTAAAGCTCCTTCTAAGATGGTCTGGGCTATTTCTTCTATGCTTTTAAATTCAGTTTTTTCTATTGCCTCTTTAATTCCCAGGAGTGTTTTTGCTAAATTTGTTCCTGTATCTTGGTCTGGTACGGGAAAGACATTGATTTTATTAATTTGTTCTTTTTCTTTTTCGATCCTTTCATAAGCTTTTAAAAACATTTCCTTTAATTCTTTTTGAGTTAAGTATTCCATAATTTATTTTTTCATTTTTTCTTGAAGCTCTTTTAGGAATTTAAAGACAAAATCTTTTCCCGCTAAACCAAAAGAGAGGCCCAAAGCGAGAGAAAAAATAATCACTATTCCTACAAATAATACTAAAATTAATTCTGGGACTATTTTTAATTGGTATAAAATGGCAAAAATAGTCAAAACCCAGATCAAAAGAGAAAGACCGCGGTTAACCAATGGAGAAAAAGAAATTTTTTCTTTTTCTAAAGTACCGACAAAAATCTTTTTGGAAAAGTCGAGTAAATAGACTGCGATTAAGAAAATTAAGATTGCAATGAAAATATTGGGATAATATCTTAAAATTGTTTCTAAGAAAGAGGCAACCTTTTCCAATCCGAGAATGTCAAACGCCACCATCAGAAAAAGGAGGATGAAAAACCATTTTACGATTTTTGCGAAAAACTTGATTATTTCAAAATTCTCCCAAAGTTTAGCTAACACCTCTTCTCCCCCCATCCTTTTTAACACGGTTTTTAGTTTTATTTTTTCAAAAAATCTTAATGTCCATTTTTCAAAAATTTTCCCGACAATTACTCCTCCTAAGATTGCCACACTTGAAAATAAAATTTGAAAAGAAAAACTAAAAATGTTTTCCAGCATATGTTCTATTTTAAGAAAAAAATTTTAAAATGCAAAGTAAAAATTTTACCATTTGGCTGAATGAATTTTTAATTCATAACCGATTCTATTGATGACAATATGTAAAAAAAAGGTGGCGAAAAATAAAAAAAACCAGAGAGAAAAACCAAGCTTAAAAAAAGGTTCTAAAAACAAGGCTGTCCCAATGACATAGTTTGTTTGATCAAAAGGTAAAAAAGGAGTACCTGGTGGAAGGTTCAGTCTTCTTTTGACGAAGGCAAAAAACAAATCTCCAAAAATGGCTCCGAAAGAAATTAAAAAGGCAAAAAGAAAAATGTTAATCTTTGAGTAGTCCAAGAGAGAAATTTTCCGAAAAAAGGAAAAATTAAATAAAAATTTTTGAAAAATGGCAAAGCAAAATCCAACCAAAAAAGCGAAAATTAACCCCCGCCATGTTTTGTGAGAACCAAAAATTGGTCTTCCTAAAAATTTTTTGTTAAAATCTACAGGTTTTGCTAAAAAATCAAAAATTTTGCTCTTTTTTACCAAAGGTGGGGTGAGGTTGGCAAAATAGGCAGGCAAGAAAAAATAAAGAGAAGATATGGCAAAATTTAAAAAATCCATTTTCTTTAAAAATCTCTTAAATCAGAAATGGCATTTTCAAAATGGGATATTTCTCTCTTTTTTCCCTGAATAATTACAGAGACAACATCTATTTGCCACTTTGTCTCAAGAGGAATTTTATTTTTCATTAACCAGTTTTCAGCTGTCCAAATTAATTTTCTTTTCTTTGAAAAGTTGATCTTATCTTCTGGAAAAATTTTAATTTTTGGATTTTTTAAAGTCTTCACTTCAATAAAACAAATGGTCTCTCCTTTTTTAGCGACAATATCTATTTCACCTTTTTGGAAATCTCCAGGAATCCTAAAAACAAAATTTCTATCCAAAATCTTATATCCTTTTTTTCTTAAATACTTTTCAGCTTCCTTCTCACCGATTTTTCCTAATTCCTTTTTCATTCAATTCAATAATGATTAAAAACTAATGGTGGACCTGGGCGGAGTTGAACCGCCATTTCCACAATGCGAATGTGGCGTTTTTCCATTAAACTACAGGCCCTTTTATTTTTAAATTATCTTATTTTTTTTAAAAAAGAAAGCCCCGGTAGAGCCGGGGCAAAAGGAGCAGGGAAAAGATCAATATCTTGAAATTTGCCTTTTTAGAGATTGGGGGATAGAGACGCTCAAGGTTTGAGGGTTTTCCCATTTATGGGGAAGTTTTGTTTTTTCTGGAGATTCTTCACAAAGAGCAGCCAACTTCCAGGGATTTATCCCACATTTTTCTCTCCACTCTCTTTGAAGGCCGTCTACGAGATATCCTGAAGAAGTTTTTCTGACAGTATGGCATTTTTCTTCCTCTGGCCATTCCGAGAAAAAGGTTAAGAGAAGACAATCTGAATTCACACAAACTTTCACATATTTAGGAAGCTTATTAGCCCCTTGGATTAACAGTCCCTCTGGGATCATAAAAACCTTCATTCCCCCCTCCTTTTTATAAAAAAGTTTTTGGGGTAAAATTTTTTACCCCAGAATAATTTTTATTTTTATCTTTTTTTCTTTTTTGTCAAGAGGAAAAAAGAAAAAGCCCTCGGCTTTTACCGAGGGCTGGATAAAAGAACTAAAAAACTACTTGTAAGATATTCGGAGCAAGCCAGGTTGCCTTGTACCTTTTTTTAGGAGGATTTATTATGGGAAACTCTGCTTTTGGGATTTCGATGATATAGACCCCCTCTCTTTTTTTCACTGGGTATCCGTCTTCGTTATCGATAAATATTAAGTACAGAGCAGGGTTACATTTTCTGATGATTACCTGACGATGAGGGAGATAATCCAAATTTAACAACTCTAACCTTATCTTTTCTCCTTCATCCCAAAATTCTACTACTGGTACTAGGGGTCTCTTCATTT
>CALHEE010000025.1 GCA_938023415.1 Minisyncoccota bacterium | reverse complement strand
TTCGCCTGGCAGGAACCAACTCAAGCTCCCCCTCAAGGCAATGTTTTTCCTCCTCTCAATATCGGTCCCCAAGGTCAAACAAAAGAAGGAGGATTGATTGTTGGCACAAATCCTACCTTAGAATATGGCTTTTTAGTGCCTCATGGTTTAGTAGCCATTGGTACTTTAAACCCAAACCCAAATCACAAACTAACAATTGAAGGTTCGCTCTTTGCCAAAGGAGCTCAATTTCAAGGAGATGTTCAAATTGGTTCCCCTGGCACAAACTTTGAGTTAAGAGTTAATGGAAAGAAAGTTTGCCTGGAAGATGGAACAAATTGCCCGGCAAAGTGGTAAAATTAAATTTGCCAAATAAAAAATAATTGCTATAATTTTTAAAAAGGTCAAAAAACCAATTTTTTAAAATTTTATGAAAATTACTTTATCAATTATCAAAGCTGATGTCGGATCAATCGGTGGTCATATTAGACCGAGTGATGAAATGTTAAAGGCAGTGGAACAACACATCAAAACGAAAGGAAAAGATAAAGGGCTAATTATTGACTATTATATTGGCTATACGGGAGATGATATTTCCATTTTAACTACCCACAAAAAGGGGGTGGGAAATTCGACAATTCACAAACTGTGTTATGAGGCCTTTTTGAAAGCAACAAAAGTAGCCAAAGAACAAGGGCTTTATGGGGCAGGACAAGATTTATTGGTTGAGGCTTTTTCTGGAAATGTTAAAGGTATGGGACCTCAGGTAGCAGAAATGGAAATTGAAGAAAGACCAGCAGAACCTTTTTTAATGTTTATGGCTGACAAAACAGAACCTGGAGCTTTTAATTTACCTCTTTATCTTTCTTTTGCTGATCCAATGCATTGTGCAGGTTTGCTTTTATCACCAAAGCTTAAAAAAGGATTCAAGTTTGTAATCATGGATGTGAATTATACTCAAGCAGACAGAATTATTGAGTTGGTTACCCCAGAAGAAATTTATGATATTGCGGTTTTGTTAAGAGATACAGGAAGGTTTGTAGTGGAATCGATTTGGTCGAGAGTCACCGGAGAACAAATAGTAGCAGCTTCCACCACTAGGCTTCATAATATTGCTGGAAAATATGTTGGCAAAGATGATCCGGTAATGTTGGTAAGGACTCAAAAAGATTTTCCAGCTACCGGGGAAATTCTTTCACCTTTTACCATTGGCCATTTGGTGGCAGGGTTTATGAGAGGCTCTCACAATGGGCCTCTAATGCCAGTGCGGAAAAATTCTCCTACCTCTTTTTTTGACGGACCACCCATCGTTTCTTGTTTAGCTTTTTCCGTGAAAAATGGAAAACTTACGAAACCTGCTGATTGTTTTGACCATCCTTATTGGGATTATGTCAGAAATAAGATTGCCCAAAAAGCAGAAGAAATAAGAAAACAAGGTTTTGTCGGACCTGCTATGCTGCCAATGTCTGAGCTAGAGTATACAGGTGTCACTGAGACCTTAAAAGAATTGGAGAAAAAGTTTAAAATTAGAAAAAAATAATGTTAAAGCTTTCTGCCCAATTAAGAAAAGAAGTTGGTAAAAAAGTAAAAAACCTTCGAAAAATGGGATTTATACCTGCTATTTTGTATGGTCCAGGGATTAAGAATTTGAATTTAAAAGTACAAGAAAAAGAATTTGAAAAAGTGTATAAAAAAGCAGGGGAGAGCACTTTGATTTCATTAGAAATTGAAGGCAAAAAAATACCCGTTTTGATTCATGAAGTTCAATTTGATCCCCTTAGCGAAAAACCTATTCATGTCGATTTTTATCAACCTTCTTTAAAAGAGGAAATTGAAGCTAAAGTGCCTTTGGTTTTTGTCGGTGAGGCACCCGCGGTAAAAGAATTAGGAGGAACCTTGGTGAAGGCACTTTCTGAAATTGAAATTAAAGTTTTACCTCAAAATCTTCCTCATGAAATTAAAGTAGATATTTCGCCACTTAAAACTTTTGAAGACAGAATTTTGGTCAAAAATTTAAATGTCCCAGAGGGCGTCAAAATATTAAGAAGCCCAGAAGATCCAGTAGCCTTTGTCGCTCCCTTTGAAAAAGTTGAAGAAGAATTAGAAAAACCAGTGGAAAAAGAAATTAAAGAAGTAGAAGTGGTAAAGAAGAAAAAACCTGAAGAACTTTCTGAAAAGGAAAATGAGGGCAGTGGCTAATCAAAAAATAAAAAAACTTTTTCTTTTCTTTCTTGTAGGGCTTCTCATTTTGCCCTATTTTTTCACTAGAGCCCAAGATGATTGCCAAACAAAAGAAGAATGTGAAGCCATTTATAAAAAGCTTGAGGCGGAACTAAAAAAAATTAAAGAAGCAATCGCTAAGACTGAGACAGAAAAAAAGACCAGGAAAAACCAAATTAAACTTTTGGAATCTAAAATTCAACAATTGGCTATTCAGATTAAACAAGGCAATTTAATGATCAAAGAGTTGACGATGCAGATTGAGAGGACGGAAAGTTCCATTCAAGACACAATAAAAAGAATCAAAGAGGGTCAAAGGAACCTTTCTCTCATTTTAAGGACTATTCAGGAAGAGGGAGAAAATTCTCTTATTGAAATTTTATTTTCTGGACAAACGATTGCCGATTTCTTTAACAATTTATCTGCTCTTGATGCTTTAAACAAAAAGCAACAAAAGATTTTAACTGAAATTAAAGAACTGAAAGCATTTTTAGAATCTCAAAAAAAAGATTTAGAAGAACAAAAATCAGATTTGGAAAAGTTAGTCAGTGTCCAGTCTCTTCAAAAACAAGAAAATGAAATGGCAAAAAAAGAACAAGAAAGGCTCTTATCTATGACCGAAGCTCAATATCAACAATATTTGAAAGAAAAAAAAGAATTAGAAAGAAGGGCAGCTGAAATTATGGCGAGAATTGCCCAATTAACACTTCCTGGTTTAAGTGTCCCCAGAGAGAGAAAAGAACTTTATCAATTAGCAAATTGGGCAGGGAATTTGACGGGTGTAAGACCTGCTTTAATTTTAGGACTGATTGAGGTAGAGTCAGCATTGGGAACCAATGTTGGCCAATGTAATTGCTCAGGTCAACCAGTATGTCGCCACCCAGAATTAAGTTACAAGAAAGTAATGCCTTCTTCTCACTGGACCGCCTTTGAACAAATTTGTAAAGAGTTAGGATTAAATCCAAATACCACCCCTGTTTCTTGCTATGTTGGAGGGGGTACAATTCAAATGGGAGGAGCAATGGGCCCTGCCCAATTTATGCCCAATACTTGGCTAAAATATAAAGCGAGAATCGAGGCTTTAACTGGAGTAAAACCTGCCAATCCTTGGCGAGCAAGCGATGCTTTTTTAGCAGCAGCTTTATATTTAGCTGATTTTAATGCCTCTTCAAAAAAAATTGAGGATGAAAAAGGAGCGGTGACTGCTTATTTATGTGGCACAAGCGTTTTAACACCGCGATGCCGAGCAGCAGGAGGTGAGTGGTATAGAGATTTAGTGATGAGTAAAGCTCAGCAATGGGAAGAGTGGATTAAAAATGGAATTTAAGAAGAAAAATTTTTTTGAAGAAGGGTTATGATTGGTTCTAAATTACCTTCGATAATTTCTTCGATGTCGTAAAAATTTTTTTTAATTCGGTGGTCAGTAACTCTATCTTGAGGAAAATTATAAGTTCTAATTTTTTCTGCCCTTTTTGCCCAACCTATTTGTTGTCTCCTTTCTTTGGTGAGTTTTTCTAAATTTTCCAATTCTTTTTTTTCTAATAATTTTGCTTCTAAAATAGCTAAGGCGGATTCTTTGTTTTGCTGAAGACTCCTTTCTGTTTGACAAGTGACAACAATCCCTGTGGGTAAATGAGTAACCCTCACTGCGGTCATTCTCTTATTGACATATTGACCTCCGTGTCCCGAGGCCTTATAAAAATCAAATTTTATTTCGTTTGGATTTATCTTAATTTGGGTTTTTTCTGGCTTTGGTAAAACAGCAACCGTGGCAGTAGAGGTATGGATCCTTCCTGATTTTTCCGTTTTTGGGATTCTTTGAACTCGGTGAACTCCAGCTTCGTATTTCATTTTTGAATAAACATCTCCATTTTTCAGTTCAAAAATCACCTCTTTTATCCCTCCTAATTCAGTAGGCTGGAGGTGTAAAACGACCATTTTCCACTTCTGGGAGGCAGCATATTTTGTATACATTCTAAACAAATCTCTGGCAAATAAGGCTGCCTCTTCACCTCCTACCCCCGCTCTAATTTCAACGATGACAGAGCTCATATTTTAATTTTATTTCTTTAAGTTTTTCTTTTTTTCTAATCTTTTTCTAAATTTTTGAACCTGGCCCATGGTATCAACGATTTTTTCTTTCCCAGTATAAAAAGGATGACATTTCGAACAAATCTCAATTTCAATGAATTCTTTAGTGGAACCAACAGTAAAAGTGTTGCCACATGCACATTTAACGAAGGCCTGAGGGAAATATTTTGGATGGATATCTTTTTTCATAAAATTCATTATAAGATACTCCTCTTGAAAAATCAAGTAAGATGCGATATTATTAGTTTATATGGCAAAAGAAATTGATTTTTCAATGGAGATTGAAGAAATGGCCGAGGCTGGGTTACATTTTGGACACAAAACTTCAAAGCTTCATCCAAAAATGAAGCCTTATATATTTGGAGTGAGAAATGGTATTTCTGTGATTGATCTGGAGAAGACAAAAGAAAAGCTTAAAGAAGCCCTAAACTTTATTGCCAAACTTATCTCCGAGAACAAAATCTTACTTTTCGTTGGTACTAAAGTTTCGGTGAAAGAATTGGTAAAGAATCTTGCCCAGGAACTTAATCTTCCTTATATTACCGAAAGATGGTTGGGAGGAACCTTTACTAATTTTCAAACCATCAAAAAAAGGATTGAATATTTTAAGGAATTAGAGAAAAAAAAGTCAGAAGGAGAGCTAGAAAAATATACCAAAAAGGAAAAGGCACAATTTGAGGAAAAAATAAAGAAATTAGAAAAAAAATTTGGTGGAATAAAAAATTTAGAAAGACTTCCCGATGCCATTTTTGTCATAGACACCAAAAAAGACTATTTAGCGGTGAAAGAGGCGCGGGAAAAGGGGATAAAAGTGATTGGCATTTGTGATACTAATGCTGACCCCACTCAAGTTGATTATCCAATTCCGGCAAACGATGATTCCGTTTCTTCGGTAAAATATATCTTAGAAAAGGTGAAAGAAGCAATAATTAAAGCAAGGTCCTAAAGCCAAAAATGATAGACATTAATCAAATTAAAAAACTTCGCCAAGAAACAGGACTTTCAATTTCAGAGTGTAAGAAGGCTCTCCAAGAAGCTCAGGGTGATTTACAAAAAGCTAAAGAAATTCTAAAAAAATTAGGGAAAGAATTTGCGGAAAAAAGAGAAGCAAAGGAAACAAAACAAGGAATAATCGAAAGCTATATTCATCCTGGTAAAAAAATCGGAGTAATGATCGAACTGCTCTGCGAATCAGACTTTGTGGCCAGATCTCCAGAATTTCAAAAGTTGGCCCATGAACTTTGTTTACAAATTGCAGCCATGAATCCAACACCATCTTCTTTAATGGAACAGCCCTGGATTCGCGACGAAAAGAAAACGATTGGTGATTTAATTAATGAATACATTGCTAAATTTGGGGAAAAAATCACCGTCAAAAATTTCGTGAGGTACGAAATTTAATTTATGGCAGAAATTATCGCAATTGTCATCTTTATTGGGAGCTTTTTAGGAATGGTGACGATGGTATGGCGGAAAATTCCCATTTTACTTACCTTACCAGAAGTTGAAACCCTTCCTAAAGAAAGTTTATTTTCAAATTTAAAGAGAAAAATAAAAAAGTATTATCCCTTAAAAAATTTTTCTCTTGAATCTTTTTTGCAAAAAGTGATATATAAAATTAGGATCTTAGTACTGAAAGCAGATGTTAAAACTTGGCATTGGCTTCAGAGATTAAGAGAAAAAGCGCAAAAAAAGAAAGTAAAAGAAGATCATTATTGGGAGGAGATAAAAAAAGCAATTAAGGAGGAGTGAAATTTTTCCCTCAAAATTCAGAGTAAAAAGGAAATTTTTGCCGAGGTAACTCAGCGGTAGAGTAGCTGTTTTGTAAACAGCAAGTCGTGGGTTCGAATCCCACCCTCGGCTCAAGAGAGAAAAGACCCTCAAACTCTTGACAAGAGTTTTTTAGTAATTAAAATTAAATAAAGAAAGATATGGCTAAGAAAGAAAAAAAACAAAAAAAAGAAGGTTGTAAATAAAGAGTAAGAAGAGAAAAGGCGAGAAAGATTGATGGAGTGGCATGAAGAGAAGGAAAGACCTTTTAAAATTTAATATTGAAAAGGTGGTTTTTTTGAGTTGCCCCGAATCTTCCTTTTGAGGATTTGATCCTGGTCCAGGATGAACGCTGGCGGCGTGGATAAGGCATGCAAGTCAGAGGGCTAATTTTGGGTGGGGTTTCTCACCTAAAATTAGTACCTGGCAAACGGGTCAGTAACACGTGGGTAACCTACCCCAAAGACGGGGACAATCTGGGAAACCGGGCTAATCCCCGATGTGGTGTATGGGTGAAATTCCTATACATTAAAAGCGGAGGTTTTTCCTCACGCGCTTTGGGAAGGGCCCGCGGCCTATCAGCTAGTTGGTAGGGTAATGGCCTACCAAGGCTATGACGGGTAGGTGGCCTGAGAGGGTGGTCGCCGACAGGGGCACTGAGACACGGGCCCCACTCCTACGGGAGGCAGCAGTCGAGAATATTGGTCAATGGGGGAAACCCTGAACCAGCGACGCCGCGTGGAGGATGAAGGCCTTCGGGTTGTAAACTCCTTTTCTGGGGGAGCAAGGGATTTTTTATCCCTGAGAGTACCCCAGGAATAAGCGGGTGCTAATTCTGTGCCAGCAGCCGCGGTAAGACAGAACCCGCAAGCGTTATCCGGATTTACTGGGCGTAAAGGGTCCGTAGGCGGTAAGGCAAGTCTCAGGTTAAAGCCCTCAGGCTCAACCTGAGGAAGGCCTGAGATACTGTCTTGCTAGAGGGCGGTAGAGGGAGGTGGAACTGCCGGTGTAGGGGTGAAATCCGTTGATATCGGCAGGAACACCGAAAGCGAAGGCAGCCTCCTGGGCCGACCCTGACGCTGAGGGACGAAAGCGTGGGGAGCAAAAAGGATTAGATACCCTTGTAGTCCACGCCCTAAACGATGGACACTAGCTGCTTGCAGTGTCGACCCTGCAGGTGGCGAAGGTAACCCGTTAAGTGTCCCGCCTGGGAAGTACGGCCGCAAGGCTAAAACTCAAAGGAATAGACGGGGGCTCACACAAGCGGTGGACCATGTGGCTTAATTCGACGACAAACGAAGAACCTTACCAGGGCTTGACATGCCAGTGAAACCCGCCAGAAATGGTGGGGTTCCACAAGGACACTGGCACAGGTGCTGCATGGTTGTCGTCAGCAGGTGTCGTGAGACGCATGCTTAGATGCCAAAACCTGCGCAACCCTTGCCCTATGTTTGCTCGTGCTTTTTGCACGAGATGTCATAGGGGACTGCCGTAGATAATACGGAGGAAGGTGGGGACGACGCCAAATCAGCATGGCCCTTTGATGCCCTGGGCTGCACACGTGGTACAATGGTAGCTACAAAGGGTAGCGAACCGGTAACGGGGAGCTAATCCCATCAAAAGCTACCTCAGTTCAGATTGAGGTCTGCAACCCGACCTCATGAAGCCGGAATCGCTAGTAACCGTGGATCAGCCATGCCACGGTGAATACGTTCCTGAGCCTTGTACTCACCGCCCGTCACGCCAAGCGAGCTGGGAACAGCCGAAGTCGCCCTTTTTAGGGCGCCTAAGCTGGGCTCAGTGAGAGGGGCGAAGTCGTAACAAGGCAGGGGTAGGGGAACCTGCTCCTGGATCACTCAATTGAATTTTAAGTGTCGACTGGGGTTGAAGAGTGAGAATTCTCTCTTTAACCCTAAGGTGTTGATCGAGGAGCCTTAAAATCTCGATCCGGGGCAACTCTAAGAAACTTACCTTCTTCACTTAGCCTTTGACAGGCTTTTTTATTTTTGTTAAATTAATAGCAAAGTATGGCGATACCCAAAAAAATTCTTAAGTTTTTAGAAAAAAGCAAGGTTAAATTTGAAATTTTGGAACACAAAACAGTCTATACTGCTTTCGACAAGGCCCAGACTTTAAAGGTGCCCCAAAAAATTGTCGGAAAAACTTTAGTGATAAAAAAAGACAGAGATTTAGTTTTAGGAGTAATTCCAGCTGATTGCATTTTAGATCTGAAAAAGATAAAAAAAGTTACAAAGGGAAAAAAAATTGAGTTAGCCTCAGAAAAATTAATTAAAAATAAACTAAAGGGAGCAAAAGTTGGGGCCATTCCTCCTTTTGGTTTTTTGTGGAAGATTCCTACTTTCATAGACAAGAGATTAATGAAAGAAAAAGAGATTATTTTGAATGGGGGAGATTATAATTTTTCCATCAAAATTAACCCAAAGGAACTTAAAAATTTAATTCCAGATTTGGTTTTCGCAAGTTTTAGTAAGAAAAAATGATTTATTATTTGCTCTTTAAAAAAGTTTTTCAAAAAGCAGGCCAAAGAATGTGTGGGATGTCTCAAGATTTTATTGAAAAAGGCGCCAAGATTCTTGATTTAGGATGTGGTTCAGGGATTATAGGAGAAAAATTCCAAGAATATTTTGGGGCAAAAGTTTTAGGGGTAGATATCGTTGACAAAAGAATAGCTCCCTTGCCTTTTCAAAAACTCGAGAGAAAAGACCTTCCCTTTGAAGATGATTCTTTTGATATAGTTTTAATTAGTTATGTTTTGCATCATACCCTAGATCCCATCTTTCTTTTGAAGGAAGCCAAAAGAGTGGCCAGAAGAATTATTATTTTTGAAGACCTTCCCGAGGGAATTTTCTCTAAGCTCTATTGCAAAATTCATCATTTTTCTTACAAAATTTTTTTCAAGGATCAAGGCCATGGAGAATTTAAGAGTGAAAAGGAATGGAAAAAAATCTTTGAAAGCTTAGGACTTAAAATTTTAGCCCAAAAAAAATTTTATAATTTTTTTGCTCAAAAAATATTATTCGTTTTAGAAAAATGATCTTGGGTGTGTAGTTCAGTGGCAGAACGCCATTCTGATAAAATGGAGGTCGTAGGTTCGATTCCTACCACACCCATCAAGAAAAATCCAGCCAATAAGGCTGGATTTTTTAAACATTTGTTCTTAGCTTTTCGATGATTTCTTTATTTTTCAGCAAAGGCTGATTTTAAATTTTCTTTTGCCTCCTCTATTGCGGTTTTAAAATCTTGGATAGCCCTTTCGATTGCTTGTTTGCGAGTTTCGGCCGCTGATTTTACGATTTCTCCTATCTTTCCAATTGTCTCCAGGTCGCTTTTAAATTTCTCTTGAGCTGTCTTCAAATTTGCATGCAGGTTTTGGCGGACAGTTTTAGGGTCAATACCCATTGCACACTCTAATTCCGCTTTTTCAAAAGCGCCACTGACTGCATCTTTAAATGTTCTCCTTGCTCTTTCTATGGCTATTTTCCGATCAGCAATTGCTCGGTCAACGATTGCCTGAAATTCGGAATTTGCGGTATCAATGGCTGTTCGCCGAGTATTTACCGCTCTCTCCACTGCCCTTTGAAATTCAACAACTGCTTGCTTTTGGGTTTCGTTTTTTGCTCTTTCTTCCAGTTTGGCGTAATGTTCTTGTCGATTGGCATCCCATCTGGCCCGATGTTTTTGAATTATGTTGTTTCTTTCATTTCTTTTATTTTCGATAAAGCTGATTCTTTTTTCTTGACGTTCTTGAATTTTCGCTTCAGCTTCAGCCATTTTTTGTTCCATTTTTGTTTTTATCTCTGGCAATCTTTTACAAAAAAAGCTCTCATTACCTTTCCCAGTTTGAGCAAACGATAAAGATGGACTCAAGAAACTTAAACTTAAAGCCAGAATTAAAAGATAATATATAAAGTGGCTTTTAAATTTTGTTCTCATATTAGAAATCATTTTCATTGTAAACTTGAGCAAAATCATTGATAGCCTCCCTGTCTAAATCAACGATCGCAACATCTTCATCTAAAGCTTTAACAAGCTGGCTTTTCTCTTCAAGAGAATCCATCAAGAAAGAATTTGTTGCTTCATCAATATCACCGGTTGCAATCGGTAGTTTGAAGCTAGGTTCTTCTGGATATTCTTTAGCTGAGGGTTGTTGCCCAATTTGGGTAGGACCTGTAACTGGTGGTTTTTTTCCGCCAAACTGAGTAGTAATTAAAAAAGTGAGCACAAGGACAAGCAGAGTTAACGGAACAATAATTTTCCAATTCATATCCAGCAAATATTGGTTTTTAATTGCATTTATTAAGGAAAGTCGACCTTTGAAATGGGAAGTTGAGAAAAAATTTTCAAAAGGAGTTTTTTGAAGGTATGACTTCTTCTTTTCTTTAAACTCTTTATCGTTTGAAAAATCTCTTTTAAATGTGCTTTTTGGTTAGAAAATAAATCTAAAATTTCAGGAACAGTTTTTCTTTTTCAGATTTTTTCCAAGATTTCTTAACGAAAAATTGGAACAAAATATAATTCATAAAGACGGCCAAACGTCTCTTTATCACCCCTTTTTGCTAATTGAATTAAAATTTTTGGGTCATTCTTTTGGGGATTTTCTTTCATTAATATATAGCGAATTGAAAAAATTCGTAAGCTTGATGATTTCAATAGTAAGTATACCAAAATTCTCTTCGCTACTCAAATTAATTTTGAAAGGTCCAAGCAAGAGAGATTTTATTTTTCTTTAATTTCTGAGTTAAATTTGTTAAGATTGTATAGAAAATTCGAAAAAATTTTTCAACAATGATTGAATTTAAAATTTTGAAAAAATCTAAAAAAAGTAAAGCTCGTTTAGGTCTAATAAAAACTCCTCATGGTGAAGTTTTAACACCCAGCTTAGTTCCAGTAGCCACCCAAGCTGTAGTGAAAACCTTAGACAGCAGGGAGGTAAAAGAAACAAAAACCCAAATTTTAATCGCTAACACTTTTCATTTACATTTGAAGCCAGGGGAAAAAATTGTCCAGTTAGCAGGTGGCCTTCATCAGTTTATGAATTGGCCAGCTCCTTTAATGACTGATTCTGGAGGTTTTCAGGTTTTTTCTTTAGGTTTCGGTTTTGACCAAAAGGTAGGAAAAATTTTGAAATACTTTCCCGGAAAAGAAAATTTAGAAAACATTAAAAATGGTTCCCAACCAAAATTTCTTAAAATTACTCAAGATGGCGTTTTTTTTCGATCACCTTTTGATGGTAAAGAATTATTTTTAGGTCCAAAAGAATCGATCAAAATTCAAGAAGCCTTAGGGGCAGATATTATTTTTGCATTTGACGAATGCACCAGCCCTCTGGCAAGTTATCAATATGTTAAAAAGGCATTAGAAAGAACTCATTTGTGGGCAAAAACTTGTTTGAAAGAAAAAAAATCAGACCAAGCTATTTTTGGTATTGTTCAGGGATCAAGGTTTAAAGATTTAAGAGAAGCGAGCGCCAAATTTATTAGCTCTTTAGATTTTGATGGCTTTGGCATAGGTGGAGATTTGGGAAGAAATAAAAAGGAAATGTTTAAAATTTTAGATTGGGTAATACCAAACTTAAATGAGAAAAAACCTAGACACCTATTAGGCATTGGTTATCTTGAGGACATTGAAAAGGTTATTAAAGCAGGTATTGATCTTTTTGATTGTACCGTTCCCACCCATTATGCCCGCCATGGAATAGCCTTTAGCAAAAAAGGAAAATTGAATTTGACAAAAAGTAAATTTTTAAAAGATAAAAATCCCATTGATAAAGATTGCCATTGCTTTGTTTGTCAAAACTACAAGAGAAATTATCTTTGCCATTTATTTAGGGCAGAAGAAATAACAGGGAAAAAATTGGTCAGTTTTCATAATCTTTATTTTTTCAATAATTTTGTTGAGGAAATAAGAGAAAGAATAAAAAGGGACGAAATTTGATCTTTCTGGGAGGAATTGGGGATCGCCCTTTAACTAAAGCATTTTCTTAACTGCCAACAAGAATTTTTTGTTCTTAAAAGCCCACATTTTTTGATATTGTAGCTGTGCTCAGATTGGAATTTTATGAAAATAATGATCAAAGCTGGTGACGCCAAATGAGGTAGCCAACCTCTCTTTAAGTGAACCGATGATGGAAAAAATGATCAATTATGCTCTTTTTGGTGAAGAATTTTGGTTTAAGGCTCAGGAGAAATCCTGAGCTTTTTTATTGAATTATTTTTCTTTTTTCGGTAAAATAAATTCAAAGAAAATGTCTTGGAAGCTTTTTTGGTAACAAAGAAATTCTTTGGACCAGACATTCAAAGGAAAAAATGCGCCAGTGTCATTTTGAAAAAGCCAGAGAAACAAGAATAGGGAATAGCCCCAGGAACGATCACTACCATGCAAATTACTGGCACCAAAAAAATCAGACTGAAGCTTAGGTAATGGATGAGATATTAAATTCAAAATTCAAAATTCAAAATTCAAAATCAAAAATACAAAAATTAAAATCATTAGTGCCTGGCGCTATCTTGGAAGAACCCAGCTGGTCAAAGGTCAATTATTCCTTCAGATGTTTTTGAACAATTGGAGGAGATTTTAAAAGAGGATATAATTAATTAATATGAAATTTGTAAAAATTTTTGGTTGGATTTTTTTGATAGGGGGGATAGGAATTATATTTTGGAGTTTATATTCCAGTTACAATATCTTTACTGGTAAAGAAAAAGCTCCAGAAATTTTTCAAATGGAAAAACCAAAAACAGATTCTGCCCAAAAAACAAAGGTCTCTGGTTTTCAAAATGAAATTCAAAAGGAATTAGAAAAAATTGTTAGTGAACAATTAAAAGAAATCTTTCCTGAAAAAATGGTCCTAAAATTTTTAAATTTGATCTCTTGGTCAATTTTTGCTGGCCTTTTAATTTTTGGAGGCAGTCAAATTAGCAGTCTTGGTATTAAGATGATCAAGGGTTAATTTATGCAGATATTAGAAGGGTTAAAAAGGAAAAGCATTTTGTTTTCCTGGTGGCAGTGGCATTTTTCTTTCATGCCAAAAAGGCTTTTAGAAATTTGGAAAAATTTTCTTAAGTTTGGTTTATATTATTTTTCCGTTCCTTTACTTTTGACCACTTTCTTTTCTCATTTCCATAGATACAAATGGGAATATCCAACCAGAGGCTTTGATTTGGGAAAAATTTTAGAAACTGCTTTTTCAAATTTAATTTCAAGAATCATGGGAATGATCTTTCGTTTTCCGCTAATTATCGTGGGCACTCTATTTGAAATTTTTCTCATTTTTACTGGTGTTTTAGTGATCATTTTTTGGATATTTCTGCCTCTTTTTCTAATTTTGGCCTTTTTTTATGGCTTTTCGCTTTTATTTTAACTTAGAAGAAGCACCTATTTTTGAAGCATTAAGCTGGGAAAACGCTCCAGGATTTAAATTCGCCCCCATTTTAAAAAAAGTTTTCCTCATTTTTTTTCTCCTTTTCTTCTTTATTTTTCTCTTTGGCTTTTTTTCTCAAAGAATTGATTTTTTCCCAGTTAAATTGGATCAAAAATTAAACCAAAAATTATTGGGAAGCTCCATTATTTTTTTAAGTTTTGGGGTTCTTTTTTGGACACAAGAAGCATTTTTTTGCTATTTAAAAGATCCAAAAGTCAAGGTTGAATTGAAAAAAGTGATTGCTAACCCTGAAAAATATAATCTGGCAGAATTTCTTGATTTCGAATCTGCTAAAACAGTTTTTTTTGCGGAGAAATTTGCTAAGACAAAGAGAATCCCCCTCAATTCTTCAGTTTTGTTTTATTCTCTTTTGACCTTGAATCCAAAAGTGAATTTTATCTTTTATCGCTGCCTTCTTGATTTAAGAATAATTAAAAAGAAATTAGAAGACTATTTCAAAATTTGCAAGAAAAATACCAAAGAAGAGTCTTTTGAAACCTTTGAAAATTCGATTTTAGAAGCTCTAAAAATAGCAGAAGAAAAAGGACACAAAAAAATTGAGATTGGAGATCTTTTTTTATCTTTGGCAAAGCACGATCTTGTTTTCAAAAAAATTTTAATTGAAGCTGATCTCAAAATTGAGGACATGGAAAGCTTGACTTGGTGGTTAGAAAGTCTAGAAAAGGAAGAAGAAAAAAGAAAAAAATGGTGGGAGTGGGAAAATTTAGCTAAAATCGGATCCATTGGTAAAGATTTTGCTGCAGGTTATACTATTACCTTAGACAAATATTCAATCGATCTTACAAAGGAAGTAATGAAAATGGGTTATCCTGAGATCATCGGACATCAAAAAGAAATCGAAGCAATGGAAAGAATTTTAGCCAGAAAGGAAGCCTGCAACGATCCCCTCATTGTAGGAGAGGCGGGAAGCGGAAGAAGAAGCATGATCTTGGCTTTGGCCAAAAAAAGTATTTTTGGGGAAAGTTTACCAGAGGTGAATTACAAAAGAATCGTTCAATTAAATCTTCCTGCCCTTTTAGCTCAATTGGAAAGTTTAGAAGTAGTAGAAAGTACTTTAGAGCGAATATTTAGGGAAGTGATTCTAGCTGGAAATGTAATTTTGGTAATTGATGAACTTCACAACTTTGTTGGAGGAGGAAAAATGGCCAGGGCAGGAACGATTGACATTTCTGGAATTTTAACTCCCTACATTTCTTCGCCTCATTTTCAAGTAATCGGTATTACTACCTACGAGGGATTGCACCGAAATATTGAACAAAACCCTTCTTTATTAAGTTTTTTTGAAAAAATAGAAGTCTCGGAAATTTCCCGTCAAGAGACTCTGAAGCTTTTAGAAAGACTGGCTTTAAAACTGGAACAGAGATATCAAAAACTAATTTCCTTTCCTGCTCTGCGCGATATTATTAAGTATTGTGAAAGATACATTACAGCTACTCCCTTTCCGGAAAAAGCCTTAGATCTTTTGGAAGAAATAATGGTTCATTTGGCCCAGAGTAGAGAAAAAATTCTTTTACCAAAACATGTTGCAAAAATAGTGAGTGAAAAAATTCAAGTGCCAGTAGGAGAGGTGGAAAAAACTGAAAAAGAAGTTTTGCTCAATTTAGAAAACCTACTTCATCAAAGAGTTGTTGATCAAGATGAAGCCTTAAAAGAAGTTTCAGCAGCCCTGAGAAGAGCAAGGACTCAGGTAACAATCAGAAGGGGGCCGATTGGCTGTTTTCTTTTCTTGGGCCCTACCGGAGTAGGAAAAACGGAAACAGCCAAGGCGTTAGCAGAGTTTTATTTTGGTTCAGAAAATCGAATGATTAGATTAGATATGTCTGAATTTCAGAATGTTGAAGATATTCCCCGGCTTATTGGATCCCCAGGGGAAGAGGGACTACTTACTACACCGGTAAGAGAAAACCCTTTTTCTCTTATTTTGCTAGATGAATTTGAAAAAGCTCATCCTAACATCTTAAATTTATTTTTGCAGGTATTCGATGAGGGTCACTTGACTGATGGGTTAGGGAGAAAAGTAGACTTCAAAAATACAATCATCATTGCTACTTCCAATGCTGGTTACCAGATGATTTTTAAAGCAGCAAAAGAAAATAAAGACTGGACGACAACGCGCGAGCAATTAATTAATTTTTTGGTGGAAAATGGAATTTTTCGACCAGAATTGTTAAATAGATTTGATGCAGTCGTTTTATACAAACCTCTTACCAAAGAAAATCTTTTATCGATTGCTGAATTACTTCTCAAAAAAATTCAAAAACAACTTAAAGAAAAACAAATTGATTTTATTATTGAGGACCCATTGAAAGAGAAAATCGTTGAGTTAGCGTACCGTCCTGAATTTGGAGCTCGCCAAATGCAAAGGGTAATTCAAGACAAAATTGGAAACGCTTTAGCAGAGGCTATCTTAAGAGAAGAAATTAAAAGGGGCGATAGAATAGGAATTGATCATGAGACTTTTAGAGTAGTGAAGAAAGGGTCATTCTAAAATGAGATCTACTCTTTCACCACATTTTGGACACCTTCCTTTCTTGTCGTAGCGGTGAATGAAATAGTTAGTTCTATCAATTACTAAGGCTTCACATTTTGGGCAAAAAGTATCTTCTGAAGGAAGGCCAGGAACATTACCTGTATAAACATATTTTAGGCCAATTTTTTTTCCAATTTCCCAAGCTTTTTGAAGAGTTTCAACCGGAGTGTCGGGAAGATCTTGCATTTTCCAGGAAATGGCTCCAGAAAATTGGGTTACATGCCATGGAGTTTCCCTTCCCAACTTTTCTTTAATAAATTTAGCAATTTCTTCAAACCATTCTGTTTTGTCATTGAGAGTTGGAATAATTAGCGTTGTCACTTCCACCCAGATATTCTTTTTTTTGAGCAAAATTAAATTATCTAAAACAGGCTGAAGTCTTCCTCCACAATATTTCTTGTAAAATTCCTCTGTCCATCCTTTTAAATCAACATTGGCTGCATCCAAATAGGGCCAGATCAATTCAAACAATTCCCTTGACCAAAATCCATTAGTTACCCAATTATTTTTTATTCCTTCTTTTTTGGCCAATTTCATTGTCTCTAAGGCATACTCACTAAAGATTGTAGGCTCAGTGTAAGTGTAAGAAATGCTTGGCAAATCATTTTCTTTTGCCATTTTTACTAATTCTTCAGGTAAAACTTCTCCTCCCTCTATATTTTTTGTAAATTTTACTTGCTGGGAAATATCCCAGTTTTGACACCAAGGGCAAGAAAAATTGCAACCAACAGTAGCTACGGAAAGAGAATAGCTTCCTGGCAAAAAGTGAAAAAATGGTTTTTTCTCAATAGGATCAATGTGTACAGCCACTGCTTTGGCATAATTTAGGGCATACAATTTTCCTTCAATATTTTCTCTTACTCCACAAATTCCCCTTTGGCCAGGTAAAATTAGGCAATAATGAGCGCAATTTTGGCACAGGACCTTTTTTCCTGGTAATTTTTTGTATAAATAAGCTTCTTTCATACTTTTTATTATAGCTCAATCTGGAAAAATCGGAAATCAGATTGATTTTTTTAAATTTTTTTGTTAACATTTTCTATCAATCAAAGAGAAAAGGAGGGGAGAATGGCCGGAAGGCTAGAAGTGATCACAGGGCCAATGTATGCTGGGAAGACAGAAGAGCTTTTACGAAGAGTTCAACGTTGTCGAATCGCTGGGAAAATGGTAGTCGCTTTCAAACCAGGAATTGACACTCGTTATTCTCCAACCAATATTGTCACCCACAATCAAAGAGAACTTCCCTGTTGGGTTTTGCCGAGAGACTTTTCTTTTACTGATTTAATCGTGCGCTATCCTGAGATAAAAAAGGCAGAAGTGATAGCTTTTGACGAGGCTCAGTTCTTTGGTCTTCAGTTTCCCGAAATTTGCGAAGGCCTCGTGGAGATGGGTAAACGGGTAATAGTCGCAGGTTTAGATCTCGATTTCAAAGGCGATCCTTTCGGTCCTATTCCAAATCTTTTGGCCTTAGCTGATGAAGTTCTTAAGCTGACAGCAGTCTGCCAAAAATGTGGCAATTTAGCAACGAGAACCCAAAGATTAATCGGTGGTAAACCTGCGCCAAAGAATGCTCCCGTAATTCAAGTTGGAGGCAAAGAAACTTATGAAGCTCGTTGTCGTGATTGTTGGGAAAAGCCAACCTAAGTTCTTTTTGGAGGGGCTTTAAAGAGCCCCTTTTTCTTTTTTTCTAAAGGGTGATACAATAAAAAATATGGGCCATCGGATTTTTATTGCCATAAATTTACCAAAAGAAATTAAAAAAGAACTTCAATTTTTCCAAAAAAAATGGAAGGATCTGCCTGTTAAATGGGTAAAAGCGGAAAATTTACATCTTACTTTGGTATTTTTAGGTTATGTTTCTGAGGAAGAAATTTTTGAAATTTTGAAACTCACTAAAGAAGTGGCCAAAAAGCATCAGCCATTTTTGGTAAATCTTAAAAAAGTTACTTATGGTCCCCCAGAAAAGATGATACCTCGACTAATATGGGTTGAAGGAGAAAAGTCAAAAGAATTAGTAAAATTACAAAAAGACTTAGAAACTTCTCTTTTGAAATCATCTATTAGAGGAGTAAAAATTGAAAATCGACCTTATACCCCCCATATTACTTTAGGAAGAATCCGCCAATGGGAATTTCGAAAAATAGATCCAGAAGAAAGGCCAGAAATTGAAGAGGAGGTAAATTTATCTTTCGATGTTCAATCACTTGAGGTAATGGAAAGCCATTTAAAAAGAAAGGGACCAGAGTATATTGTCTTAGAAAGTTTTTTTCTGGGAAAACCTTGACACTTTGAAAATTTATGTTATAATTTAAAAGAAAAGGAGGTGAAAACTTGTACAAAAATCCTGAATGGCTGAAAGAAAGACTGGAAAATGGGGCCTCAGTTATCAAGATTGCTCAAGAGTGTGGAGTGAGTGTCCAGACGATCTATAACTACATTAAAAAATTTAATCTCAGCAAACCATCGAAAAGAAAGAAAAGAGTTTATCACCCCTCGAAAAGAAAGAAAAGAGTTTATCAAGAAAAAGCCTGGCTAGAGGAAATGCTCAAGGCTCATTCTCCCTCAGAAATCGCTCAGATTTGTAATGTTTGGCCTAGCACTATCTTACGTTGGATTCATCGACACCAGCTTCCTCTTTCTCAACCAAAGCAACCTTTAAAAATTGCAATTTCTTCAAAAGTTCGTGAATTCATCGATGGCTTAATGCTCGCTGGCGCATATTTTGGAGAAAAAAGCGGAAAATCAGGGTTTTTACAGATTCGAGACGAAAGTTTAGCATTTCTCAACTGGGTAAAAGGAAAGCTAGAAGAAGGAGGGATTTCCTGCCAGATTGAAAGGAAAACCGGATATTTCCTTTTACGTACAAAATCGATCACTGAACTTTGGGAGATCTGCTCAAGATGGAAGGGAAGAAAACTTCCTCCAGATTTTCATTTCACCCCCACTATCGCTTTAGTTTGGTTTATTCACAAAGGTCACAATGAACAAAGTTTCTGGGGAGGAAAAACAAGATATAGTCGGGCTTTAAGATTTTGGGTCAGACGCTTCTCACCTCAAGATCAAAGACGACTCCTTGAAGAATTAAAAAAGATAGGAATTAAGTCACCTGCTCTTTATCAAACATCAAAAATTTCTATGATCAGAATCGCCCCCTCAGACACTCTTTCTTTTTTGAAATATATTAGAGAGTGTCCTGAGGAGCTGGAAGAAGAGTTTGGGCAAAAATGGAAAATTGCGAGAGGCTTTTAGGCCTCTCTTTTTCTTGACAATGATCTTTGGTTTTTTTATTATAAGAAATATGGAAGAGATATCAAAAGTGAAAAAAAGCGCCACCTCTTTAGGCTTCATTGGTTTGCTAATTATTAGCCAGGGAGGGCTAAGGAGGTGGCGTTTTTGTTGAGATAAAGTTTCTTTAAAAAATCCTTAGCCCTCCAAAAATGGAGGGCGATTTTATTTTATGGAGATCAAATTTATTAAAACAAAAAATCTCGGCGAAATTTTAAGGCTTCAACCAATTTTAAGGAAAACTTTTTCTGATTTAAGAGAAAAGACAAAAATTTCTTATTTAAAAGAAAGAATTTCTAAAAAGAAGGGGATGGTTCTGAAAATGTTGATAGAAGGAAAGTTGGCAGGTTTCTCGGTCTGGTTTGGGGAAGAGAAAAAATCAGCATATATTTGGTGGCTAGTTATTTTGCCTAAATGGCAAAAAAATGGTTTTGGCAAAAAACTTCTAAAAATGACCCTCAAAGAAATAAAAAATATGGGCTTTAAAAGGGTTTGGGCAAAAGTGAAAAATGATAACTTCGCAACCTTGGGATTGCTTGCTAAATTCCATTTTTCTATTACCGGATTGAAAGAAGAAAATGGAGTTTTCACTCTCATTGCTGAAAAAAATTTTAAATGATATCATGGTTTAATAAAGAACAATCTTTTCATGAACCTTAAGAAAAAAACCTTAAAAATCCATTTTATTGGAATTGGTGGTATTGGAGTTTCAGCTTTAGCTAGATATTATTTAGAAAAAGGAGACCAAGTTTCTGGTTCTGATTTAGTGGCCTCAGAAATCATCGAAGAGCTAAGGAAAAGAGGAGCGAGAATATTTATTGGGAAGCATAAAGAGAAAAATTTGTCAGAGAATACTGATTTAGTGATTTTTAGCCCAGCTGTGCCAAAAGAAAATCCGGAGTTAAAAAAAGCAAAAAAATTAAAAATTCCATCTCTCAGTTATCCTCAGGCCTTAGGAAAATTGACAAAAAAATATTTTACCATCGCTGTTTCTGGCACTCACGGAAAAAGTACCGTGACAGCAATGATTGGGCTAATATTAAAAAGGGCAAGTTTCAATCCAACAGTGATTGTAGGAACAAAGCTTAAAGAATTTGGTAATTCAAACTTTCGAATGGGCAGTTTTTCGAAAAAATCTCCTTTCCAATTTCTGGTTATCGAAGCTGACGAGTATCGGGCTTCTTTTTTAAACTACTGGCCCAAAATCATTGTTTTGACTACTTTGGAACCTGACCATTTAGATTATTATAAAAATTTTAAAAACTATATTTTAGCTTTTAGAAAATTTATTTCTCATTTACCAAAAGATGGCTATTTAGTAGCCAACAAAGACGACCCTACCGTTTATACCACATTTTCTACGATCGTGAAAAATGTGGTATGGTATTCGCTAAAGGATAAAGAGAGCAATAAAATAAGAAAATTACTGAAAATTCCCGGAGAATTTAATGTTTCCAATGCCTTGGCAGCTTTAAGGGTCGCTCAAATTTTGAAAATCCCAAATAAAATTTCTTTTAAAACTCTTTCACAGTACAAAGGTTCCTGGCGGAGATTTGAAGAAAAATGGGTAAAATTAAATGCCAAAAAATTCAAACTCATTTCTGATTATGCCCATCATCCCACCGAAATTAAAGTCACTTTAAAGACAGCTCGGGAAAAATATCGAAAAAAGAAAATCTGGTGCATTTTTCAACCTCATCAGTTTCAAAGGACATATTATTTGTTCGATGAATTTGTTCAAACTTTTAAAGAGGCAATCTTTGAAAATTGGACTGACAATATTATCATCACCGACATTTATGAAGTTTCTGGTAGAGAAGATCAAAAAATTAAAGAAAAGATTTCTTCAGAAAAGTTAGTCAGAGAAATTGCCAAAGAATCAGAGCAAAAAAATAAAATTCTTTATCTCCCTTTTAGGAAAATTATTCAATATTTAAAAGAAAACCTGGAGGGAGGGGAAGTGGTGATAATGATGGGGGCAGGAGATATTTATAATTTAACCAAAAGATTTAAAAAGTGAAACCAGCTTTTTTCTCTGATTTATGACCTCAGTATCAAACCATTTCATTTTTCTTTACAAAATCTAAATACCCAAAAAGATCAATAAAAAAAGAGAGTGAATCATAATGATTCACTCTCTAATTTTCGATTAATTTTCTAATTGGAGCATCAACAGGTACGATTCTTTCTGCCTCTGGAATGGACATTAGCGAGGGTACCACTTTAGAACCTTCAAATTCAACAGGTTTTCCTAACATTTTGAAAGGTAGACCCATTATTCTCAAGAGACGATAAACCCTACTATCGATCGCGCCTATTATGATCGTTCCCCCAAGCTTTTTGGTATATTGATAGATAATACGTAAAATGGCGATAAAAACGAGACCTCCGATCATTTTCCTGAATTTTTTGTTTGAGGTAAGAAGTGTTACCTCGACGACTTTATCATTTTCTTGCCAGCATTTTTCAATTGTGAAAAACTCTTCCAATACGATCTTTTCACTTTGGTAATGAGGAATCAAGCGCACTGTTCCCACCGGGAGAGCTAAAAAAGTGATAATTAAATCTATCGCTTCCTTTCTTTTTTTCTCATGGCGAGCCAAAATTTGCGAAATATTCTCTGGAGTGGCGTATCCTTCTTCCAACCACACTTTTTTCCACATTCTTTCAAAGAGCCACCTTCTAACTCCAGTTCTTCCTACCCTCACTGCGAAAAAGAGCCTAATCAAAAATTTTGCCCACTTTCCATACTCTTTTTCCATTTTTTTACCTTTTTGCTGTTTTCTCATTTTTCCCTCCTTGCCGAAACTCAAAAAAAGAGCTAAAATAAATTTAAGGCATTTTAAATAATATCACAAAATACCAACTATGTCAAGAAATAATAAAATTGTTGAACTCAAAAAAAATTGGATCACTCATAAAGCAAAAATTACTAAACATCAGTTGCTGATAAAAAATTTTCAGGTAATGCAAGATTGGGAAAAAAATTATATGAAGGAACTAGCTGAGGTTGTGACTCAAAAAGGGGGGGATATTTTAGAGGTAGGCTTTGGGTTGGGAATTTCTGCCAATTTTATCCAAAAGTCAAATAAAATAAAGTCCCATACCATTATTGAATGCCATCCAGATGTACTCAATTTTAGCATTCAGCAACTCAAAGAAAAAATCGCCACCGGTAAGGTTATTTTGATAGGTGGATTTTGGGAAGATGTTGTTCCGAAATTAAAAGATAACTCTTTTGATGGAATATTATTTGATACTAGCCCGATCGAAAAAGAAGTACATTTTTTCCATTTTTTTCCTTTTTTCAAAGAGGCTTATCGTTTATTAAAAAAAGGGGGGATTTTTACTTATTTCTCTGATGAAGCAAAAAAATTTTCCCCTCGTCATCTCAGAGCGTTAAAATCCGCTGGTTTCAAAAAAATAAATTATAAACTCTGTAAAGTGAACCCTCCAAAAAGTTGTCGTTATTGGAAAGAAAAAACCATTGTTGTTCCCATTGTCGTTAAATAAAAAGGAAAAGATGCCAATATCCATTATTTTTCCTCCAATAATTTCTTTATTAATTTTAATTTTGGGTTTCTTTGTTTTTTTCTCTAATCCAAAAATAATAGTTAATCGTTTGTTTCTTTTTTTATCCCTCTGCGGATTTTTGTGGCATCTTACCAATTTCCTTGTTGATCTTTTTGGTAATAATTTAAAGCTCGCTCTTTTATTTTCCAGGTTAACTGTCTTGGGCCCGATACTTTTGGCACCGACAATGTTTTTATTTTCTCTCAATTTTCCCTTAAAAGAAACTATTAGTTTTTCAAAAAAGTTCTTGATGCTCTTTTTTTCTTTAGTATTTTTCTTTTTTTCTTTTACTAAGTGGAATGTCGAAAAAGTATGGGTAGAGGAGGGAAAGGTATATTTTCGACCTGGAATTTTCTACTATTTTCTCTTTTTCTATCTTGGGATATATTTTTCTTTGGCATTTTACAATTTCTTAAAATCTTGGCGTAAATTGACCGGAAACGAAAAGCTTCAGGTGGAATATTTACTCTTTGGATTCTTGTTTGCGACAATTAGCGGATTAACCACCAACCTCATTCTTCCTCTTTTTGGATACAATCAATTGCTAAATATAGGTCCCTCTGTTTCCTTAATTATTTTTCTTGGATTTACCGCATTTGCCATTGTAAAAAAGCAACTTTTTGGCATCAGAATTGTTTTAACTAGCCTCTTGGTAGTGCTTATTTCAATTTTTCTTTTGGTCTATTCGCTGATGGCTCTTCCCAATTGGAAAGAATTTGCCCGGCAATTTACCTTCTTTTTAATCTTTGTTTATCTTGGGTATTTATTGATAAAAAGTGTAGTAATGGAAATTAAAAGACGAGAAGAATTAGAAAGGATAGATAGGGTAAAATCAGAATTTATTTCTATTGTTTCCCACCAATTGAGAACCCCCCTGACAGCAATTAAGGGATACATTTCAATGATTTTAGAGGGAACTTATGGAAATATACCAGAGAAAATGGAAAAACCCTTAGTTCATGTTTATAAAAGCAATGAAAGATTAATAAAATTGGTCAACGATATTTTAAATTTATCAAAATTAGAGACGGGAAAAATTGAGTTTGAACCAAAGCCCACATCTTTAAAAGAATTAATCACTGAGGTGGTGGAAGAGTTGAGAATTAATGCCGAAAAAAAAGGACTATTTCTTAAATTTGAACAATCAGAAGAGCAATTGCCAGAACTCATCGTTGACCGCGAAAAATTAAGACAGGTGATTTTAAATGTTGTTGACAATGCGATAAAATATACTCAGAGGGGTGGGGTGACAATTAAATTAAAAAGAATTAATGATCGAGCAAAAATTGAAATTTCCGATACTGGCGAGGGAATGACTAAAGAGGAAATTGATAATCTTTTCCAAATGTTTTCTCGAGGAAGTATTGGCACCCAACTTCACACTGAAGGAGCAGGACTTGGTCTTTATATTGCCAAAAGATTTGTTGAGATGCATCAAGGAAAAATCTGGGCAGAATCGCCGGGCAAAGGAAAGGGAACTACTTTTGTGATTCACTTACCAATTAAATCTTAAGAAACCATGCCGAAAAAAATTTTATTAATTGAGGATGAAGGGCTTTTGAGCGAAATGTACGAAGAGAAATTAAAGGAGGAGGGGTTTGAAGTAATTTCGGTTACTGAAGCTAGGGATGGTTTGAGGTTGGCGAAAAAAGAAAAACCAGATTTGATTCTTTTAGACATTTTGCTCCCGAGAGAAAACGGAATTGAGTTTTTAATGTGGCTGAAAGAAGACCCTGAGCTCTCTTTTATTCCTGTGTTAGTATTTTCCAATTTTGACGATCCTGAAACAAAAAAGAAGGCTTTTCATTTTGGCGCCAAAGAGTATCTAATTAAAACAAATTATACCCCGAAAGAAGTTGTTGAGAAAATAAAAAATTACTTAAAATAAGCAAAAATGGAAAGAATTCTCACCCAAGAAACAATTAAATATTTGGGAAAAAGGGTAAGGGTTTGCGGTTGGATAAATTCTGTCCGTTCTCATGGAAAAATCATTTTTGTCGATTTAAGAGATAAAAGCGGGATTTTGCAAATTGTCTTTACTCCAGAAAAAGAAACGCTGTACCAAATAGCCCGAAAATTAAAACCAGAATATGTGATTGGGGTGATTGGAACAGTAGAAAAAAGACCAGAGAAGATGGTTAATCCAAAAATCAAAACAGGTTTTGTTGAACTTTACCCCTTGGAGATAGAGGTTTTTTCAAAGGCAAAACAATTACCCTTTCCTATAAATACCTCTGGATATGAAATTTCTGAAGAAAAGAGGTTAAAATATCGCTATATAGATTTGAGAAGAGAAAGACTGAGAAGAAATTTAGAAATGCGCCAAAAAGTTATTCATTTTCTGAGAGAATTTTTAATCAAAGAAGGTTTTTTAGAAATAGAAACGCCAATTTTAACAAAATCTACTCCCGAAGGAGCAAGAGATTTTTTGGTACCATCGAGATTGTATCCTGGAAAATTTTATGCCCTTCCTCAGAGCCCTCAACAATATAAACAATTACTTCAAGTTGCAGGAATTGAAAAATATTTCCAAATTGCGAGATGCTTTCGAGATGAAGATCCTAGGGCTGACCGGCAGGCAGAATTCACCCAATTAGATATTGAGGTCTCATTTTTCGAGCAAGAAGAGATCTTAAAGCTGGTGGAAAGGCTTATTTTAAATCTGGTAAAAGAATTGTTTCCTCAAAAAAGAATTTCGCAAATTCCCTTTCCAATAATAAGTTATCAAAAAGCTTTGGAAAAATATAAAACGGAAAAACCAGATTTGAGAAAAACCCCCTCTGATCATGATGAATTGGCATTTTGTTTCGTGGTTGATTTTCCAATGTTTGAATGGAAAGAAAAAGAAAATCGCTGGGATGCGGTTCACCATCCCTTCACTAGGCCCAAAACCGAGGCCATTTCTGAAATTAAAAAAAATCCAGGAAAAATTCTTGCCTGGCAATATGATATTGTTTTAAATGGAGTAGAAATTGGTGGGGGAAGCTTAAGAACTTATAAAAAAGAAGTTTTAGAGGCTGTTTTTGAAGTAATGGGTCACAAAAAAGAGGAAATCTGGGAAAAGTTTGGACATTTACTAGAAGCATTTGAGTACGGTGTTCCTCCACATGGGGGAATTGCTCTGGGATTGGATCGTTTTCTTTCCATTTTGCTCAATGAACCAAACATTAGGGAAGTAATTGCCTTTCCAAAAACCGGAGATAACCGAGATTTGCTAATGAATAGTCCTGCGAAAGTAATGCCTGAGCAATTAAAGGAATTACATTTAAAGATCGTAAAAGAGAAAAAATCAAAAACATGAGCAAAAATCTAAAAAACTTTTTTGTTTCATTTCTTTTAAGCTTTTCTTTTTGGTGGGGGATAAATTTGTTTCAAAACTTTTTGGAGGAATATTTTACCGCTCAGATTTCAACACCTTTCCAAGAAATAATTTTTGTTAACTTTAAAAGGACCAAAAAGCCACCCTTAGAGCTTCCAGTCAAATCGGCCATTTCTCTTCAAATTTACCCATCCGGACGGGAAAAAATTTTATTTGAGAAAAATTCTGAAGAGATTTTACCCATTGCCTCATTAACAAAACTGATGAATGCCTTGGTGATCTTAGAAAATTCTGAAGTTTATGACTTTAGCAAAGAGATTGTGATTTCAGAAAAAGCAGCCAGTCAAGAGAATGTGCCTGAGCAGGGAAATTTAAAACCGGGAGAAAGGGTAAAAGAAAAAACACTTTTTGATTTTATGCTCATTTTTTCCAGTAACGACTCTGCCTATTCGCTAGCTGAGATTATTGGAGTTGATAATTTTGTTCAAAAAATGAACGAAAAAGCGGAGATTTTGGGACTGAAAAATACTCATTTTGCCAATCCCACAGGATTGGATCCCGAAGGATTTTCTTTTTCACCTGAAACTAAAGAGGCTTTTAATTATTCCACCGCTAAAGATTTAGCCATTTTGGCAAAATATATTTTAAAAGAATTTCCCTTAATTTATGAAATTAGCCTAAAAAATCCGTATTATCGAGGCTTTGTTTCCAAAAATAATATTGTGGGAGGAAAGACAGGTTATACTCCTGAGGCTGGTGGATGTTTAATATTGATCCTTGCTCGTGATTCAAGTTATATAATTAATGTCATTTTAGGTACTCCTTCTTTAAAACTTCGAACTGAAGCAATGCAGCAATTAATTAATTGGTTAGAGCAATGATTTTAACCCTTTTTACTTTCAATGTTATAAAGGTTTTGGTTGTTTCTGGTCTGACTGCTCTTTTTGGTTTAATTTTTGGCCCTCTTTTACTTAGAATTTTGGAAAAATTTCAATTTTGGAAGAAAACAGCGCGCGAAAAAACAATCAGCGGAGAGAGGGCAGAAGTTTTTTATTCCCTTCACAAAGAAAGAGAAGTTAAAGTACCGCGGGGGGGAGGAATTTTAATTTGGAGTTCAGTGTTGTTGGTGATTTTGTTATTTTCATTTGCTGGTTTATTTCCTCATCCCTGGTGGCTGAAATTGTTTAATTTTTTATCACGAGATCAAACCTGGTTACCTCTTTTTACTTTAGTTGCAGGTTCTCTTATTGGATTAATTGATGATATTCTCTGTGTTTACGGGACGATCCATTTTCATGGAGAGAAGCCAAATTTTTTAAAGAAAGTATTGGAGGTATTAGTTGGTGAAAAAGAAAAATATGTCGGTGGAGGAATGAGTTTTTGGAGAAGATTACTGGTGATCATTTTCATTGGTATTATTGGTGGGTGGTGGTTTTATTTTAAGCTAGGAAGAAGGACAATTTATATTCCCTTTCTTAATTTTCCCCGCGGAATGGAAGTTTTTATCGGCCCCCTTTATTTTCCCCTTTTTATTTTTGTCATGCTTGCTTGTTGGGCTGGAGGTGTCGTGGATGGATTGGATGGATTATCAGGTGGGGTTTTTGCTTCAATTTTTGGTGCCTTTGCCATCATTGCTTTTTCTCAGGGAATGGTAAATTTAGCTACTTTTTGTACCTCCATTTGCGGAGCTTTGTTTGCTTTTTTGTGGTATAATATTCCTCCCGCTAAATTTTACATGGGAGAAACTGGAATATTAGGGCTCAGTTCAACCATGGCGGTAGTGTCTTTTTTGACTGATTCTGTCACTGTTTTACCAATCATTGGGGGAATTTTGGTCATTGAGGTAGGTTCAATAATTTTACAATTGCTTTCTAAAAAATTTAGGAAAAAGAAAATTTGGCTTTCTACTCCTATTCACCATCATTTTGAGGCTAAAGGTTGGCCCCCATATCAAATCACAATGAGGTTTTGGATTTTAAGCGTTGTCTTTGCTTTTTTTGGGGTGGCCATTCGTCTTTTAAGTTAAAATGGAAAAGTATCAAAAACTAAGAAAAAAATATCCGATTTTTTTATATCAAGCTTTCAATTTTGAGTGGAAAAAGCCAAATTTTTGCATTTTTTATCATTTTAAAATTCAACCTAATCTAAACTTTCAAACCAAAATTGTAATAAAAAAAGTAGAAAAACCTCCCGCTCCTTCTGATCTTGTTTTAAGAAACTTAATTTTTCATTTGGGATTAGTTGAGATGCTTAACTATTGGAAATTGACTTCTTCTCCGACAATCCAAATTGAGACTGGTAGTTTAAATAGAGAACAGTTGAGGTTTTTAAGAAAGATTATCCTCAAGGGAATGGGGCAATATTTCTATGAAAATCAGATTGATTTTAGGCAAAAAGAGTTCTTAAAAATAAAGACCAAATACCCTCCTTTTCCCCAAAAGGTTGGAAAAGTCCAAGATTCTTCTTCGGTTTTAGTACCAATCGGGGGAGGAAAAGATTCAATTGTCGTTTTAGAATTGTTGAAAAAAAAGAAAAATAGATTGGCTACATTTGTGGTAAATCCAAAAAAACCTCAACTTGAGATTGTAAAAATCGCAAAAACGAAAAACATCTCTGTGGAAAGATTTCTCGATCCTTTATTGTTGAAATTAAAGAACTCAGGTTTTTTAAATGGCCATGTTCCATTTTCTGCCTTTTTAGCATTTTTGAGTTTAATTTTGGCGTATTTATTCAGATATCAAAAAATAGCTTTTGCCTGGGAAAAAAGTGCGAGCTCTCCTAATTTGAAATACAGAAAAAGATGGATAAATCATCAATGGTCAAAAAGTTTGGAGTTTGAAAGACTTTTTTCCAAATATACAAAAAAATATCTTTTGAAAAATATTCAGGTGTTTTCTCCCATTAGAAATTTATCGGAATTAAAAATTGCGGAAATTTTCTCGCGGTTGAAAAAATATCATCCATTTTTTGTAAGTTGCAACAAAGGTTATAAATTAGATGCTCGAGAAACAAGGTGGTGTAACAACTGTCCCAAATGTCTTTTTACTTTTTTGATTTTATATCCGTTTTTCGAAGAGGAAAGGTTAATTAAAATTTTTGGGAAAAATTTGTTAAAAGAGAGAAAACTTTTACCATTAATGAGGCAATTAGCCGGCGAAGAAAAATTCAAACCTTTTGAATGCGTGGGGACAAAAGCAGAGACATTGAAAGCAATTAATTTAGCTCAACGAAAAATTAAGATGGAGAAAAAACCGATGCCTTATTTATTAAGGTTTTTTGGGAAAAATGAAGATTGAATTTTTGCAAGATAAAAAAATCTTAATTTTGGGTTTTGGGAAAGAAGGCCAAGACACTTTTAAATTTTTGCGAAAAATTTTTCCAAAAAAAGTTTTAGGAATAGCAGATAGATTAGAATTTAATCAACTGGTCAAAAACAATAAAAAATTTTTTACCAAAATTTTTCACGATCATGAGGAATCTTGGATAAAGTGGTATTTGGGGGAAAATTATTTAAAGGCAATAAAAGATTATGAAGTGATTATTAAATCACCAGGTATCCCTCCAAAGGTGATTGCGCCATTTTTGACAAAAAAACAAAAAATTACTTCCCAAACTGAGATTTTTTTTCAAAATTGTCCAGGGAAGATCGTAGGAATAACTGGCACAAAGGGAAAGAGTACCACAACTACTCTTATCTACAAAATTTTAAAAGAAGGAGGAATGAAAGCTCATTTAGTTGGGAACATTGGGAAGCCTGTTTTAAATCTTTTATTTTCAGCCACCCCAAAAGATATCTATGTTTATGAGCTTTCCAGTCACCAGCTATTTAAGGTTAAAAAATCTCCCCATGTAGCGGTTTTGTTAAATATTTATCCGGAACATTTGGACTACTATAAAAATTTTAAAGAATATATTGAAGCTAAGGCAAACATTACCCGATATCAAAAAGCAACAGATTATTTAGTATACAATTCAAAAAATAAGATTGTGAGAGAAATTGCCAAAAAATCAAAAGCGAAAAAAATTGCCTTCGATCGAATTCCTCTCTTAAAAATAAATAAACTTTCTTTATTAGGGTCGATTAATCAAGATAACATTAAAGCAGCGATCGCAGTGGGGAAGATCTTTAATGTTCAAGATAAAAAAATGAAAATAGCTATTGAAAACTTTAAGCCATTACCCCATAGGTTAGAACTGGTGGGAAAATTCCGAGATATTATTTTTTACAATGATGCCCTTTCTACCATTCCGGAAACTACTATTGCTGCCTTAAATGCCTTAGGAAATAAAGTCCAAACAATCATTCTCGGGGGATATGATAGGGGATTGGATTTTAGTCAATTAGCAAAGCGAATTACTGAAAGTAAGATAAAAAATTTAATTTTCTTTCCTACCACTGGTGAAAAAATTTGGCAAGAAATTAAAAAATTGGGAAAGGAAAAACTATTTCGAGCTTTTTTTGTCAACAACATGAGAGAAGCAGTGAAATTGGCCTATCAATATACAAAAAAGGGACACATTTGCCTTTTGTCTTGCGCCTCGCCCAGCTTTAGTATTTTTCGAGATTACAAAGAAAAAGGAAGATTATTCAAAAAATATATAAGACTTTATGCCCAAAGAAAATCAGATTGACTATTTGCTATTGTTGGTGACGATTTTTTTAATCTTATTTGGCATTTTAGTTCTAACTAGTGCCTCTGCCTCAATTTCTCAAAAAAAGTTTGGAAATAGTTTTTACTATTTAAAACATCAAGTCTTTTTTGGACTTATACCTGGCATTTTTCTAGGATATTTGGTTTTTAGAACTGATTTAGAGATCTTAAAAAAGTGGTCTCCCGCCTTACTTTTGGTTAACCTTTTATTGTTAGGAATGGTTTTTTTACCTGGTTTGGGAATTAGAGTAAGGGGAGCGAGTCGCTGGATAAATTTAGGTTTTTTTTCCTTACAGCCATCTGAGTTCTTAAAACCAGTCTTCATTCTATATTTAGCTGGCCTGATCACTAAGTGGACAGTAAGAAAAAAGAACAAATCAAAAGAATCATTTTTTGCATTTTTAGTGATGATTGGATTAATCAGTATTTTTTTGATTTTACAACCAAACATGAGCACCCTCTTAATAATCATTTCCACTTCATTAGTGATTTATTTCCTCGCAAAAACACCAAGCTGGCATACAATCTTCGTTTTAATTTTAATGGCGATCGGGAGCACAATTTTGATCTTAATTGCCCCCTACAGAATGGCCCGTTTAAAAATTCTTTTTAACCCAGATTTAGATCCCCTGGGTTCAGGATATCAATTAAAGCAGTCTTTGATAAGCATTGGCTCGGGAGGGCTTTTTGGTGTAGGTTTGGGATTATCAGAACAAAAATTTGGGTTTTTGCCCCAATCATTTTCTGATTCTATATTTGCCATTTTGGCCGAAGAAACAGGTTTTGTGGGGTCACTAATTTTAATTTTGCTTTATTTGATTTTTTTTTGGCGAGGATTTAAAATTGGAGAGAGAAGTCGCGATCAATTTTCGCGATCAGTAGCCTTCGGAATTACCTTTTGGATTACTCTTCAGGCTTTCATTAATATCGGAGCAATGATTGGCATTTTACCATTAACTGGAATTCCCTTACCATTTATCAGTTACGGAGGTTCATCTTTGACCTCGTCATTAATTGGTGTAGGTATTCTTTTAAATATATCAAAAACCGCTAAATAATATGAAAATCATATTCACCGGAGGTGGTACAGGCGGACATATTTTTCCCATTATTGCCATTGCCAGGGAAATAAAAAGGCTTTCAGCCGGAAGAAATTTGGCGCTTTTCT
>CALHEE010000024.1 GCA_938023415.1 Minisyncoccota bacterium | reverse complement strand
TTTTTTCACCTTCTTGAGATTGTGGTTTTGTTTCTTCCATAAATTTATCTGAAAAATTAATTTAAAAAATTTGACCTTTTAAAAAGATTTTTAAGCTAAATTCACAAATTTTCGGCTAATTTTTTTGAAAAACCCTTCTTTGTATTGTTAGATATTACTCTATTTTATATCACAATCTTCATCGTTTTGAAATTCCCCTAACACCCAAAAACTCTTTCTTAAAATGACTTGGTCTACCTTAAAAAGCGATGGCAAAATAATGAATAACAATTTTTTGATTTAATGAGGAAACGATTCTAAGTATTTTGCTAATTCTGAAAACCTTTACTCAGAATAACTCTGACAATTCTTTAACCTCTAATTCTTTGGCGTTTTCTTTTAAATGCAAATAACAAAGGGGGCAGGCGGTCACTAAGATTTTGGCACCAGTTTTTTTGGCTTGTTCAATCCTGTCTTTGGCAATTTTATTTGCTAGTTCAGGTTCATTTGATTTCACCCCTCCCCCACCACCACAGCAGAAGCTTTCATTCCGATTTAATTCCATTTCTGAAATTTCATAACCTAATTTTTTAATCACTTCTCTTGGTTCTTCATAAACTCCCATTTGTCTTCCTAAATGACAGGGGTCATGAAAGGTTACTTTTTCATTTTGAATTTTGAATTTTAATTTTGCATTTTGAGATTTGAATTTTAAATTTATTGTTTCACTTATATGCTCCACTTCAATGTCCCACTTATTTCCCAAAACTTCTTTATAGTATTTTTTAAAAATCATAAAACAAGCTGGGCAATTGGTGATAATTTTTTTCACGGAATGATCTTTAAATATCTTGAAATTTTTTTCAGCCAAATTTTTGAAATCTTCTTTATAACCTGCTTTTAAAGCCGGGGAGCCACAGCAAAGTTCTAGTTCTTCTAATTTAATAAAATCAATGCCTAGGTTCCGTAAAATCTTTTCATATTTTTCTTTCAAATCTTTAGCGACAAATTTTGTTAAACAACCTGGATAATATAAGGTATTTCCACCTAAGATTTTTTCGAAAATTTTCATGTTAAGTTAAAAATTTAATTAATAATGGGATTGAAAGTAATGAAAGTGTTGTTGTAAAAAATATGCTATTGGCTACAAGGGATCTATTAAGATTGTATTTTTCAGCTAAAACGAAGTTAGTCACAGCCAAAGGCATAGCGGACTGCAAAACAGAGATAATAAATTCTTCGCTTTTTATATCAAACTTGCAAAAATTCAAAAAGAGAAAAAGAAACAAGGGGAAAATAATCATTTTTAAGAGGGACAAGAAAATTGCTGATAAAGTTTTTTCCTTTAAAACACGGAAACCAAGAAATATGCCCAAAGCAAAAAGAGCTATCGGAGAGGCAGTCGAACCTACCATTTTTAATCCCAAAGACAAAAATTCAGGAAGGCGAAAATGAAAAGCAGAAAAAATTATGCCAAGAATTATTGACCAAAAAAGAGGCAGTTTCAAAATGTTTCGAAAAATAGCTGTTATTTTGCCCTTTTTTTTATTATAAGACTCCAAAAGAAAAATTCCCAATGTCAGGACAATAATTAAATACATGGCAGATAAAGCCACGGCAATTAATTCTCCTGAATCTCCAAAAAGAATTTTTCCTACCGGCACGCCAAGATAGGCTACATTTCCAAAAACAGAGGCTATAAGGAAAGTGATTTTCTCGCCTTTTTCCATCTTTAAAAAAGAACAAACAAGGTAGAGAAAAGCACCAAACAAAATTATAAATAAAAAATTCCAAAAAATAATATTGTTGTAAAATAAAAAATTGAAATCGGAAAATGCTAAACTAACAAAAACCAAGGCGGGAAAGGCAATATAAAAAGCGAAGTTATTCAAAATAGGAACCCAAGCATCGCTGGCGAACTTAAGCTTTTTTGCTAAATATCCCAAAAAAATCACGAAAAATAAAGAAAAAATCTGCAAATTAACCATATTTTATAACCAACCTTTAAATAAAGCGAGAGCTAAAAAGAGTAAAATTGAGCCAGCGAGCAATCTCATATACTTTCTAAAATTCAATCTCCATTTTTCAACTTTATCTATTTTAGCCCAAGCAAAAGCCACTCCGGCAATAATTATAAGCAGGGGCAGAACGAAAAAGAGATTATACCAAACCAAATAAGGAATATAAGAACCTCCTTTTTGGGCCAATAAGGTAGTGTAAACTAAAGGAATGCCAGCAGTGCAGGGTAGCTCAACCAAAGAAGATAAAATGGCCAATAAAATTGCCGAAGGTACGGTTGCTCTTTTTATCAATTTCTCAACAAAAGGTTTTGTCCTTTCTGGAATTTCCAAAGAAATCCATTTACCGTAGGCAAAAAAGTCTTTAATTAAAATTAAACTGGCCAAAAAAGCAAAAATGGCAATAACAATTTTTATCTTTTGGATGGCACCAATTAAAGTAATCAGATTAATCATTCCTAGCATAAATAAAAAGTAAATAACAAAAACACCCAGAGCAAAGACTAATCCCACTTTTGTCGCTTTCTTTTTCGAACCAATGGCTAAAAGATAAGTGAGTAAAAAAAGCAAAACCGAAAACATGCAAGGATTAATGCCGTCAGCCAATCCTAAAATTACTCCCAAAGATAACAAGGAAGATTGCAAAGAAATTTTCATTTCTTTGCCAAAAAGAGAAATTTCAATTTCTTTTTTTTCTTCCGGAGTAAAAGTTGATGGCCCAGGTATTTGTTTTAATGTTTGCTTAATTTTTTCAACAGGGCAGGGACAACCATATTTCTGACAGCGATTAATAATTTTTTCAATGTTTTCTTTTATTGACTCGTCTCCTATCAAATAACTATCCCCCAAGAATACGATTGGAAATCCAGAAAAAGAAATTTTGTAAAATTCTTGAAGTTTTTGATAAAGTTGTTGATTCTCTTTGCTTTCTGAAACACTATAGACTTTAAAATCAATTTGATACTTTTTAGCAACATCTTCTAAAAAGGCTGATAAATTTTGACATTGAGGGCATTGTTCCTTGATAAAATAATGAATACAAATTTTAGATCCTTGGATTATTTCCTTTAAAGATTGTTCTGGTGACGGTACTGTCGGCGAAGAGAGAGGTTGTGTGGGAGAAGGTGAGGGTGAAAACTGCCCAGGTGGTTGCCATTTGTCAATTCCGCCAGCAGCCAAAATTTCAGCTGGAGAAGGGCAATAAGTTTGAAAACAATCTTGAATTAAGCTTTCAATTTCTTTACCGGTTGTCTCTTCTGTAGCAAACCCAATAACAAAATTTTTACCAATAAATGTTGTTGGCACGCCTTTAGCTTGAGTTTTATAGGCTTTGGCAATCTTTTGGAATAATTCTCGATTTTCTTTACTAAAATAAACTTCAAAATCCTTAACTACCAATTGGGGGTATTTTTTCTTCAATTTTTCCAAAAATGGTTTTTCGGCAGCGCAATGGGGGCAACCTTGACCCCAGAAAAAATAAATCTCAATTTTTTCTTGGGCAAAGGAAGTTTGAAGAATTAAAAAAAGAGAAGCTAAAAGAAGAAATAATCGTTTTATTTTCATATAGATAATCTTAAATTATTCCAAGAAAAATGCAACCTAATTTTTAGGAAGATAAGTAGCTTCTAAATTTCACATTGGTATGTTTTCTCCCCTCTTCTATTATTTCTTCAATCTCTTTTTTTGAAAAAGGAGTAAATTCTTTTCCGCTCAGTGTTCCACCTTCAGTTTTGTTATAGTTTTGGAGAAAGTAAACTTTGGCTTTTTTTATTTTTTTGCAAATTTCAATAATATCTCCCTTTTGGTGAAACTCTTTCATTAAGGTTGTTCTAAATTCGTAATCTACTTTTCCCTCCAACAAAATTTCGACTGATTTTTGAATATTTTCAAACATTTTTGGAGTTAATACTCTGCCTGTAATCTCATACCATTTTTCAAAAACAAAGTCGTGCTTGAGATCCACAGCCACATAGTCTATCAATTTTTTCTCAATCAAATATTCTAACATTTGAGGGTTTGTTCCGTTGGTTTCAAGTTCAACTAAATATCCCATTTTTTTGATTTTTTTTATAAACTCTGGAAGTTCAAGATTAATAGTTGGCTCTCCTCCGGTAATGGCTACTGCTTCCAAGAAATTTTTTCTCTCTTTTAAAAAAGAAAAAATTTCTTTTTCTGGAATTTTCTGTTGCTTTTTTATTTCTTCTGGTAGGACCAATTGTTTGACATAACAAAACTGGCATCTTAAATTGCACCCTGCTAAGAAAAAAACAGCCGAAATTTTTCCTGGATATTCGATTAAACTTTGTTTTTGAACAGCGATAATTTTCATTGAGATGAAATTTTTTCTTTTATTTTTTGAGCTAGAGTTTTGCTTTTTAAAATTTGGGCTATCTTTTCAACCGGTTTTCCTTTTAGGTCTTGAATTGTTTTTACTCCTGCATTAAAGAGCAACCTGGCCCTCAATCTTCCAATTCCCTCCAATTTTACCAAGGGAATGAGTTCTTCCTTAATCCCATAATAAATCCTAACCCTTAATTTTCTTAACAATTTTTGGATTTGTTTGGCAACAGGAACTAATTTTGAAATTTCTAAAATGGAATAAATCAACCAATCTGCAATTTCAATTCTTGAACGGAGTTCCCCGGGAGTAATTTTGAATTTTTGCATAATTTCTTTTTCTGACTTTTCATTGATCCAAAAAGAAAAAATCATTGCCAATTTTGCCTCCCTCAAAAACTCTTCGTACTCTTCGTCAAATTCATCAGGAATGGGAAAAAAGAACCAATCTTGATTTTCAAAAATTTCCTGCTCTATCAAAAAAATATCTTTTGAAGAAAGATTTGGCGAAGGTTTTAATTCCTTCGCCTTAGCTAAAAAAGAAAGAAAACTAAACTCATTTGCTTTTTGGCAATTAATCAAATTTTCAATAAAGATATTTGCGCTCAAGGGGTCAATGTAGAGTTGAGAGATTCTTTTTCCCACCTTAGTTACCATCAACTGTTTATCCACTACTTCCCCATCTTCTCTGATTTCTTGAGTTTTCAAAAATCCCCAATCTTCTAAGGCAAAAATTATCCCTTCTACTTTTTCTTTTAAAATCTCAACTTGGCCATACTTTTTTCCAAAAAATGTCTTTTTTAAAAATTCAACTAATTGATTTTGGCTTTTGCAAAATCTATTGGCAACCAAGGATAAAATGTGCATTCTTAAAGCAGATTCGCTTGAAATTTGACTTGAAATTTCTTCTAACTCTCCCCTAATGTAATATTCGTTTAGTTCTCTTTCCTCTTCTTTATTCTTTGCCACTAAAATTCCCTCCCCCCATTTATCGTACTGAGGCCTTCCGGAACGACCAAACATTTGTTCAACCTCTAAGACGGGAAGATAAATAGACCCTAAACCTGGATAATATCTCTTCACATCCCTGACTACTGCCCGCCAATTCGGAAGATTGATGCCAAAGGCAAGGGCAGTGGTGGAGGTAATTACCTTTATCAATCCCTTTTTGTAATTTTCTTCGATTAAAACTCTTTGGAAAAAAACTAAACCAGAATGGTAAAAGGCCACTCCTTTTTTAAGACAATTTGCTAATTTTTTACATTGCTCAGTTGGAATTTCTAATGCCTTCTCAATTTTTTGTGAAATTTTTTCCAGTTCCTTTATTTCCTTCTCTTCTAAAAAATGAAAAACCAAGTTGGAAAGTCTTTCTGCCAAAGCTTCAGCGTTTTTTCTCGAGGATAAAAAAAATATCAATTGTTTTTTCTTCAAGAGGGTATCTTCAACAATTGATTCTTCTAAAGAGAGATCGCTTCTCAGTTCATAACTCTCTCTTTTAAACATCTTAATTTTGTTTCCTACCAAAATCCCTTTGTAGAGAGGAACAGGCCTGAAATCAGATTTTAAAACTTTAGCTCCCAACCACTCCCCTATTTCCTCAGCGTTTTTGATTGTTGCTGAAAAGGCCAGAAATTGAGCGCTAGGCAAAATCTCTTTCAAAATGGTCAACAAAATCTCCAAAGTGGGTCCTCTCTCAAAATCATCTAAAAGATGAATTTCATCAGCTACCACTAACCCCACATCCTTAATGAAGGAGGCCTCGTGTCTGATTAAAGAATCAGCCTTCTCATTGCTACAAACGATCCAAGAATATTTCTCCAAAAAAGGATCGGAGGAATCATAATTTCCGATACTTAAGGCTACCTTAATTCCATATTTTTCGTATTTTTTCTTGAACTCTTCGTACTTTTCCCTAGCTAATGCCACCAGCGGAGAGAGATAAAGCATTTTTTGGCCTTTGTTCAACGAGACATTCAAACCTGCTAGTTCTGCCAAAATTGTCTTTCCACTAGAAGTAGGAGAAGAGACGACCAAATTTTCTCCATCTAAAATTCCCATTTCGAAAGCTTTTCTTTGAACAGGATTTAAGCTTTCAAACTTATTTTCTTTTAAAATGAGTTCAACAATCTCTTCTTTGGTCATTTTTTAATTTTACACCAAAATAGAATTAATCGTAACTCAAAACCTTAGAGTTTAAGATGAAAAATTTGATAAAATGAAAAAATGAAGAGAAAAGTGGCTTTCTTAATTTTCGTTTTATTGTCTTTGATTTTGGAAAATTTTGTCTTGGCAAGAAATCAAAAACCGAAAATTTTAGTTTCTTCCCCTAAAAGCTTTCTAGCAAATGAAGAAATTGAGGTTCTGGTGTCAATCTCCAATTTAAATAACCTTCCTTACGATTTAAAGATTGCCATTCAAAAAGAAAAGAAGGTTCTGTCTGAAATTTACAATGAAAGAGAAAGAAAATGGCAATCTTCTCTCTATTATCTTAAAGAGATGTTTTCTGGTCCATCTTTTGAAAAGAAATTTAAGCTAAGATTGAAAAAAGAATTTTCTCTCTACGAAGGAGAGGCAGAGATTGTGGTAAGAATAAGAGAAACTGGAAAAAGAAATTTTTCTGAGGCGAAAACAAAGATTGAAATCTTAAAACCTGAAATTAAAAAAGAACTCCCCACTCTTTTAAATCAACCATCTGAAGGAAAAAATCATTTTACCTTCCCTTTCCTTGTTGCCTCTTTTACCTCTTTCATTTCCGCTACTTTTATCCTCTTTTTCAAGAGAAAAATAAAATTTCTCAAAAAGTTGTAAATGAGAATAATGAAGCCTCTATTCGTATCTTAAAGCTTCTATCGGATCTAAATTAGCTGCCTTTTTTGCTGGCCACCAACCAAACAAAATCCCAATTAAAGCTGAAACACCAAAAGCTAAAATTACTGAAAAAGCAGAAACTTTCGTTGCGATTATTCCAAAAGTAGAAATCAAAAAGGAAAAGACCCATCCAAGAATTATTCCTAAAATTCCGCCAAAAAAAGTAATCATTACCGACTCACCCAAAAATTGTAAGGTGATCTCGGAATTTTTCGCTCCGATGGCTTTTCGCAAACCAATTTCTCTCGTTCTTTCAGTGACATTGGTAAACATCATATTCATAATACCAATACCACCGACAATTAAAGAAATTGAAGCTATCGAAGCTAATAAAATTGTCATTGTTTGAGTAACGGAGGTTACCATTTGCAACATATCTTCTTGAGTAAAAAGAGTAAAATCAATTAATTCTGGATTTTTGATATTGTGAAGTTCCATTAAAAGATCAGTGATTTGGGATTTTACTTGATCGATAATTTGAGGACTTTGGGCTGAAACAGCAATGGCTGAAAGGTATTCGTTCCCGGTAAAAAATGTCTGAGCAACAGTATAAGGAATGAAAATTAAATCATCTTCAGAAAGAGTCATTCCTCCTTTTGGTTTTGTTACTCCGATCACCTTAAAATTTATCCCGTTAATTTTTATCATCTGGCCTAAAGGATTTGCATTCTCTCCAAACAAATCATCCCTGGTAATTGGTCCCAAAACTGCCACTCTTGACCTTGCCTCAATCTCTTTTTCTGTAAAAAAATTTCCCAAATCAATTTGATAATTTCTAACCAAAAGAATGTCAGGGCTTGTTCCCACAATTTGGGTTCTGGTGTTTTTATTTTGGGCCACCACTTGATAATTTCGATTAATGATTGGCGCCACTCCAGAAATTCCAGAGATTTCTTTCTTTATTGCTTTGGCATCGGATATCTTTAAGGTTTGGGCGGTTCCCCGAGCAGCCGTGGCAATACTAAAAGTCCTTTGGGCTCCTGGCCAAATGACAATTAAATTAGAACCTACTGTTTGAATTTGACTTTCAATTTGAAATTTCGCTCCTTGCCCTACAGAAATCATTGCAATGACAGAACCTATACCAATGACAATACCCAAAACGGTCAAACCAGATCTCAGTTTGTTTGCAGAAATTCCAGAAATTATTTCTTCAATTAAATCTCCAATTTTCATATTTCCACAGGTTGCAATTTGAAATTTGCAGTGAAAATTATTCTTTAATTCTCTTAAAATTTCTTCTCTTTGATTTTTGTCTCGCTAATAATTTGGCCATCTTTTAGAAAAATGATCCTTTTTGCTCTTTGGGCAATGTATTTTTCATGGGTAACTAAAACAATCGTTCTTCCTTGCTTATTTAGATTTTCAAATGTCTCTAAAATTTGCTCTCCTGTTTTTGAATCCAAATTTCCCGTTGGTTCATCGGCTAAAATCAAAACGGGATCATTCACTAAAGCTCGGGCAATAGCTACTCTCTGCATCATCCCTCCTGATAATTGGTTTGATAAATGGTACCAAAATTCCTCCGGAAAAGCGGAAGCTCTTAAGGCTGATTTGGCTATTTCTTCCCTTTTTTGTTTTGAAACGCCAGCATAAATTAAAGGCAACATCACATTTCTTAAAACGGTTGCTCTTGGTAAAAGGTTAAATTGCTGGAAAACAAAACCAATTTTTCTTTTTCTCATTTCTGCCAATTGGTCGTCGGAAAGTTTTGAAACATCTTTACCTTCAAAAAAATATTGACCAGAGGTTGGTTTATCTAAGCATCCTAAAATATGCATTAAGGTTGATTTTCCTGATCCTGAAGGTCCCATGATCGCGACAAATTCCCCTTTTTCAATAGAAAAAGAAACGCCTCTTAAAGCGACAGTTTCAACCTCTCCTGATTTGAAAACTTTAGTAACATTTTTAATCTCAATTAACATGAAAATAAATTCAAAATTCAAATCTCAAAATGCAAAATGAAAATCTAAAAAAGAATTAAACAATTTTGCATTTTGAATTGTCATTTTGATTTTTGAATTTTGCATTTTGCACTTTCTATCTCATTCTCATTTGCCCTCCCATTCCTGGAATTTGTAACCTTTGAGTTCTTCGAGTAGCTGAAGTTGTTGGAGTAATTGTTGACAAAACAACGATATCTCCTTCTTCTAGGCCAGATAAAATTTCAGTTAACTTATCGTTCGAAATACCAACCTCAACTTGTTGTCTTTTTGGCAGGGTTGACAAAATCACTCCCGCACGATTATTTAAAAACTCTTCTCTCTTTTCGTTCGGAATTTCAACCAACTCAACATAATAAATTCCTGCCTGTGATTTCACTGCTTTATTTGGCAAAACTAAAACATCTGATTTACTATCCACAATGATTTCAGCTGTGACACTCATTCCTGGTTTTATTCTTTCATCGTCTCCTTCTAAAATAATTTTCACACCGTAGCTGACCACTCCTTGAGAAACCGTTCCCACGGTATCAATCTCACTCACTTTTCCCGTAAGAGTGAAATCGGGAAGGGCATCGAAGGTTAAAGTTACCATTTGTCCGATTTTCACTTTTGTCGCATCTATTTCATTTAAAGAAATTTCAGCAATTTTTTGATCTGAAATTAAATTAAAAAGAATCGTTGCACTGGAAATCAAATCTCCTTTTTTGACATTTATTTTAGCAATTTTACCTTCAAACGGGGCTCTTAAAAAACAATTTTCGTAATTTTCTTTTGCTTTCTCTAAAGCATTTTCTTTTTGTCTTATCGTCTTTTCTTGAATTTCTATTTGATCTTTCAGATCTGAAATTGTGTCTTTGAGTTGTTTGATTGTTTTCAAAAGAGTAAAGATGCTTGAGTATTGTTGGTCTAAACTGGTGGTAAAATCGGAAAGAAGATTTAATTGATTTTCAGTAATTAAAATAGGAATAGAAGAAATCAAATTTTCTTTTGAAAGCGTTTCTTTGTAAAAAGAAATAATATCTCTTGAACTTCTAGTTAAATCAGAAATTTCTTTCACCAAATCTGAGGTCTTTTCCAACCAATTTTCTAAAACCTCGGGGGAATCTCTGAAATAGGTTAAATAATCTTTGCGGAGAGTTTGGTACTTTTCCTTTAAATTCAAAAAGGTATTTTCTTTTTCCTTTTTTACATAAGGAGAATTTGCGTAAAAGAAAACTATGCTTTGATAATAATCAATATCTCCTTGATCTCCCTGATAACTGCTTTTAGTAAAGATTGGTTCTAAAGTTTCCATTAGCTGAGGGAGTTCTTTAAAAGTTCCAGAAATTATTTTAAATGCCTCTCTAAAAGCCTCATTTAAATCTTTTTCTGAATTTTCTCTATTCTTTTTTAAATTTTCTAAGGTGGCTTTTGCGCTATCTAAAGCTAAATTTGCTTCTTCAATTGCTCTTTCATAATCTTTCGTTTTCAGTTTCAAAAGTAATTGTCCCTCTCTTACCTTTTCATCTTTCTCAACAAAGATTTCTTCAACCTCTCCTGAAATCTTAGGTTTAATATCAATTTGATCTGTA
>CALHEE010000023.1 GCA_938023415.1 Minisyncoccota bacterium | reverse complement strand
TAACATTGAATTTTAACAATTCAATTTCCGTGGTACCAGTCTTGGCAATAATAGCTAACCCTTCTTTTGGAGTATCAGCAGATAGAGAGGAAACTAAGTTTCCAGAAACTGCTGATCCAAAAGAAAATGTCCTTTCGAGGTCGATATCTGGTGCGTATTGCTGTAAGCCAAGAGTATCTGTTCCTCTAATTCCAGCCTTTAGAATTTTGAGGGTGGGAGAACCTGAACAATCTGATGGATAAGTTGAAACTGCGCTTACTCTAACAGTTAAAATTTTTCCTGTCGTCCCTTCTGGAACGGTGTAATCTAAACCAGTCAATCTAATTTTGTATGCACCGCCTTCTTCAGTGACAATCTCTTTACTTACTGTCACTCCTTTAATAGGATTTTCACCCTCATAGAGTGACAAGTAAGTGAAACAGCGGTGGGGCTTTTTGTTGAAGACCAGGTCAATTCTGTCTAACTTAATTGGAGAACCCCGAGCAACCACTTTGAAGGCAGCTATTGCCTTGTTTTGTTCTCCCTCTTTCACCTCTACATTGGCAGGCGTTGGATACAAACTTGCTGAGAGTGAACCTTCAGTTCCAGGGGTTGGAGTGGGTGTTGGGGTTGGTGTAGGAGTTGGTGTGGGAGCTGGTCCAGGAGTTGGTGGAACTGGAGCTGGAGCTAACATTTCATTTAAGACAGCTCTTGTTCTGGCACCAACATATCCTGTTCCAGAAGTGAGACCCAGAGGTGTCAAAATTCTTGCTGCATGCTCTTCTTGAAACCTTTTCACTGCCTCAAAGGTTAAAGGTCCAAAATAACCAGTTTGAGGCTCAACTTTCAAGAGAGCTTGCAAGCATTTGACATCATTTCCTGACATCCCCTGAGCCAAATCCCTGGTGAAGGTTACCCCAACACAAGCTGAAGGCACTCCTTCTGCTGGCGGAGGTGTCACTGGAATTCCTCTCAAAGCGCTCTCGACATTGGCAATAGTTACAGGATCAGCGCCAAAAGACTGCAAGAGGTTCAAAATGGATTGGATTTGAGCCTCAGTTAAAGCAGCCAAGGCGCTTCCTGTCCCGCCCAACATCATCCCCACTACTGTCAATCCAGCAACGATTTTTCTAAGGGTATTCATTTTTTATTCTTCCTTAATTTATATTTTTATTTCGTCGCGTCGACCTTTTGGCTCGCGACCAAAGCTTTTGAGTCGCGAGCAAGCGCGACTAGTTCTTATTCATTTGGCTAATTTCAATCGCTTTTAAAAAAGCAGACACAAAATCTCCTTTTTCAAAAAGTTCTTGAGCTTCTCGAAGCATTTCTGTTTGATTTTCCGTGAGGGAGCTTTCTCTAAGTTTCTTTAGCAAATCTTCTGCCCAGCTTTTGTATGGTTCTTTGTCTAACGATGTTTCAATTTCTGTTCCTAAGGTTTTTTGGGCTAATGTTTTATTTTTAACAATCTCTTTTGTTTTTTCAATGATTTCTTGATCTAACTTAGCCACTCCTTTCAAACTCTTTGCCGCTCTTTCAGAAGTTTCCTTTACTTCTTTGATCGCTGGGGGTAATTTTCTAATATCATTATTTTGGGCAATCTGGCAAAGTTCTTCTAATCTTTTGGCGGTTAATTCTAATTCTACTTTTGGTTTTTCTTCCTTGGAAACAAAAATTGTTTTAAGTTCTTGGGTTATTTTCTTTATAGCATATAACCTCTCCCCTGGTAAAGCCTTTTGGGAGAGATGAAAAATTCCACCCAACCCTAAAAGTAAAGCTAAAAAAGGAACCAGATAAACTGGCTTAATTAAAGGAAAAAACCAAATCTTCTCTTTTCCCAAGATCTTTTCTTTAGTCAACAAAACCCATCTCTTGTCGGGCTTTATCTGGCGCAATGCCTTCAATTTGGCAATGACCTCTTTTTCCTCCATCATAAATGATGACGATTTTTTAAGGCAATTGTTACACTATTTCCTCATCTAACTTCTTTCTTAAAGTTTTTATTGCCCGCGTGATGAGGACACGCGTGGCCTCTTTTGTCCTACCTAATAGATGGGCCACTTCTTGAATAGGTAGGCCATCAATATAATACCAAATGATCGCGTTTTGATAATCTTCGTTTAATTGACCTAGGGCCTTTTTCACTCTTTCTAAATCAGAATCTAATTTTGCCTTTTCTTCCAAATCGATTCTCGGGTCAGGAAGAGAGCCCTCAGCTTCTGCTGAAATAACCTGAATTTTGTTTTTTTCTCGGTAAAAATCGGCGACCAAATTTCTCGCTATCTGATACAAAAAAGCAGAAATATTTTCAATTTTCGGATTACCGTTTTTAAAAACTTCCCAGCCCCGCAAAAAGGTTTCTGAGGTTAGGTCTTCGGCAATCTGTGGAGAATTGACCTTAAAAAAAATAAATCGATAAATTTTATCGATGTATTGTGTGTAAATACGACTAAATTCTTTTTTAGGGTTAGACATGAGAATTTATTCTTTTAGTTGATAGAAAACTTGATTTTTTTCGCCCAATCTCTCAATTAATCCTTTTTTTAGTAATCTGGTAAAGTCTCTTCTTAAAGTCCTTTTGCTTACCTGGGGAAAGATCTGTTTTACCTGCCAAACCTGAAGTTTTCTTTTTTCTTTCAACATTTCTAAAATTTTTTTCTCTCTTTCTGTAAGGAGGGGTTCGCTATCTTTGTTTTGAGGAGTTTCTGGTAAAGAAGGTTTAGGAAAAGTGCTTTTCTTTTCTATCTCGCTTTTTAATATCTCTTCACCTAACTTACTATATTCTTTTTGAAGATTCAAGAGTTCTTTTGGCGAGACCCAATTTTGGTTTTTTGCCACCTCCAAAAAAGAGTTTAAAACTTCAAGATCTTTCAAAATAGGGTTTGGAGTAGGGTTTCTCAAACATTTTAACAAAATTTCGTTAGCCATTTCTCTCATCTTATATCTTAAAGGCTCTTTTTTAGGAAAAAGGCGTGTTATCCTATAAAGCTCATTAGTTATTTGAATTAAAAATCCTTTTTCCATAGGACATCAATGGGACATCTAATAATTTCTTTATTATAAATTTAAAAACAGAAAATGTAAAGAGGAGGCCCCCAATTGGTACACATTAAAAAGGCGATGGCAATATTATTGGTTACAATTTAAATTTTGCTCTTAGCCAATGATCAGGGCCAACATCTTCAGCAACAATTAATCTCATCTCTTTGTGACTTAAGCCGAAAAAATTTCTAAGTAATTCTATTTCATCACGGCAATCAAACGGATGAATCCAAACACTTTTTTGGAGAGGGTAAAAACCTAACTCTTTTAATTTTCCTCGAAAAGCTTCCCGATAAATTCTTTTTAATTGTGAAATATCAAAAATCACTATTCGCCATTTTTTGTCCCATTTTTTTGGAGGCTTGATTTTTAGCGCATCAATTTGGAGCCATCCCGCCATTTTCTTTCCTTTTTCCGTCAAAGAAATATAAATTTGCTTTCCTTGCCATTTAACATCTATCGCTCCTTGTTTCATCAATCTCTTAAATGTAGAAGTGATTCTTTTTTTCTTTAATTTATCTTTATACTTCATCCACTTTTTAATTCCTCTTACCAAGTTGATTCCAAAATAGGGAGAAGTAGCAGCAATTGCTACCATTCCGGCTACAGATAACCAATAAAGAATATCCTTCACAATCTCCGATCTTGGTTTTTTAAAATAATATTTATATTTTGTCATCATTTCCTTTCCAACCCACCTTTTCCTCCCCCAACTCAATTGTAGCACATTATTTTGCCATGGCAAAATAATGAGTAACAATTTAAAAGGGGATGTGAATTAATTTTGGTAAAAATTAGTGTGGGGAAAAGAGAGATTAACGGGGCCAATTTTGAGGAGGTGGAGAAGTTGAAAACCAGGCAGCACCGATAATTAGTCTTGAGCCAGAGGGAATTCCTTTAGTTTCATCGTATTTGACATTTAACTTTATTCCTCCGTTTTCTCCACTATTTGCAGGCTTACGAGAAAGAGAAATTGTAGTCCAGTTCTCACTATCGATGATTGTTTCTTCGCCATAATAAACATAATTACTCCCAGGATACTTTATCCCTAATCTCACCACGCCTTTTCCTTTTAACCACAATTGAGCATAGTAAGTTTTTTCCGAATCCATTGGCTTACCAAATTGATAAATTCCTTTGTAATCTGAAGTGGTTAAGGTTAATTCTACAGAAAAATTACCTACCAATCCTTCTGAAATTTGACTGATTCTGGAGGGAGCTCCAGACCACTCCCAATATCTTGGTTTCCCCTCCTCCCATTCTTCAAAAAATTCATTGCTCAACAAATTTTGAGCAGATGATTGGGTTGGAGGAGGGAAGGTTTTAATGACAGGCGTTTCAACAATCTCTTGTAATCTTTGAACTGCTATCTTCTCTTTAACCTCAGCGACGATTTTTTTATTTTTGTTTCTGATTTTGACTAAAATCTCAGCTTCTCCAGAAAATTCTTGAGGAATTCTTAATTTAAATTTCCCAGCGAAAGAATTTCCAGTGAAAACATTAGAAAGATATTTGTAAGAATCTTGCCATTCTTCGTCAGTAAAAGAAATTTCAGAGATGGTTCTTTCCTGCTCTCTCTCCTCAGAAATTTTCAAAATTGAAATTTTGACATCATAAGTGTCGTATTTTAAATCTGAAACTGATAATAAAACTTCAAATTCTTTTCGAGAGAAAATCTCTGAGGGATATTTGAGAGAAATTTTTGGTTCAGCTTTTTCTTGCCCTTTTTCCTGCTCTTTTTCCTCCAAAATTACAAAACCTTTACTGTTTTCTTTTCCTGGCGTTCCCCCTGATTCTTCGCTCGTTTGCCAGCTAAGATCTTCTTTTCTCTCCATTGTCCTTTTTGTTTTGTTGTCACCTGCTGGCCAATTTGGGTTAGCCTCAACTATGTCTTGTAGGTTGCAATCTTCGTCAAACAAAAACAAAGCTTCTTGTGAGTTTTTAATCGCACCAGTGAAATCATCCCCTCTTTTGAAAAGAAAAATTTCTCCAGGCAAAAGCTCTATCTCTTCTATAAAAATTTTTATTTTTTGATTTTTGTTTAAAATCTGCCAACCGCTCAAGTTTATCTTTTTTTGAGAAATGTTTTTTAATTCGAACCATTCGTTAGCTGGAGAGTCTTCATCTCCCATCCAACAAATTTCATTGAAGATAACTTCTCTTTTTGGTTCTTTTGATTGAAACTGGCAAATTATTTCTTTTTTTTCTGAGATCTTTTTCTCTTTTTTTAAGTTTTCACTCTCTGCCTTTGAAGCGTTAATTTGTTTTCGCAAGAAAACAATTTGGTCTTTGATTTCTTGAAGGTTTTTCAATATTTCCTCATTCTTACTTTCTCTTTCGCTCAAACTTTCTCTAAGAGCTTTAATTTCTCTCTTTAAATTGCCAAATTCTTCTTCAAAAATTTTTTCTTTTTGGTCAAAACCTGCAATCTGAGCCAAAAGCGATTGGCTGGGAATTGACCTGAAAAAATAAAAAACTCCAAAGAAAAATGTTGAGAGGCCAACAAAAAAGAAAAAAACTTTCAGAACTTTTTGCATTTTAGCTGAGCTCTCTTTTTGATGAAAAATGTTTTATTACTTTAAAAATACCAAAAATCAAAAAAATTAAAATACTCAAAAATGCAAAATAAATTAAAATTTTCCCTTTTATTACTTCCACTAAGCTGGCAAGAAAAACTTCTTTTTGAGAATGAGGTCTTTCCATTTCTTTTTTTACTAATTCCTCTCTGTTTGGTGTTTCCAAGTTTAAAATTTTCTCTTGAGCTGAAAAGTTAAAAGTCGTTTTTTGAGGAGTGGGAGCTAAAAATTTGGTTTCTTTAGAGAAAATTTTTTCTTCTTTCTCCTCTTTAGTAATTTCTCTTTCTGATTCTCCTTCTCTTTGAGAAGAAAAATTGCCACCAAAACCACTAAAAAAGCTTTTTGAAAAAATGGTTAAGGTAGTGGTGGCGGTGGAGGAGGCCAAACCATCATCGACCACTAAGGTTAAAATGTAAGTTCCAGGATTTTCATAAACATGAGAGACAAAATCTCCTTTAGCTGAATATTTATCGCCAAAATCCCACCAAAATTCTAATGGATCACCGTTTGGATCGAAAGAGTCTTTTGCGCTAAACTTTAAATTTTCTCCCACAAGTCCTTCAAGCTTTCCAGAAATTTTTGCCTGAGGCTTTAAATTTACTCCTGCTCCACCATTTTCAAATCCTAAAATGGCATAGTATTCCTTGCCTTCGTATTCAGTAATTGTTAAGGTCATTTCGTAAGTTTTACCATCAATTGGGCAAATACTTGTCACTGTTTCTCCCAAAATTAAATCAATCCGACATTGGCATCGTGGATTTATCTCTTCTATTTTTGTCGCCAAAGGACAAACATAAACTTGACCTTCTTCTATCGGCAATTGGTGGGCAAAAACAAAACCTACCAAGAATAAAGACAAGGTTAATAAAACGACAAGCTTATCTTGGAATAAAGTTATGTAATTTTTATTTTTCATAGTCCTCTGGCTAAGCCAAACAAAAGCCATGCGATAAAGAGGGAAAAAAGGAGGTTGAGGGCGTTGAGTATGATAGCTAAAATTGCTATCTTCCTCTTTAGTGCCTTAATCCCTAAAAATAACCCAATTAAAGAAAGTGGAAAAACTAAAATGAATAAAACTTCTGAAGGCGTGCCGAGAGTATAACGAATTCTTTTAGAAAGTATTTCTCCTAAATTAGAAGGGGTAGCTACGGGGAGGAACATCTCCACAATTAGGTTACAAATTAATAAAATTAAACCACCTATTCCGAGTACAAATGAAAAGAATAATTTTAAATCTCTCTTCATTTTATTGGTAAAAATAAAATTTTCGACCTTTCAACTGCTGCTGGCCATTTTTCCATATAAAGAATGGATTTTTTATTTATTTTTTCTGTGTCTACTATCAATCCTTCTAGTTCTAGTTTGTCTTCTGCTTTCTCAAAATCTACATCGAAAATCCCTATTGGTGTTGCTGACGACTTTCTTTTTAATATCCACACTTTGTCTTTGCCAAATTGACCAATTTTATCAAAAGTCATTTTGGCTCTTTCGGAAATAAACTCAATTCCTTCTTCAATTTGTCTCTGAGTTCTCTTTATTGTTTTTGGAAAGATGCCTTCTTTTATCTCAATTTCTTTCCAAATAATTTCTTTAAATTCAGATTTTGGATCCTTTAAAGTCAAAGTGATTTTGTATTTCCCAGCTAAATCATAACATTTTGTGTACTCTTTTTCACTACTAGTTGTATTGTCTCCAAAATCCCAAAAGATTGTAAAAGGCTTTTCAGTAAAGGAACTTGCTTCTACTTCAACACAAGGGAAATTCAAATGTCTTCGTAATGAAAAACCAAAATTAAGAGAAGGATTAAAGGCTAAAAATTCATCACCAGTTTCAGTAACTTCCCAATTGTTAGGATGAAAGTTTTGAATGTCGAAAATTTTTACAATTCTGATAATTCCTTTTTTACTATCTTTTACTCCATTCTCGTTTGTTTCCTTTTCTACTCCTCTGCCGTTAGAGCCCACCATGAAAGCTTCAGTAGTAAGGATTTGGGTATTATTTACCGGTTCATAAATTTTATTAGCATTTGCGTACTGAGGGGATCTACCATGTATTTCTTCAAAACTATGAATATGACCCCCAAAGTTGCTAATTACGTTTTGGTTCCTAATAATTTCTTGAATTTCTTTTAATTCATTTGGTAGAGGAGAAGGTCCAAGTGTGAAGCCATATTTTAGACTCCCTACAAAGGGATGATGAGAAAATATAATAATCGCTTTTCCTT
>CALHEE010000022.1 GCA_938023415.1 Minisyncoccota bacterium | reverse complement strand
AAAGTTGTAAAAACCTTTGTGGCGATGGCATCTGCCAAGAGATTGTCTGCATGGCAATTGGATGTCCATGTCCAGAAACTCCTGAAAATTGTCCGCAAGATTGTAAAGAATTAAGAGAAGAAAAAGAAGCGAAAGTTTCTTTCATTCCAGTGATTCAGTTGCCAAAAACAGCAAAAATTGAAATTGATCCAGTACTCGGAAGGCCAGTTTTAATTGAGGGCAAAGGTCTAGAGATTAAAGGAATAGAGACAAAAGGAATGCCAAAAATTTCAGTTGAGGTTCAAACACCAGCAACAAGAGAAACAACAGTTCAAATTGAGGTTGATAGAGAAAAGAAAATAACAAAAATTGAGCACGAAAATGTAGTGGCTGAAACTCGAAATCCAATAAAAATAGAAGACCAGACAATAAAAATTGAGAGTATACACGCAGAAATTTCAATTCATGTTTTACCCAGTCAGGCTACTCAAGTAGTCGTTCAAAAAGTACCCCAAAAAATAGAGCAAGTTTTCCTGAAAGTGGAAAACGAAATCCCAGTTTACGAAACGAAAGGGAAAAAAGAAGAGAAATTTTTAGGAATAATTCCAGTGAAAATTCCAGTTCAGACAAAAGTTGATGCCCTATCTGCCAACATCCTAAAAATCAAAAAACCAATTTGGGCGAGGATCATTGACTTGTTTTCCTTTTAATAAGGCGTAAGGAAAAAAATCATAGCCGATAATCGGAAGACCCGGATAACAATTTAAATTTTAAGGGTTAATAATTAGGGGGGATAAAAAGCTCTTCAATGGATTGTATTTTCAATCTTTTTGGTCGTTGGAGGATGAGTCTTTTTACTGGCAAGAAAAGCATGGAAATATGGAGTTTCCAAAGGATACGAGGTTCCTAAGTAAGGAGCGAAAAAGAATTTTTACAAAATTAGAGGGATTGGATTTAAAAATGAAGCTTGGGTAGAGGACAAAGTGGAAGGATATGGAATTAGATTTATTGGCGAAAAAAGGAAGAGAAAGTCGGGAGAGTATTAGTCAAACTGATTTTTTGCCAATTAAAGGTAAAGAGCACTATGGCATTGAATTGAAAAGAGGGGGCAAAAATTATTCATTAATGAAAATGGAAAAAACGCCAACTGTTGGCAGGAGTGGAAACTATCTATGATAGTAAGATATTTCAAAATATTTTGACAAAAAGAGGATAGAAAAAGAGCATCAGGTTGATCCTTCAAGTTGGAATTTTGTTGGCGAAGAAATGACTTTAGAATCTGGAAAGAAAATCAAGGTTTTTTAAGTTTAGAGCAGAAATAGGAACATTGGGAAGTCGCGATCTTTGGCTTTCCCTGGATATCCCAACTTATGGAGTCTTGAACAGAGACACAATTGAAGGCAAAAGCCCCTCAATTACTCTCACTGACTTTGGTATAGATGGAGAATTACTAAATTTCCAAAGTGAAGATCTAAAAGCTTGTGAATCAAAATCATCATCTTTTCCAGGTTTGCTCTCACAAATAGCAAAACTTTCCTGTCAAACTGACAGAGATTGTACTTGTGGAGTAGATAAAGAAACAGGCCAATGCGCCTTTGGCAACAAAAATTTTATTGACACTTCAAGACAATGCCCTGATTTTTGTACTGGATTTGGAGGTCAGCTCAACATCAAATGCCTTAACAATTTCTGCACACCACTAATGAGAGAATAGAGCAAACTAAAAAAGGAGTTATGACAATTGTTGCCAGATTAAACGCGATACTTGATTTTTTGAAGTTTTGATTTTAAGATATTTTAAAGGTCAATTTTTAAAATATAAAAAATTATGGTTGAAGAATTTAAAGAAACAAAAACTATTGGTTACACAACTCGAATTAAGCAGTCTTTAAAGCTTGCAATTTTGGGTATCATTTTGTTTCTCGGCTCCTTTGCTTTACTTTATTGGAACGAAGGAAGAACTGATCTGTCAAAAATTGCGAGCAAGGCCATAGAGGTAGATTCAAGTAAAATCACCACTGATCAAACCTTACAAGGAAAATTAGTTTTTGTTACCGGAAGAGTAGAAACGGAGGAAGAAATTGGCGATAACCTTTTTCTGAAACCTGATAAATTCATTGCACTTAAACGCACGGTGGAAATGTATGCCTGGGTAGAAAAGAGGGAAACTAAAAGTAAAACTAATGTAGGGGGATCAGAAACAAGAGAAACAACTTATAGGTATTACAAACAATGGACAGAAAATCCGCCTTCTGCTAGTTCCTTTAAATATCCTGAAGGACATACGAATCCCGAAAAAACCTTAGAAAGTGAATACTTTTATGCGAAGGAAGCAAAAATTGGAGCTTATTATTTTAACCCTCAGAACATTATTTTACCACAATTACGAAAACTATTTTTATCCCCGGAAAAATTAGTTTTGAACGAAAATGTGGTTTTGGCAAACGATACTTATTTGTTCATCAAAAACAGCCCAAATGGAACCTTTGAAAACCCTCAGATTGGAGATTTGCGCATCAGTTATAGCGCGCTTCCTTCGGGTTTTCAGGGGACTATTTTTGGTCAACTGAAGGACGACAGGATTGAACCTTATTTTTACAAAGATAATCGCCCAATCTACCGCCTTTTTCTTGGAACGCGAAATGAGGCAGTCGCAAAGCTTCGTTCAGAGCATGTAACTAGCATCTGGATTTTTAGATTTTTGGGCTTTTTTATGATGTGGACTGGTTTATTGCTATGTTTTGGACCAATTAGTGTTTTGTTAGATATTCTGCCAATCTTTGGAACACTAAGTAGGATAATTGTCGGCATTTTCACTTTTCTGGTGACGCTTTCTTTAACTTTAGTTACCATTTTGATTTCAAAAATCTTACATAATATTTTTTCCCTAATTTTTGCATCTTTAGTGACGATTGCCCTTTCTCTCTTTCTCTTAAAGAAAATTGTAAAAAAGAGAAAAATGAGCATACCACAATCTCCAGTCAGCTAAAAATAGGCCTTAGCTTGAAAGCGAAAAAAGGTCAAAAAACCATAAATAGTTACTCAATTTCAACTTAATGAAAAAAGTAGTTCTTTTAATAATTGTATTCATAGTCTTAATTGGGTTTTTCGGATTAAAAATTAAAAAAATACCAAAAGAAAAACTCTCAGAAAGTGATCAGAGCTTATCCACCCCTGAAAAAGTTTCTCTTTCTGTTTTGGATGTTTATTTGACAGAGAGTGAAGACCCAAACACTGTTTACTTGAACATGAAAGTAAAATGGGAGCCAGCTAAAGGAATAGGAGCTCCTGCTTGCGATATTTATTTCCCACCTCAAGAAGGAATGGAGCAGGGGATAGGTCCGATCGAAAATGGTTGTAATTTTGTCGTTCCTTTAAACGATAAAGAAGATGCTCCAGTAAAAGAAGCTATTTTAAAAGAAGAGATTGCCAGGAGTTACTATCCAGATCATTTAGCTCCAGAATTTGGGAAAGAATATTTTGTCAAAATTAAATTTTATTGGACTTTTGGCAGTTCTCAAGAATGGGAAGGAAAAGTAAGTTGGAAGAAAAGCTCTGCTCAAGAGAAGGTTCCGATGACAAAGGGAGCAACTACTGGTGCTGGCGAAGCGACTGTTTCTTTTTCTGCCCGCCCTTCCATGCCCTCTTGGGAAGAAGAACTTCATAATGAGTGGGTGCCTTCTTTTCAATGTAGTGTCATTTGGGGGTATCGTGTTTTAGTCAACAACAATTTTTATGGTGATTTCCCAGCAGTTTACTCTTCTTTTGGCGCTAATGCCTATATTTTAACTGATCCTCAAAGCATCACTTTGCGACTTTCCCCTGGCACTTATTATGTTGAAATTTTTCCTTTAGGTATTTTTTACAGTCCCAATTTAGTAACAACTGATGGTAGGCGCTATGCCTTCAAGAAAACAGGACCTGATCTCTTTTTGTGGGCTTGGATAGACAACAAAGGCAACCCAACTAGTCCCTGGCAATCTCTTTCTGAAATTCCCAAAAGCTATGGCAGTATTAGTTGGCCTGGATATTATTTTATTAATCGAGCAGTTTTTTCCAATTGGCTAGAAGTGAAAACAACAGGTGGAGGTGGCGGAGGTGGGGGAGGATTGTTCCAGTAAGGTTCTTCCAAGAAGGGAGGGAGAGATCTTTAATTGAATTTTCCCTTCTCGCAATTGTACAATCATCAAATCCTCCTTTTTGGCGATAAAGAGAATATTAGCTTAAATATTATAAACTGGCTCAAATGGTGGAAATGAGCCAGTGGTTTGAAAAAGCCAGTTTTTGTTTAAAATAAAAAATTATGAGGAAGTTTTTAAAATTTTTATTCATTGGAATTACAGTTTTTATTCTTTTGGCAATTTTTAGTATTTCTCAAGAAAAGAAAAAGCCTGTTTTGTTGGAACCATCAAGATTAGACGATAATTTTTCAAAAGAATATATTGCCAATCTTCAAAAAGGGGAAATTAAAACTATTAATTTAGGCGAAACAAAAAGAGTCATTCAAACAGGATCTTTTGTTAACGAAAACTCTCCTTTTTATTTGACAATTGAAGATTTTAAAGAAGGACAAAATTTTAAATTACAAGTAGGAAACTTTGAGGCTCAAAATGAAAACAAAATTATTTATTTAAAATTAAAACTTGAAAAGAAAGAGGGAGAGTTAGGTTTAATGTCTGATTTAATTAAATATCGAATCGTTGGCAGAGCTTGCAATCTTGAAAAGAAAATTTGTTATGGAAGCCAAGACAGACAAGATCCAAAAATAGAAGAAAAAAAGAAAAATTTAACTGAAAGGTATTATTACATTCTGGCAACGGTTCCAAAAGATGAAAAAATTGACACGATAATTTTGGCTCATTTATCATTTACTGGCGCAGGTATTTCGCCATTGAGTGAAGTTCGAGCTGTTGATCTGCCCTTGTTTCAATTTAAATTAAAATGAAACCAAAGATTGAGGAATTTTAAGTATTTCAGATTATCAAAATTTCTAAAAAAAAAACAAAATTCCTCATATTTTTGGGAAGGAAAAAGATAGAGGAGATTTAACTTGAGGCAATCGGAAGTGGAATTCTTGACAAAAGACTTGTTTCGAATAATATAGAAACAAGATATATTCTTTAATTTAAAAAGCGAAACAATATGAGAAAAAACGAAATAATTTGGCGAGAAATTTTATTTCAAGTCATTGAAAATAAAAAAACTGAGTTTACTCAAAAGGAGTTAGCTCAAAAATACGGTTTTTCATTGAGCACCGTTTTTAATGCTTTAAAAATCCCAAGAGAAATTGGGGCGATTGAGGGAAAAAGGGGATTTAAAGTTAGAGACCTAGAAAAATTTTTATATTTGTGGGCAACTTTTAGAAAAATTAAAAGAGACATCATTTATCAAACTTCATTAAAAAAAGGAGTTTTTGAGATTGAAGGGGAGATGCCTCCCCAAGTAATTTTTGCTGCCTATAGTGCTTTTTTGAGAAAATATAAAGAAGCTCCAGCAGATTATGATAAAGTTTATGTTTACATTGAAGAAAAGAATTTGGAAGAAATTAAAAAAAGATTTCCTCTTCAAAAGGGGTACCAAAATTTAATTGTTCTAAAAGCCGACCCTTGGCTCAAAGATTTTGGCAAAATTACTCCAGATTGCCAAAATTTTGTTGATTTGTGGAATTTGCCAGAATGGTACGCCAAAGATTTTTTAAATTCCTTGAAGGAAAAAATCCTTAAATAAAATGGTAGAATTTTATCACGATTTAATAACTGAAAAAAGTTTCAAAATCCTTCAAGATTTAAAGAAAAAATTTGATTTTATTTTAATTGGTGGTTGGGCAATTTATTTTTACACAAAGACCCTGAAATCAAAAGATATTGATATTGTCATTGATTACGATGAGCTAGGAAAATTTAAAAAAGAATTCAGCATTTTTAAAAACGAAAGGCTAAAAAAATACGAAGCAAAAGTTGAGGAGATTGATATCGATATTTATTTACCCTATTTTTCTGATTTAAAATTCCCAATTGAAGAAATAAAAAACTATCTTCAATCCATCGAAGGTTTTAAAGTTCCAATCCCTGAAATACTTCTAATTTTAAAAATTGCCACTTACTTGGAGAGGAGAGGGACAACAAAAGGAGAGAAAGATTATTTAGATCTCTTTACCCTTATTAAAAATGAAAAAGTGGACTGGAAAACTTACAAAGAATTGATTGAAAATTATAAATTAGAAAACCTCAATCAAAAATTAAAAGAAATAATCTTGGTGGCCAAAGCCATTCCTCAACTCAATCTTTTTAACCATCAAATTTCAAGAATAAAAAGAAAA
>CALHEE010000021.1 GCA_938023415.1 Minisyncoccota bacterium | reverse complement strand
GTTCATTGTTATATGGAGCCAGTTTTTGTTGGCGATGTTTGCCAAGCAATCTTAACTGCTCTTGAAAATCCAATTTCAAATCACAAAATTTACTATTTGCCAGGTGGCAAAGGCTACGATTTTGTTGAAATTTTAAGAATTTTGGTTCAAGCTCAAAATTTAAAAAGGCTGATTTTGCCTTTGCCACCCTTTCTTTTCTTGACGCTCCTTAAGATTTTTGAAAAAATTTTTCCAAGCAGTCCCATTCAATCTTATCAGGTGAAAAAATGGTTAAAAACAAAACCCCTGGAGGCAAAAACGACAAAGAAAGATTTAAATTATGCCCCAATTTCTTTTAAAGAGGGAGTTGGATATATTTTCCAAAATTTAAGTTAAAGAGAAAAAATGTCAAAGAAAAAAGAAAAAATTTTCTTTATTATTTTGGTTATTTTTTCTTTAGTTACCAGATTTTCCTACCTCAATTATCCAAAAGAAGTAGTTTTCGATGAGGTGCACTTTTTTAATTATGTCAAAAATTATCATCTGAAAAAAAATTTTTATCTTCTACATCCTCCGCTCGGAATGCTTACCATTGCTTTTATGGGATGGCTTTTTGACTTCAATTTTAAGGAAAATTCAGTTTCTTTTATTGGTGATTTATACAAAGATAATGTATTTTGGCTCAGATTTGTTCCCGCTCTTTTTGGCGCTTTATTGGTACCGTTAGTTTTTTTGTTTTTAAAAAAGCTTACTCATTCATCAAAAACTGCTATTTTGGGAGGGCTTTTTGTCCTTTTTGATAATGCTCTTTTGACTCAGTCTCGGTTTATTTTGTTAGATAGCCAGTTGGTCTTTTTCATTATTTTTAGTCTTTTTAGTTTTTTTTCTTGGTTAGAAAGCAAAAAATGGTGGTGGTTAATTTTAACAGGACTTTCTTCAGGAATGGCCATCAGTGTAAAATGGACAGGCGCGAGTACTTTGTTGGCAATAGGAATTTATCTTTTTTATGATTGGCTAAAAAAGAAAGATTTTAGCTACCATCGTTTAGTTTCTTTTTTGAAAAATTTCCTTTTGATTTTTTTGCTGGCATTTACCATCTATACCTTAACCCTCTATCTCCATTTTTTTCTTCTCAAAGAAAACGCACAAAAAGAAAAATTTTTTCTTGAAGGATTTATTAACTTAAACCGTGAGATACACAATAATTTAGTCGGAGTTACGAGCAGGCATCCTGATGAGAGTAAATGGTATCATTGGATTTTTGGGCAAAAGCCAATTTATTATTGGGTGAGGGGAAATGCTAAAATTTATTTAGCAGGAAATCCTATTATTTGGCTGGGAAGCAGTTTGGCTGTCTTTCTTTCTTTTTTGTATTTGGTCACTGAGAGAAAATTGCTTTTTCTCCATCAAGATTTTTTATTCATCGCCTATTTTTCAAACTTTTTTCCGTTTTTCTTTATCAAAAGATGTCTTTTCCTCTATCACTATTTACCAGCTTTAGTTATTGCTATTTTCATTTTGGCTATCTTGGTCAACAAATACCTAACGAAAGAAATTGTTTTTCTTTCAATAATCTTAATAGTGCTCTTTTTGTTTTTTTATCTCAGTCCGGTAAGCTACGGGCAAGAAGTTTCTCCAGTTAGAATGGAAAACATCCAAATGTTAATGAACCCTTTTCAATAAAAATGTTTTTCGCTATTTTCTATCTTGGTTTGATTTTTTTGGTGGGGTTATTTTTGACCTCAGGTTTTAAATTGAGCGATTTTGAAAAGATATTAGGGAGTTATCTTTTGGGAACAATCGTCGCTAGCTGGCTAGCTTTTTTGCCAGCTTTATTTTTCGAAAGTATGAAAACGGGAATTTTCTTTTCTTTGCTCTTATTGATTATCCTTCTTTATTTTTTCAGACAAAAAATAAGTTTCCGTTTTAAAATTGGGAAATTTGAAATGATCCTTTTCGTTTTTTTGCTGATTTTTTCAATTTTTATAAACATAAAAAGTGTTTTGACTAAAAAAGCTGATGGAATTTATGCTGGACCGAATAACTGGGGAGATGTAGCTTATCATCTTTCTTTAGTTAATTCCTTTGCCAATTCAGACAATTTCCCTCCTCAAGAACCAATTTATGCTGGCCATAGATTAAGATATTACTTTATGGTGGATTTTTTTTCGGCAATTTTAAAGTTTCTTAACCTTGAAATGAGATGGTCTATTTTGCTACCCAACATTTTGAATGTTGTTGTTTTCTTTTCTTTAGTTTATTGCTTTGGAATCAAAATTACAAAAAAGAAATTTGTCGCTGTTTTATCTATCATTTTTTTAATTTTTTCTGGTGGTTTAGGGTTTGTTAGTTTTTTTAAAGAAAATGCAAGAAACAATATAATTTGGGCTTTATTAAACAACCACCAAAGAGATTACACTAATGCTCCTGAATTGGGCTATCAGTTTGGCAATCTTACCACCACCCTTCTTCCTCGGAGAGCTCTTCCTTTTGGTTTAGCTTTTTCCTTATTCACCCTTTGCGTAATTTTACCTTTTCTTTTTGAAGAAAAAGAAATCAAAAAGAAAGAGTTGGTGATCCTCGGATCTTTGGCAGGCCTTTCTTTTTTGTTTCATGCCTATTCTCTTTTTTGCACTACCATTTTGATTTTTACAATCGCTCTCTTTTACAGAAAAAAAGAGATGATTTATTATTTTGTTCCCCTGGGAATATTCGCCATTTTTCAATTGCCGTTTTTCTTTCCAAAAGCTTCTTTTTTGAAAAATTTTCTTTCTCTGAAATTGGGATGGGTGGCACCTAAAAGTTTGGTCGGTTTTATCATTTTTTGGATAAAAAACCTGGGATTGTTTTTGCCTCTTTTTTTAATGGCTTTTTTTGTCAGCTCAAAGAAAAATAAAATTTTGTATTCTTTCTCTAATCTCTTTTTTCTTCTTCCCAATATCATTCAGTTTCAGCCTTATGATTATGACAACATTTTAATTTTCTTTTTTTGGTTAATTTTTGTGGCCATAGCTTGTGCTGAGTCAGTTTATTTTATTTTTCAAAAAGGCAACTTTGGAAAATCCCTTTTTCTTTTTTTATTTATTTTCACCATTTTATCAGGATTTATCGCCATGGTTTGGTTTTTGAATACTTCTTGGAAACTGTATACTGAAGATGATTTAAAAATTGCTGAGTGGATCGTTAAAAATACTGAAAAAAGCTCCATTTTCCTCACGGCCGAAAATCACAACCACTTAGTTCCAATGCTTGCTGGTCGCACTGTTTATCGTGGTTATGGAGGATGGTTGTGGACACGGGGAATAGATTGGCAAGAGAGAATTCCTTTTGTTCGTTCAGCCTATCAAGGAGAAATTTCTAAAGAAGAACTATTGAAAGAGAAAATTTCTTTTGTCTTTGTCGGACCAATGGAACTTTATTCTGAAGATTATCGAGTGAATTTAGAGTTTTTTGAAAAAAATTTCAAAAAGGTTTTTGACAATTCAAAGATCAAAATTTACAAAGTATTTTGAAAAGAAAATTTGGAATTGCCCAGCTTTGGAAAAGATGATAAAATAAATTTGAAAGCCTGTGGAAAACTTTTTTGAGCAAAGTTTTTGATGTGCTAAGATAAAAAAAGCAACAAAAATATGAAAAATCAATCATTTCTAATTATTATCTTTATTTTAGTGCTCGCTCTTTTTTATTTTCACCATCCAAAAAAAGTTTTGGCTGGTACCAATGATAATGTCTGGGGATGGGCTTGGTCAGGAAATATTGGCTGGATTAAGTTTAACAACTGCACCGATCCCTCTAATCCTGCAACTTGTGGAAATATAAATTATGGAGTAAACATTTCCCCAGATGGAAACTTAACTGGTTATGCCTGGTCAGAAAATATTGGTTGGATTTGGTTTGATCCACCAGGACCTTATCCAGGTTCACCAGGCTATTCAGCTAAAGTTGATTTAAATACATTGGAAATTTCAGGTTGGGCTAAGGCAATAGCAGGAGGAACTTCAGGATCTGGTGGTTGGGATGGTTGGATAAAATTGAGAGGAACAATTCAAGGAGGGGGTAGTTATGGCGTGAGTATCGCCACAACAACTGGTCCTACCAGAGAATTTCGAGGTTGGGCCTGGGGAGGAGATGACAATGCTTCAGAAGCAGTGATTGGTTGGATTTCTTTCAATTGTGCCGATCGGGGAAATTGTGCCACTTCAAATTATAAAGTGATGACCTCTTTTAACCCACCTCCTACCGCTCGCAATCTCTCGGTTGATCCGCCAAATTCCAATGATTATTGTGGCATCACTGGCTATCCTCCAGTGAGGTTAAGATGG
>CALHEE010000020.1 GCA_938023415.1 Minisyncoccota bacterium | reverse complement strand
CTTTGTTTCGCCACACTGCCAATTGGGGTTTGGATTGCAAGGAACCCAAGTACAAGTGGGAGCTGGAGTTGGCGTTGGTGTAGGTGTAGGAGTGGGAGTAGGAGTAGGAGTGGGAGTTAAAGTGGGAATGGGAGTTGAAGTAGGAAACGGAGTAGGAGTGGGAGATGGTTTAGGTGGAATATAAGAGGGTGTGGGTGAAGGAGTTGGAAGAGGAGAGGGTGTAGGAGAAGGTGTGGGACTAATGCTCATAATTTTGAGACAGTTATAATTGGAATCGAATGGACCTAAGGTAGGATCAGAATCATCACAGTCTTTCTCTGGTTTACAAAAAGAGGGACAATTTTCTGGTTTTTGTTTTGAAATTCCCCAATTACAATAACCATCATTATCAAGATCTTCACAATTGACTTTTAAATCAGGTAGGAAAGAAATTTCAATAGGAGATCCTATTGTCATTACTGTTTCAAGTCTAAAAGTTTGAGAAAATGGATTGAGATTAATACTATACTGATTTACCTTTCCATAACCATTCTCTCCCCATTTATCGCCCCAACTATTTTTGAAGATAAAAATGGGAGAGTTGGTAGGAGGATCTGTTTCGTAACCCACTAATACCATCGCATGTCGACTACTCCGAAATAAATCTTGTACAAACCATCCACTCCATAATGGACCTTGTTCAATAAGTAGCCGTTTTATTTTTTCAAACTCTTCAGGTTGAGTAAAGGGTTTTGGATTAGGGAAACTTTGTCCGAAAATCATTCCTGGTGCTTTACTTTTCACTTTTAAAGATTCCCAATTGCTACATTTTTCTTCACAAGTTGGAGGAGTTAAAAAAGGATTTTTACAATATTCATCAAATTCCTTTGGTGTTTTTAGACGCTTAAAGAGATCATAATTTTGATATGGCATACAATCTTCGGTAATGATGCCATTTTTTTCATAAAAAGACTTTAAGGGTTCTTCTAATCCTCCGCAACAACCTAAGTTTTCTTTTGAGCATGAAATAAGATATTGTTCAGAAAGATCTAGGTTAAGTTGTTGATTAAAATACAAATTTGCTACTGCCTCCACCGCTCCTGCCTGAGCAAAAGCCCAACATGACCCACATTTTCCTTGATCTTTTACTTCTGTCATCCAATTTTTTCCATGCCTATTTCTCCAATCAAATGATTTGGGAAGTGGAGAGGTCAATTGAGATGGGGGTACCACAGAAGGAGGGACAACTTCAAATATTCCTCCTTTGTAGTATTCAAAGCCAGCAAGGTTTGGCAGTTTATTTTTTACTCCAAAGAGTGCCTTTTTTTCTTGGTAACTATAACTTGAAACCCCAGTCTCTCCCGCTGTCCATCTTAAACCTTTAGCTTTGTTGGATCTGTTAATCTTTTCAATGATTGCCCTTTCTTGCTCTTTGAGCAAAAAATCTCTGTAAGATAAAATGCCCAGCGATTGGACTTGAGGAGAAAGTCCATTTTTATCTTCTAAAGTGAATACCTCTTTAATATAAAGACGAGCATTTTCTAGTTCTACCTTTAATTCTTTTGGCAAAATCCCATCTAAAACACAAGTTTCCCGACAAACTTTATCAAGAGAGATCTTCCCAGAATCAAAAGGACCTTGGACTTCATAAACTAAATACTCTCTTTTTTTCTCATCAACTAAAATCACTCTGGCAAAGCTCAAGTTTCCTTTCAATTCTGCTTCTCCAGTGAAAGAAAGGGAAAAAATGGGTTTGGTCTGCCAGCTAAAAACAGTGGCATCAGAGGAAAAAGATTGGTTGATGGGAATGATGTTTAAGAGGGAGTGGTTCACTGGTGGGTTGAAAGGAGAGGTGGTGACAAGAGGAGGAGAGGGAGCTTGAGTGATTTGACATTCAATTTCCCACCAATTTCCTGCCCTTGTATAGCCTAAGGCATTCAAAAAGAGATGGATTAAAAGCCAGGCACCATAAGAAATTAAAAGGCCAATGATTACTGCAAAAAACAAACTCTTTGCCTTACTGAGGGTACTTATCCCTCCAGGTAAAAATTCAAGCACTCCCCCAATATACATTAATCCTCCCAAAACAAGCATAAAAATGGCAAGAGGGGGAATTAAGCAAAAGAGGAGATAATTGACAATCCGTTCTAACATCAAAAAGAAATGACAAAGGGTACAGGGATTGGTACCGGTTAGTTGACAAGGAAGAATACCTTCTTGGTGGACAATATCACAAGCTTGAATGGCTTGGGTCTTTTCAGGAAAAGAAAAGAAAAAGAGGAAAAAAAGGAGGTAAAATAGAAGTTTTTGAGTTTTAGATTTCATTTTTTCTCTTTTGCCCCTAAAGAGAATTGAACCTCTATCTTGGTCTGAGAAAATACATATACTTTATCCATTAAGTTACAGGGGCTAAAATTATCTTATCTCAAAATTGCTCTTCCCTCAAATTAAAAGGATCAGGATATTTTTTGAAATCTGCTTCCTGAAATTTTCTTTCTTTTTCTTCCCAGATTTTTAAAATCTCATTATGTTTTTTCTCATCAAATTCGATTGGCTTTATTTCCCCCTCTCTTATTTTCTTTTTAGCTAAGATATTTTCTTTGTAAAATATCAAACCACCAAGGAAAAGAGAAATAAAAAATAAGATAAAAAAAGTTACCAATGGTCTTTGGGCCGCATTTTTTGCTAAATCTTTTATTTTGATTTTTTTTAATTCAATTTTCTTTAATAGCTTCATGGTTATTTTCCGTAAACTTTTAGTAAAAAAATAGCCTTTACTTTTCCTAATTCTGATTCTTTTTCCATCAAAGAAATGTCTAAAGCTTCCACTCTCACTAAAAACGGTCCTGTTTCTATTTTTTCTAAAAAGCGAACGACATTTGGAAAAGGGCCTGTTACATTCACTTGGAAATTGAGCGGTTCCCAGGGTTCATTTTGAGATTTCTTTTGAATGATGGGAAAAAGTTCAAGAGAGAGTTGATAATTTTGTGAAAGAGCTTCGAGAAAGTGGATGAATTTTACCGGCACTTCTTTATCGATGAAAAGGGTTTCTATTTTTTCTTTGGTTTTCTTTATTTTTCCCTCTGTTTTTTTTAGTTCCTGAATATTTTTTAAATCTTCTTGTAAAGCGACTAGGTTTTCTTTCAAAGCGATAAGTTTTTCTGAGTTCTTTTTAATCGCTTTCTCCAGAGGCCAAATAAAAAACAAGATCAAAAAGAGAGCAACGAGAAAAAAACCAAAGAGGGCAAGATAGATTTTTGTTTTCAAGCTAATTTTCATTTTATTTTGAAAGTAAGGTGAAAGTTGATATTTTTGGAAGCTACCCAATTTTCGGGCGGAAAATAAATTTCAAGAAAATTTTTTTCTTTCCCTAAGTTTTCCTTTAGCTTCAAGAGAGATTCCCGATCCGGAGAAAAACCTGAGAGAGAAACTTGCCAAAGGCCTTCTTTTTCTGTCCAAGCAATTTTAAAATTCGTTAGGTAAACTTTTTCAGGAAGATTTTGGGAAATTTTTTCCAAAATTTCAACGGTATTTATTTTTTTCTTTTCAAAAGCATGTAGCTTAGAAAGTTCTAAGTTAAAATCTTCTATTAATTTTCTAATGGCCTTAGCTGTTACCGCTTCTTTTTCTTTTTCTTCAAGAGAAATTTTTGTCAGCATGAGCTCTTTTTCCAGGTTAATTTTCACTAAAAGTAAAATTAAAGAGAAAGAAATTAAAAAAGAAGAAAACAAAATCCCTAAAATTAAAACAAGGCGAAATGTTTCCATTAAGGAAATTTCCTCCTTTTGACTTGGGGGCAGGAGATTTATCATATTTTTTTTATTCCTCTTAAAGCTAATCCGATTGCGGTAGTATATTTTAACAATTCTTCAAAAGAAAGCTTTATTTGTTCTTTTTTCTCTGAGAGATTGATTAAAGGATTTCCTAAACTTACTGGCATTTTTAATTCTAAAGAAAGAAATTTATCTAAACCTTTTAAATTAGCTCCTCCGCCAGAAAGTAAAATTTTTGAGATTGCCCTGCCATCTTGGGCTAAATGTTCATGCCCAGCGTGACTTTGGTAATAGTCTAAATATCTTTTAATTTGCTGAACTAAATCAACTAAAGCTGGAACTAAAATTTCAAAAATTTTCCCTCTTTCTCTTTTCTTTTCTACCTCCTTATTTTTAAATTTAATTTTTATTTTCTCTTCTAGGCCGTATTTTATTTTTATACCCTCAGCTTCTTTTAGGGAAACATTCAAATTTTTGGCAATAAGTTCATCAAAAGTTTTAGAAGAGACTAAAATTGAAGCTGTCAGCCTTAGAGAGTAGCCAGAAAAAATAACGAAACTGGTTCTAGTAGCTCCCAAATCAATTAGAAGAATGGGTTGGGTGGTAATTTCGTTTTTAATTAAAGCCCTGGCAATAGCCTGCGATTCAACCTCAAAGGCCAGAGGGAAAAGCCCGGCCAATTTGAGAGCAGAGAGATAAGAGTCGACTATTTTTCTTGGTACCGCCACCAAAAGGAGGTCTAAATGATCTAATGAATCGTAAACAGGAGGAACGATTTGATAGTCTAAATAAACTTCATGGATGGGCAAAGGAATATAATTTTCTGCTTCATAAATTACAGCCGATTTTAAATCCTCCTCTGGCATTTTTGGCATTTGAATTACTTGCAAGAAAGACTTTTCCTCAGGCAGGGAGGCAATCACATATTTTGTTTTTATTCTTTCTCCTTTTACTTTATTTAAAGCCTCTTTGATGATTTCTGAAAGTTTTTTTTCATCCTTTATTTCTCCAGATTCGATCACTCCTGGTTTAATCTTTTCTTCGCCCCAAGAGCTCAAAATAATTTCTTCTCTCTTTTTTTTAAGTTTGATAATTTTTACTGACAAATCAGAAATGTCTAGGCCAAAAGCTTCAGGTTTTAAAGATAAAAATTCCATAAACACTCTTTAATTTTTATTATAGCTAAAATTTTAAAAATTTTACCACTCTTCCCACTTTACCACCTTAAATTGAGAGCTAAGGTAGGGAGTAAAGGGTGGTGGTTGGTAGAGCAGATAAGTATCGACAAAGGTTTCTCTTTCTAAATATCCAGAAATGACATGTCCTCCCTGATTTATCCATTGGGTCCCCACCCTTCCATTAGAGACGATTGATCCGTAGATTTTTAGGCTTTCTTTAATATTTCCAGGATAGTGATTTCTAGAGAACCTTCCTTTTTGAGCAATAAAGATTCCCTTTAAAATCATTTGATTAGGAGAATTTGGAGCAATTAAAATATTTTTTTCAGCAATTAAGGTGAGACCGTCTGAACCGTCAGTTTTAGCGTAGTCTAAGTTTCCTTGTAAGATAATATCTGTATCTTTTGTCGGATCGATTAAATTTGCGGAAACTACGGTCATTTTTCCTTTTATCTTTCCCTCTGGCCACAAATTATCTTCCACAAAAATAAGCGAACAATTGGTAGGAAGGGGATAGTTTTGATAAAAAATTTCCGAGACGATGGTGAAATAATCATAGTGCCAACCTTCTTCTAGCGAATATCCATAAGTGGGAGAAAGAGCAGTAATAATTTTTGCTTCGATTCCATTTTCTTTGAAAATTAAATGCCACCCTTTTCCTAAAGGATGAATCGTCTTTGCGGGGGGCAAATAAATCCCTCCTTGATTTTGACTTACTAGTTTGATTTGGGCAATATCGACGGTAATTCCGTTGAAATCGAATTGGGGAAGTGGATATAAAAACAGGTCTTTGTTTGAATTTTGAGTGGTAGAAAAAACTCCCGGGCATAGGCACTGATTATTTGTTATTTTACATTCTGGTGGGCAAAGGCCAAATCCATAACCTTGGCCTTGAGGACCACAACCAAAAGAAGAAGTACACACCCAATTTTTCTGGGCAGAAGAAATAGTGGACAAATTTTTCCCGTCAAATCGGATCCCTCCGTTTGAGTGATAGGGACCCCTGATTAAATGATCTGAACCAATCCAAACATTCGAGTTTAAAATATAGGAGTATTTTGCGACCGACTCCCGAGCGTAAAAAACAGAAATTTTTCTCTTAATATCTGGATATTTAAAAGTCCAGCCAGTAGAAGTAATTTTTTGAGAAATGGTTAAACCACAGTTTGAGTTAGCTTCAATTTGAATTTGAAATTTGCCGATTGTTTCACCATTAGCATTTTGAAACTCTTTTTCCAAGGGACAGCTGGCACCAACTTCATTATTGAGACACCACCGATAGTAATTTATCCCTGCTTCCGCAATTTGAAATGCCTCATTCCAGGCTAATTTTTGATTTGTCTGCCTCAACTGGAGTAAAATAAAACCTAAAAGTCCAGCCAAAAAAAAGAGAAAGATTGTCCCAAAAACCAGTATATAACTAATAATTATTCCCTTAGAAAATGAACGATGAAAGAGAAGCCTAAAATTTTGAATCATATTATTCGTTTTTTAAATTTCTCAATTGGACAAAAGATTCTAATTGATACTCATTGGGTGGTCGGTTGGGATCGACATTGACAACCAAAAAAACCTTCATTACTTTTGTCATGGTTAACCTTGCCGGGTATTCATCAATTTTTCTACCAGATTGATCAAAATATTCAAAAATTGGCGGAGCATTCCTTACGAAGGAAGAAATAACAAAAATCTCTTCTTTTTCCAAAGGATAAACTGGTGGAAAACCCACTGGTTTGATCACTCCTTTTTTTAATTCTGTTGTCTCAATTTCTTGAGTAATGGTTAATTCAAACTTGGCTTTAAAAGAAAAGGGACAGAGGGGATCAGTACAGCGGTTCTCTCTCCCTGGGTCTGGACAAGATGCTTGGACAAAAATAGAAATTTGATTATCGTTGGCCCATGTCTTTGCGTCAAAAGTTTTTGTTGCCTGCCATTGATTCGGACATTGCTGACAACTTTCATTTTGGCAAAAAGTGTAGGTAGCTTGATTGTCAATGTTTAAGGTTAAATATTCCCACTGACTATTGAGATCGCCCTGGACAGAAATTTTCAAAGTGGCTTCTTTTAGGTTTCCTTTTAAAAAATTAGAAAACAAAACCCCACAAGATCCTCCTTTTACATTACTCTCACATTCTTTTTCTATCGTTTCTGTTTCAATCTTTCCCAAGAAATATCTCACCCTTTCGCTCTTTCCATCGTTGTCAATGTCAGAGTAAAAAATGAATTCTTTATCTCCCGCGTATTCAATAGGATAAGCACCATTTTCCCCTTCTCTTGCCTCTCTGATTTCTTTTACCATTGTTTCAATACCCCGTTTAGCTTCAGAAATAGCCAAAGATTGTTCCCATTCATATCCATGAATTCGATAAAGAAAGAAGACAAAACCAGAAAGAAGAACCAAAATTAGGCCAAAAATGAAAATCGTGGTAAGGGTTTCAATTAAAGTAAAGGCCATCTTCTTCATAGTGTTTTAGTCTGAAGGTTCCAGTTTTATAGTTTTTGTTGTGTGTCCGGAGACAAAGACTGAAGAAGAAGTAGAATAATAACCTACTGCTTCAACCAAAATAGTATAATTTCCCCTTTCTAATGGGAGGAAAATGGCCTGACCTTTTTCATTCGTATATTGAATTTTTTGCCCACTTTGACTTGTTAAAGTAGTGGTAGCAGAAAAAATTGGTAAGAGGGTTTCTGAATCTTGTACGGAAAGTAAGAGGGAATTTTGGCTTTTTAAATAAATTTTCATTTCTAAATTTGTATTTGGAGGCAGAGAAAGAGGATGAGAGGGAGTGGAGGTAACAAAGTCTAAATTTTGGGAATCTTTTTGGAAATTAGAAAAGTGATAAACATCCCATTCTAAATTTGGAATTTGAATTTGACCTAAAAAATCAGTAAGAAAGCTGGCATTGTATTTATAAACTGGATTTTCATTGAGGTCTTTTCCAATTATTTTTTCTCCTCTTAAATTGAATTTACAGTTTGAAATAGGAGTGGCAAGGGAGTTTTTCCAAGAAATTTGCCAATCGTGAAGAAAAGGAGTGGAGGAGGAAGAATTGGTTGAGAAATTTGCTTTTAATTTTAATTTTGAATAAGTAGTTGTTGATAAATTCGAAAGGCTAACTGGGGAGGAATCAAAACCAAGAGAATTCCCCGGTAAATCATCATCAGGGATTAAAATCCAATCAGTGCCAGAGGCATAGAGAATCTGGTATTTTAAGTCAGTGCCCTGAGGTTCCTCATCAGTGAAAGAAAAATCTTGCCATTGGAGCAAGTTTAAAGGAGAAATTTCTTTAGAGATTAAATATCCCGAAGGATAATACCCCTCACTGCTGGTGGCCAAACTTGCTTTTCCTTCAGAGATGAGAACATTTTCTTTTTCTGAAATTTTGCTTTCATCCAAAAAAGAATCGGAAAAAGAATCTAAACCCCAGGGGGTTAAAGTTTGAACCAACAAAGAACTTAATTTATCGATGGCAAATGATACTTGGGTGACCATTCCTTCCAAGACGATAGGGTTTGGCTTTTCAGGGAGAGCAATTTCTTCTTGGGAATAGGTTTTTTCAGTAGAATAGTTAGCCTTTGAAACCACCACTTTGTAAGAAGAGGCTGAAAGGGGAAAATCATGTCTGCCATCGGTCGGAATTGCCGAAGTGATTAAAAAACCTGTGGAAGGTTGGTAAATTTCAATTAAAGGGGAAGAAACAAGATTTCCAAAGGCGTCAAAAACCTGTACCCTTAAAATGCCTCCAGGTTGTTCTCGACAACTGGCTGTTTCCTCAACCTTATCTTTCGGGGAAATATCGGTTGTTAAGACGACCTCGCCCCCAAATTTTCCTTTCCAGGAGACCTTAATCTCTACTTTTTTGTAATCCAAATCGCAAGGATCTTGAGGAAAATTTCCATCGGCAGAATCAACGACAAAAGTAACCTTTCTCTCTATTTTGTATTCTTTTCCGTTTAAAATTTTTATTGTTTCTCGCTCTAAATTCCCCCTTGCCTCAGGTAAGGAAGCTTCGCGAATTCCAATCTCCTGGTAGGGCAAATTTCGAATTTTTTCTATTTCTCCTTGGGCAATTTGGATGGCAGTAATTTTTCTTTCAGAAAGTCCTACTACCTTCAAACCCAACTGATAAGCTCCAAATATTCCTAAAAAAACAATTAAAATTAAAAAAATTCCGATCAAAACTTCGATTAAAGTGAAAGAGTTCATTTTTGGTTTTTTCTCTTCCAATTTTTCACTCATATTATTTAATCGCTCCAACCATTGAATACATCGGCTGAATCATTGAGACAGCAAAAAAACCCACCGTCGCTCCAATAATAAGCATTAAAATCGGTTCAATAACTGAAGCTAAATTTTTAGTCATGTTGGAAACTTCATTTTCGTAAAAATCCGCTAATTTTTCTAAAATCTCCGATGTCTCGCCCGTTTCTTCACCCACCTGGATCATCTGAATGATGGTTGAAGAATAGAGTTTGGAATAAGGTTTTAAAGTCTCAGAAAGTTTTTCGCCCTTTTTTACTTTTTCTGAAGCTTCCCAAAGAGCTTTTTTATAGTAAAAATTGCTCAAGGTATTGGCGGTAATTTCTAAAGAACGGGGCAAAGGAACGCCTGCTGAGATGAGCGAGGCCAAAGTTCTGACAGTGTATGCTGAATTTGAGTTTTTAAAAAGGGAGGAAAAAATGGGAATTTTCAGGAGAAAATAATCGACCATTTTTTTGAAAAAAGGAACCTTTTGGAGAAACCAAAAAAGCAAAGATAAAAGAATGAAGAGAAAAATCAATAAATACCATTTTTCACTCAAAAATGTTCCCAAACCAATGACGATTCTGGTAGTGAAGGGGAGCTCAATTTCTAATTCCTGAAAATTTGCTGCCAGTTGGGGAACCACCATCGTGAGCATTAAAATTCCAACTACCACCATTGCGAAAATGATCACTGCTGGATAAATCATTGCCCCCTTTATTTTTGATTTCAACTCATACTCTCTTTCCATTTGCCGAGCCAAAATTTTTAAAACTTCTTCTAAATTGCCAGTTTCTTCGCCCACTTTTATTAAATTGCAGAAAAACTCAGAGAAGATATGAGGATATTTACCTAAGGCCTCAGAAAAACTTTTCCCCTTAACAATCTCTTCCTTTATCTTTATTAAAGCTTCTTTAAATTTTTTATTTGTTGTTTGAGTAATTAAACCATCTAAGGCCTTGGTTAAAGAAAGACCAGCTGCCACCATTACCTGAAGGTTTTTAGTAAAAAACAGCTTCTCTTTCAGCGAGAGAGAGAAAAAAGGAAAAGTAAAGGATAACTTTCTCTTTTTTTCTTCCAGTTCCGCCCTAATTAAAATTAACCCCTCTTGGCGGAGAGTTTTGGCCAATTGATATTCATTGCTCGCTTCCATTAACCCTGACTTTGTTTCTCCGCTGAAGGATTTAGCAAGGTAAAAATAACGGGGCATGATGGAGAAAATTTGCTAAAGCTTATTCGACTATTACCCTTAATACTTCTTCAATCGAGGTAATTCCCTGAGCAGCTTTTACAAATCCATCCTCAACCATCGTTCTCATGCCTTCTTTTTTGGCTTGTTCTTGAATTTCATCAGCGGTAGCTTGTTTCACAATTAATTCCCTTATTGATTTTGTGATAGGTAAGACCTCAAAAATTCCAATTCTTCCCCGGTAACCGTCTGGAGATTTTTTGGTTGGTTTTGGTTTAAAGAAGGGGATTTTATTTAAAGATTGTTTTGGTTTAGCTAACCCTTCTTCTCTTAATACCTCCAAAATTCGATTGAGGTCGCAATATTTAGAAAGAGTTTGAAGTTCGGCCTCTGTCAAAAAGTAAACTTCTTTTTCTTCACAGAGCCTTCTTACTAATCTCTGGGCAATGACACAATTTAAGGTAGAGGCGATTAAAAATGGTTCGCATTTCATATCTATTAATCTTGGGATTGCCCCTGCAGCAGAATTTGTATGAAGCGTTGATAAAACAAGATGACCAGTAAGGGCAGCATTAATAGCCAAAGAAGCAGTTTCGTGATCCCGGATTTCTCCTACCATGATAATATCTGGATCTTGACGGAGCAAAGCTCTCAAACCAGCTGCGAAAGTGAGACCAATTTTAGAGTTGACCTGAGTTTGGTTTATTCTCGGCATCCGATATTCGATTGGATCTTCGATGGTTGAAATGTTTACACCCGGATTGTTTAAAATTGTCATCATTGAATATAAAGTGGTTGTCTTTCCAGATCCGGTTGGGCCAGTAACTAAAATCATCCCTACTGGTTTTTTCAAATTACTTTTCACATCTTCTAAGGCTTTCCCTCTTAAACCCAACTCTTCTAAAGTAAATGCCCTGCCAGATTCTGGTAAAAGCCGGAGGACAATTTTTTCTCCGTCAAAAACGGGTAAAATGGAGACTCTCACGGAATATTTATAATCTTGAGTTTCCACCTTAAATCTCCCATCTTGGGGAAGTCTGTGTTCGTCCAGCTTGAGATTTGATAAAACTTTTATTCTGGCCACAATTCCAGGGGCAGCAATTTTTGGTAAAAGCATGGCATCACGCAATATCCCATCGATCCGATATCTCACCAAGACCTCTTTTTCCATCGGTTCAATATGAATATCGGAAGCCCTTTCTAAGATCGCATGTTTTAAAAGGGTGTCGACGATTTTAATGATTGGCAATTCTTCAGCAATCTTTTCTAAATCAGCCTTTTCTTCCGTAACTTCTTTTTCTTTTAGTGTTTTTATTTCCCCTGTCTCTTTCTTTATCATCTCTCCAAATTCTGCTTCCAATGTTTCTTGGTACTGTTTCAAGGCATTTTTGATCGATTGGGGAGTAGTGAGGCGGGGAAGAATTTTCAGGGAAGTTGTTTTTCTAATAAAGTCAATCATTCTCAAATCTTCTGGATCTAACATTGCCACCTCCAAGTCAGGGCCCTTTTTTCGAAAAGCAATAATATTGTGGGCACGGGCAATCGGTTCAGGAATGATTCTTAAGACTTCTGGATCTATTTTTTCATTTTCTAAATTAACAAAAGGAATTCCCAAAATGTAAGCTTGAAGTTTTAAAAGTTGTTCTTTGGTGATTAATCCCTCAGCGACCAAAACATCCCCTACTTTTTGATTTGTTTTTTGAGCCTTTTCTAAACAATCATCAAATTGTTTTGCGGTGACCAAGCCAGCATCGATTAAAAAAGCTTTTAACTGTTGTGGTTCAATTCTCATGGTTTAGCCTAGGATTTTTTTTATTTTCTCAACCACCTCTTCCATTTTATAATGTGCTTTCACCAAATAAGTGGTTGCCCCAAGTTCCAAGGCTTTATTTACCTCACTGATTTCTTCCAAGTTTGTAAGGATTATCACCGGAATATCTTTTGTCTCGCTATCTTCTTTTATTTTTTGTAAAAGTTCAAAACCATGAAGTTTTGGTAAAATTAAATCCAACAAAATTAAGTCTGGCTTTTTTTCTTTTACCAATTGAAGACCCATTTTTCCATCAAAAGCTGAAATCATTTCATAACCTTCTTTTTTTAAAAGATCGCCCAAAACCTGGTGAAGAGCGGTTTCATCTTCAATAAATAATATTTTTTTCATATCTTGAGCTGGTGATTAATTAATTTTTATGAAAGGGGTAAAGTAAAATAAAATGTCGACCCTTTATCCTCTTGGCTTTTAAAGCCAATTTTTCCTCCTAATTTTTCGATGATTTTCTTAGCAATATAAAGACCTAAACCTGTTCCTTGGGTTTGATATTTCATTGAATTTGAGGCACGAAAAAATTTTTGGAAAATGTATTTTTGCTCTTCCTTTGGAATCCCTACTCCGCTATCTTTAATCTCAAAATAAAGATCTTTTGGTTTTTTTTCGATTTTTATTTCGACTTTTCCTCCTTCTCGGTTATACCGGATGGCGTTATCTAAAAGATTTTCAATTACTTCTTTAATTTGATATTTATCAGTCAAAACTTTAGGCAAATTTTTTTGAAAAGAATATTTAATCTCAACGCCAGCTCCTTTTGCCAAAGGTTCGAATTCTTTTATCAAATTTTTTGTCAGTTCTTCCAAAGATAATTCTTCTTTTTTGAGTACCAAAGCCTCTGTTTCTATTTGAGAAACAATCAACAAATCTTTAATTAAATTTTCCATTCTTTCTGAGTTTTCTTTTAAGATTTTTAGATATTCTAAAGGCTTTTCTGAGAGGAAAAGTTCCTTCTTTCCAAATAAAGACTCCAAAGTCCATCGAAAATTGGTAAGGGGTGCTCTTAATTGATGGGAGACAATTTTAATAAATTCTGACTTCATTCGCGAAGCCTCAGCCAATCTTTCAAAAGAGCGAGTAATGAGGGCATCAAGAATAATTAAAAAAAGAGCAACCAAAAGCGTGATTAAAGCGACCATTTCCGGCTCTTCAATATATTTTAAACCAACAGCATAAGTAATTAAAATTGAAGCGATGATAATGAGTCCAAAAAAAAGAAAAAGCAATTGGGGACACTGCCAGAATGGCAGACCATATCTTTGACACTGTTTCAAGAGATTGAGTTCTTCGAAAATATTCTTTAATTTCATTTTTAACCTGTTAAGTTTATTATACAATTTGACTTAAAAAAAACAAAATGCTAAATTAAGCTTTGAGCGGGGCATGGTGTAATGGCTAACACGCCTGCTTTGGGAGCAGGTGAGTCTGGGTTCAAATCCCAGTGCCCCGATGCGGGAGTAGTTGAGCGGTTCAACGTGGCCCTTCCAAGGCCAAGAGGCGGGTTCGACTCCCGTCTCCCGCTTAAAAAAAATGGCTCAAACGAGCCATTTTATTTTGCGTACTCAGTCACCCTTAATTCTCTAATCACATTGACCTTAATCTCACCTGGGTATTTTAATTCTTCTTCAATTCGGTTGGCAATTTCTTTTGCCATTTTTCTTGCCCCCAAATCATCAATTTCTTCTGGCTTGACAAAAACTCTTACCTCCCGTCCTGCTTGGAAAACCCATGCTTCTTTTACTCCAGAAAAAGAAGTGGCAATCTTTTCTAAAGCCTCTATTCTTTTTAGATAATTTTCAATTGTTTCTTTTCTTGCTCCGGGCCTGGCTGCTGAAATTTGATCTGCCACTTGCACCAAAACCGCTTCTAAACTTTCGTAAGGATATTCTCCATGATGAGACTTCATTGCCTTAATTACTCTTTCATCTTCGCCAAATTTTTCTAGAATTTTTATTCCAATGTCAGTGTGTGATCCTTCAATTTCTTGATCAACAGCTTTTCCAATGTCATGAAATAGACCAGCTTTTTTACACAAAAGAGCATCTGCCCCCAATTCGTTTGCTAAAGCCTCGGCCAAATAAGCCACCTCAATTGAATGAAGCAAAACGTTTTGACCGTAAGAGGTTCGATACTTTAATCTTCCTAACAACTGAATTAATTTTGGGTCCAGGCCAACTATTCCTAATTCATAAGCTGCCATTTCTCCTGCCTCTTTAATCTTTGAATTTATTTCCTTTTTAGCTTCCTCCACCTTTTCTTCAATTTTAGCTGGTTGAATTCTTCCGTCTTGAATCAATTTTTCAAGAGCTAATTTAGCAATTTCTCTTTTGATGGGATCAAAACAAGAGAGAGTAACGGTTTCTGGTGTCTCATCAATAATCACTTCTACACCCGTTAACTTTTCAAAAGTGCGAATATTTCTTCCTTCTTTTCCGATGATTCGGCTTTTCATTTCTTCATTCGGTAGAGTGACAATAGAAGTGGTTGTTTCTTGGGTGACAGGCAGAGCGTATTTTTGAATGGCGAAGGCCAAAATTTCTTTTGCTCTTTTTTCCACCCTCTTTTCTCCATCTAACTCCAATTTCTTTATCCTTTCTAAAATTTCTTTTTGGTACTCTTTCTCCAACTGATTAAACAATTCTGCCTTTGCTTCTTTTTGAGTGAGTCCAGAAATTTTTTCCAATTTCTGGGAAACCTCTTTTTTCATTTCCTCCAGATTTTTCTTCATTTCTCTGAGCTCTTCAACTTTTTGAGCGAAGATTTTTTTCTCTTTCTCAAATTCACTCAGTTTTGTCTCCAAGAGGTTTTCTCTTTTAAGCAAAATTTCTTCTCTTTTAAAAAGAGCTTTTTTTCTTTCTTGTTCTTCTTTTTCAATTTGCGACAAAAGAGACCTTGCCTTTTCTTTCGCCTCTAATAAAATTTTTTCTGCTTCTTTTGTCGCTCTTTCAATTTTCTTTTGCAGTCTTGCTTCGATTGTCTTAACATTTCTTTTGGCAATTGATTGGCGGACAAAATATCCTAAAATTATCCCCAGAGAGAGAAAAAATATTCCAAGAAAAAGAGTTAAAGGTTCCATATTTTAAGGCGTCGATTTCAATTTTTAAAATTGGTTTGACCATAACTATTTTTGTTGCCTTACCACTTCATCAATTAGGCCATATTCTTTTGCTTCCTCAGCAGAAAGATAAAAATCTCGGTCCGTATCTTTCTCTATTTTTTCTAGTGGTTGACCAGTATGTTTAGCTAAGATCTTATTGACCCTTTCTTTTAGTTTTAAAATTTGTTTTGCAGCAATTTCCACCTCAACCGCTTCTCCTGAAACTCCACTTACTGCTACTTGATGAAGCATAATTTCAGCGTTTGGCAGGGCATATCTTTTCCCTTTTTCACCAGCTGCCAATAAAACTGCTGCGCCTGAAGCTGCCAAACCAATACAAACAGTCGAGACCGGACATTTAATATATTGCATGGTGTCATAAATGGCCAAGGCGGCGGTTAAAACTCCACCGGGTGAATTAATGTAAAGTTGAATATCTTTTTGAGGATCCTTTGAGGCCAAATAAAGAAGCTGGGCAATAATAGAATTAGCTAGCGGATCAACAATTGGCCCACCCAAAAAGACAATTCTCTCTTTCAGTAACCGAGAATAAATATCATAGGCTCGTTCCCCATATTGAGTTTTTTCGATGACCGTAGGAATGAGGTTCATATATTTTTATTATAGCTAAAATTTACTTTTCTTCAACCTCTTCTTCTGGTTGAATGTCTATCTTCCAGCCGGTCAAATTCGCAGCCAATCTTACATTTTGACCGTCTTTGCCAATCGCCAAAGATAATTGATCTTTTGGGACAATCACCAAGGCCTTATTTTTTGATTCAATCTTTACTTGTAAAACCTTAGCAGGAGAAAGGGCGTTGGCAATGTATTTTTTGGGATCTTCAGAATATTCAATGACATCAATTTTTTCTCCCCCCAGTTCGCTAATCACCATTTGTACCCTTGTGCCTTTATGGCCTACTACCGTCCCAATAGGGTCAATTCCTTCGCTGGTAGAAGAGACAGCAATTTTTGTTCTTGAACCAGGTTCACGAGCAATGGAATTAATTTTTACTTGACCGGCGGCAATTTCCGGAACTTCTAATTCAAAAAGCTTTGAAACAAATTTTGGATATGCCCGAGACAAAATCACGACCGGCCCCTTACTGGTAGCTTCAACTTTTAAAACATAAACCTTAAGTCTTTGACCTGGACGATAAAATTCTCCTGGTACCTGTTCTCCTTTTGGAAGCACTCCCAATGTTCGGCCAATGTTCAAGATGACATTCTGTTTTTCTACTCGCTGGACAATTCCTGAAACCACCTGCCCTTCTTTTTCTTTATACTCTTTTAAAATACTTTCTTTTTCTGCTTCCCTAATTCTTTGCAAAATTACTTGTTTTGCAGTTTGGGCAGCAATTCTTCCATAGTCTTTTTTCGCCTCTAAAGGAATGAATAATTCCTCCCCTGGATTAATGTTTGGATTGATCTTTCTCGCTTCCTCAAGCATAATGTGTTTTTCCGGATTGAAACGGATCTTTTCTTTTATTTTTTCCTCATTTTTTTCAAAAAACTCTTTGCCTGCCTTCGGCAGATTTTTTAATTTTTTTAACTCTTCTTCAGAAAAAATCATTTTTTCATCGACTACCAGTTTTACCTGCCAAAAACGAAAATCTCCCGATTGAAGATCGAGTTTTGCTCTAATAATTTGTCCTTTTTTCCCGTAATCTTTTTTATAGGCAGCAGCCACTGCCTGCTCAATACTTTCTATAATTTTTTCTTTAGGAATGTTTCTCTCCTCGGCAATTTGGGCAATGGCCGAGGTAAAGGCTTTAATGTCCATTTTTTGCTTAAATTAATAAAAATGTCCGTCTTTCCGGACCAATTTTATTCTATCTTAATTTACTTTTTTGTCAATCTTTTGATTATTTTTACAATGTTTAGTTCAAATTTTTTGATATCATCATCAAATAATAGCCTATTTAAAATCAACTCTTTTTTTTGAAAGGATAATTCTTTGATCGGACTTAATCTTTTAATAAAAATTGGACCTAGAGAAAGGATCGGTAAAAGCCCCACTTCAGTGAGTTGACCATTTCTGAAAGAAAAAAATAAGCTTGCAAGCAAAAAGGCAATCGTTCCTATGGAGAGGTTCCAAAAAATGGAGAAAAAAAGTAAAACAAGCAAAGAGGAGGCCAAGATTTTTGGCGAGAGGACCAAAAGACTACCAAAAAAAGTGGCAATTCCCCGCCCACCAGCAAACTTGATAAAAAGAGACCAATTGTGGCCCAAAATGGCTGCTACTCCACAAAGAGCCTGGAGAGAAACTGGCAAACCAGAAATTTTGGCAAAAAAGACAGCCAGGGATCCTTTACCAATATCTCCCAAAACAGTAGCTAAAGCTGGCAAGAAACCCACATTTCGAAAGACATTAGAACCTGAGGTTTTTCGCCAACCTATTTCTAAAATATTCTTCCCAGCCATCTTAGAGAAAATGTAACCAAAGGGTATCGAGCCCAAAAGATAACTAATAAAAATTAAAAAGAAAGCAATCATAAAAATTTTTAAAGAGGAATATTACCGTGTTTCCGGGCTACCTTCCCCTCTCTTTTATTGAGTAAAGCTTCGAGACATTGGATGAGGATTTTTCTGGTGTCTTTTGGATGAATTATGAGATCTACTTGACCCAATTTAGCTGCCAGCCAGGGATTCAAGAAAATTTCTTTTAACTCTTTTATTTTTTCCTTTTCTAATCTTTCTGGCTCTTTACTTTCTCCAATTTCTTTTTTAAAGATGATCTTTACCGCCTGTTCTGGACCCATCACGGCAATTTGAGCTGACGGCCAGGCAATAACTTTATCATATCCCAGCTGTCTTGAGGCTAAGGCAATATAAGCTCCACCAAAAGCCTTTCTCAAAATGAGACTGATTTTTGGCACGGTAGCTTCGGCAAAGGCATACAAAACTTTTGCCCCGTGTCTGATAATTCCCCCTTGTTCTTGGGTTTTTCCGGGCAAATAGCCTGGAGTATCTACCAGGTTAATTAAAGGGATGTTAAAACAATCGCAAAATCTCACAAAACGGGAAATTTTATCTGAAGAATCAATGTCTAAAACTCCAGCTAAAATTTTTGGTTGATTGGCTACCACTCCGACAACATTTCCATTCAACCTAGCAAAGCCTACAACGACATTTTGAGCAAAATCTTTTTGGATTTCAAAAAAACTTTGTCGGTCGAAAATTTCTTCGATCACTTTTTTTATATCGTAACCTTTTTCTTCTTCTGAGGGAACGATTTCTAGTAAGTTTAAATTTTCCTCTTTTTCTAAAAACTCGCTCAGAAAGCCTTTCTTTAGGGGGGGATTTTCCAAATTGTTTTGGGGTAAATAAGAAAGAAGTTTTTTCACCGCAGTAAAACAAGCCTCTTCATTGTCAAAGATAAAGTGGGCACATCCTGACTTTGTGGCATGGACCTTTGCTCCCCCTAATTCTTCGAAAGAAATTTCTTCTCCAGTTACCCTTTTGATTACCTCTGGACCAGTAATGAACATAAAAGAAATCTTTTCAACCATAAAAACAAAATCAGAAAGCCCTGGAGCATAAGAAGCCCCTCCTGCTGAAGGTCCTACCATAATGGCAATTTGGGGAATGACTCCTGAAGCTAATACCTGTTCTCGAAAAATTTCTGCATAGCCATCGAGCGCTAAAATACCTTCTTGAATTCTTGCCCCCCCTGAGTCATAGATACCAATAACCGGAGACCCTGTTTTTCTTGCTAATTGATAAATTTTGACGATCTTTTTTCCATGCATCTCTCCTAAGGTTCCTCCTATCTTAGAAAAATCTTGGGAAAAAAGAAAAACTTCTCTCCCGTTTATTTTTCCAAAGCCAGTTACCACTCCGTCACCAGGAAATCTTTTTTCTTTTTCTAGAAATTGAGAACGGCTTTCCACAAAAGGATCTAATTCGAGAAAAGTGCCAGGGTCAAGTAACATTTCAATTCTTTCTCTAGCTGTCATTTTTCCTTTTTGATGTTGAAGCTCAATGAATTCTTCTTTTTCTAATTCTTTTTTCTTTTTTTCTAATTGTTCTATTTCTTTTTCAAATGCCATAAGATTTTTATTGATTGATAATATTAAACATTTTTTGAAGGCGGGTTAAGATTTCTTTTAATATTTTTTTATTGTTAACCTTTTTGGCTAATTTTATTTTAAGGGAAGTGGCGGATTTTTCCAAATTTTTTGGAAATTTTTCAATATTCGTATTTAGTCCAATACCCATTACTGAACATTTCACTTCATTTTCTTTGACTACATTCTCGGTAATGATTCCACAGATCTTTTTTCCTTCAAGGTAAACATCGTTTGGGAGCTTGATAAAAGGTTCTAAATGAAAGCTTTTTTTAATAGTTTCTGCCACTACCAGGCCAGCCAAAAAAGTAAGAATTTGGATATTTTCAATTTTTGATTTTGGCAAAATGACAGAAAAATAGAGTCCCCCCTTGGGAGAAAACCAAAAACTTTTCTTTCGACCCATACCCTGAGTTTGTTCTTTGGCCACAATTACTGTCCATGGTTTTTCTTTTTTCTTTGCTCTTTTTAAGGCCTCCTTTTGGGTTGAGTCTATTTTTTGAAATTCCAAAATTTTCATTGAAGCTCAAGGAGTTTTTCGTCTTTTTTTACCTTTTGACCTTTTTTTACAAAAATTTTCATCACCCTTCCTTCTTTCTCTGCTAAAATTTCATTTTCCATTTTCATGGCAGAAATGATTAAAAGGGGGGTATCTTTCTCGACAAAATCTCCTTCTTTCACCAAGACCTCTGAAACCTCACCAGAAATTGGTGCTAAGACCTCTAATTTGGAAAAATCTCTTTTGGGAATGACTATTTGACTGGGACCTTTTCTTTCTAATTTTTCTTCAAACAAAAACTCCTTATTGCCTACCCGTACCTTCGTTCCCTTTTCAGTCTCTAAAATTTCAATTTCAAAATTTTTTTCTCCAATTTTTAGTTCAAACTTCATTATTCAAAAAGCTTTAATCTTTCAACCAATTGCCATTGAGAAATTGGTTCTTTTTTTTCCGATTTTTCTTTGAAAAACTTGTAAATTTGATAAACAATTTCGGCAATTTCTTTTTCACTTATTTCTGGCTGTTTGATCGCAAAGGCTTTACAAACCTCTGGCGCTTTTACCTTTTCTAAAATTTTTTCCCGCTCCAAAAAATCTGTGGTATAGTGTCCCTTTAAAAAGTTTTCATTTTCCAAAATTACCTTGAACAAGGAAATGTTAGTTTTGATTCCCTCTATTATCAGCTCCTCTAAAGCTCTTTTTAAACGTAAAATAGCTTCTTTTCTATCTTTTCCAAAGGCAATTAATTTCATTAAAAGCGGATCAAAATAAGGATAAATTTCTTGTCCTTCGTGTAAAAAAGTATGGACAAAAATTCCCTGTCCACCTGGTGGTAAGTATTTTTTTATTTTTCCAGGCGAAGGTTTAAAATTTTGGAGGGGATCTTCCGCATTAATCCTTGCTTCTACTGCCCAACCAGAGGGGAAAATATCTTTTTGAGATAGCTTTAAGGACTCCCCTTGGGCCACTCTTATTTGTTGTTCTACCAAATCAATACCGGTAATTACTTCCGTGACCGGATGTTCTACCTGAATTCTCGGGTTCACCTCAATAAAATAGAAGTTTTTATCCTCATCGACTAAAAATTCAAAAGTACCCAGACTTTTATATTTTACCTCACGAGCCATCTTTAAGGCGCAAGAAGTGATTTTTTCTCTTAATTTTTCATCGACAAATGGTGAGGGAGCTTCCTCAAAAATCTTTTGAAATCTCCTTTGAATTGAACATTCTCTTTCAAAAAGGTGGAGAAAATTTTTTCCGTCTCCCAGCACCTGAATTTCAATATGTCTCACTTTTGGTAAATATTTTTCCAAGAAAAATTCTGTATCGGAAAAAGCCAAAGACATTTGTCTTTTCACTCCTAAAGCCAACATAAAGATTTCTCCGATAGAAATTTCTCCATTTACTGCCCTAATGCCAATGCCCCCTCCTCCTCTTCTTGCTTTTAAAACAAAAGGAGGCTTTATTTTTAAGACCCATTTTTTCAAATCTTTCAGAGAATTGATGGAACCTTCGCTAAATTCTAAAGTAGGAATGTTGAGTTTTTTGGCTAATTTTTTGGTTTCTAATTTGTCTTCAAATTTTCTCAAAACAGCGTAGTGGGGACCGATAAATATTATTTTGTTTTTTTCACAAAGCTTGGCAAAGAGCCAGTTTTCAGCCAAAAAGCCATAGCCAGGATGGATAGCATTAACCTTTGCCTTTTTTGCTATTTCTAAAATTTTTTTAATGTCTAAATATCCCTGAGCACCTTCTTTTTCTAAGAAGTAATATTCATCTGCCAGCGAGGTTTCAATGAAATTTGGTTCTTGCCCTTTTTTAGGACAAAGAGCTACTGTTTTAATTCCCATTTCTTTGCAAGTTCTAATGAT
>CALHEE010000019.1 GCA_938023415.1 Minisyncoccota bacterium | reverse complement strand
CCCTTTCTTCACTCCTTTTCACATAATCATCATTCTTTTTACCACAAAAGCCAGAAATGGCAATCTGTCCTTCAGGACAATATACTTCTCCATCATCTCCCCATCCCCAAGAAATGGGATGACCTGAACAATAAGGAGGGGGAACTTTGCTTTGTTTCACCACACCGCCAATTGGGGTTTGGATTGCAAGGAACCCAAGTACAAGTGGGAGCTGGAGTTGGCGTTGGTGTAGGTGTAGGAGTTGGAGTGGCAGATTGGTTAGGTAGAATATGAGAGGGTATAGGTGAAGAAATTGAAAAGAGTGTAGGAGAAGGTTGAGGAGAGGGTATGGGAGTAATGCTAATAATTTTGATACAGTTATGATTTGGATCGAATGGACCTAAGGTAGAATCAGAATTATCACAATCTTTTTCTTGAAAGAAAGTGAAAAAGATTGGTTGATGAAAATAATCTTTAAGAGAAAGTTTTCACTGGTTGGTTGAAAGGAGAGGTGGTGACAAGAGGAGGAGAGGGAGCTTGAGTGATTTGACATTCAATTTCCCACCAATTTCCTGCCCTTGTATAACCTAAGGCATTCAAAAAGAGATGGATTAAAAGCCAGGCACCATAAGAAATTAAAAGACCAATGATCACTGCAAAAAACAAACTTTTTGCCTTACTGACAGTAGTCATTCCTCCTGGTAAAAACTCAAAAATCGCTCCAATATACATTGCCCCTCCCAAAACAAGCATGAAGATAGCGAGCGGGGGGATTACACAAAACAAAAGATAATTGATAATCCGTTCCAGCATCTGAAAGAAATGACAAAGAGTGCAAGGTTGTGGTCCAGTCAAGGTACAAGGAACAATACCTTGTTGATGAACAATGTCACAAGCTTGAATAGCACTGGCAGTTTGGGGAAAAGAAAAAAGAGAAAGAGAAAAAACAATCAAAGAGAAAATGAGCCTAAATTTCATTTGTGGCATTTTTTAATATCTGAACAAATTCTTTTGGAATTAAGGAAGCGCTTCCCACTAAAAGCCCATCAAATCCCACTTTTATATATTCTTTACAATTTTGGGAATTGACGCTTCCTCCATATAAAATTTTACTTTTTTCTGAAAATTTCTTCAAGAAAAAAAGAATTTTTTGAGCTTCCCCTGGAGGGCAAGGCATTGCAGTTCCAATTGCCCAAACAGGCTCATAGGCAATTATCACTTTGGAAATTTCTGGAAATACAATTTTTAGCTGGCGCCTCAGGACTTGAAAAGTTTTTTTCTTCTTCTTTTCCTCTAAACTTTCCCCAATGCAAAGGATCGGTTTCAGTTTTGCTTTTAAAGCAGTCTTTATTTTTTTTCCAATCATTAATTCTGTTTCTTTTAAAATCTGACGTCTTTCAGAATGTCCCAAGATTACATATTGACATCCCAAATTTTTTAACATTAAGGGAGAGACTTCTCCGGTAAAAGGACCTTTTTCTTCCCAAAAACAATTTTGAGCCCCAAATTTTAGATTGTAATGTTTTAAATTTTTAACCTGAAAGACAAAAAAAGGAAGATAAAGAAATGGAGGGCAAACGATTGTTTCCACATCTTTAAGAATTAAAAAATTTTTCTTAAGTTCAGAGGTTAAGAGATTAAAAAGAACTTTAGCTTCTTTTAAAGTTCCTGGATTACATTTCCAATTAGCAACGATTTTTATTTTTTTCATGCTTTTCTTAAATATTCAGCTGCTTTTTCTGGTTGAAGGGTAGAAATTTCCATTCTTGCTCCCATTTCAAAACCTGCCCAGATACCTGTTTTTGGCAAAATGGTTAAATGCCAATGATAGTAAGGATATTCCTTCCCGTCGGAAGGGGCGGTGTGTAAATAGAAATTGTAGGCAGGATCGTTGAGAGCCTTGAAAAGCTTTTTCAGAACTACTTGTAATGCCTCTGCCAAATTCCATTTTTCCTTTTCGCTAATTTTTTCAAAGTATGGGAGGTGTTTTTTGGGTGAAATGATCACTTCAAAGGCCGACTTTGAGGCAAAGGGACAAAGAGCTAAAAAATCTTTGTTTTCAAAAACAATCCTTTTTTTCACCTTCATTTCCCATTTATTCATTTGGCAATAAATACATCTTTTCTTCTCTTTAAAATATTTTTTGGCATTGAAAAGTGCTTTTTTTAAATCAACATCAACCAAGGGAGTGGTAATAATTTGAGAATGAGGGTGAGGTTGACTGGCCCCAGCTTCTGCTCCATGATTATGGAAAATAAAAATATAATTGACAAATCTTTTCTTTTTTAAGCTTAAAAATCTTTCTTGGTAAGCATCTAAAACTTCTTTTACATGTTCTAAAGGCAAGAGAGCCAAAGATTTTTGATGATCTTTGGTAATCACCAATTCACAATAACCAACCGCATTCATTTTTTGATAAAACTCTCCTTCTCTCTTTTTTTCAAGCTTTAAATATGGCAAAAAGGCAGGGAACTTATTGGGGATGACGATCGTTGTCCAATCTTTAGGAATTTTTTCTAAAGAGGCTTTTTTACCATGAGAATATATTAAAACGGGTTTCTCTTGAGTTTCAATGTGACAAAAAGGACATTCTTTGGGTGAGATTTTTATTTCTCTTCTTTTTTCCTTTCTAAAATGTTCTAATCTCTTTGCCCGGCCAGTAGCAATCACTACCCAGTCTTTACTGATCAAATCAAAACGAAGTTCAGAAGGAAATTTATTTTCTTCATTTTTTCTCATACATTCCCCTAATTGCCCTCCACTTTATTCTCAGTAAATCAAGGGCCATATTAAAAATCGCTTTAAATTTTACCTTACTTTCAGGATCGTTTCTCCAATAAACAGGGACCTCTTTTATTTTATAACCTAATTTTTTCCCAATCAACAGAATTTCCGGATCAAAGGCAAAGCGATTAATCTGGCATCTGGGAAAGATATCTTCAGCTGCCTTTTTGGTAAAACACTTAAACCCGCATTGGGTATCTTGAATTTCCCAAAGTCCAAGGACAATTTTCCGAAAAATTTTAAAACCTTCACCAACGAACCTCCTAAATAAATTCTGAGGTGGGTCTAAAATTGCTCCTTTAATCTCTCTTGATCCAATAACAATATCAAAACCTTTTTCAAATTCTGGCCACATTTTCTCGATCTGATCAATGGAGGTAGAATTGTCAGCATCAGTAAACAATCTAAATTCTCCTTTTGCCTCCAACATTCCCTGCCTGACCACTGCTCCCTTTCCCTGATTTTCTTTGTTGTCAATCAATTTCAAATTTTTTATTTTAGCCATTTTTTCTCTGACCACCTCTCTTGTTTTATCTTTAGAACCATCGTTGACCACAATAATTTCGTATTCAAAATTCTGTTTTGATAAATATTTATCAATTTCTTCTAAGGTCTTGGGTAACCTTTTTTCTTCATTAAAAGCAGGAATGATCACTGAAAGTTTCATAAAAATTGGTTTTCATTTATCTGAGTTAATATTTTGTAACCCCTCCTGGTTATCGCTACCGTATGTTCAAAGTGGGCAGAAAGTGAACCATCTTTGGTTTGATAACCAAAGCCATCTTTTGTTCTTTTAATATGCCAATCGCCCATTGTCACCATTGGTTCTATACAAAAAACCATTCCTTCTTTGATCAATTCTCCGCTATGTCTTTTCCCATAATTTAAAATTTGGGGTTCTTCGTGGAGTTGACGACCAATCCCATGCCCGCACAGCTCTCGAACCACATTAAAACCTTGTTTTTCAACATATCTCTGAATGGCATTTCCAATGTCTCCAATCGTATTTCCTGGTTTTACTTTTTTTAATGCTCTTTTTAAGGCTTTTTTCGTCACTCGAATCAATCTCAAAGCTTCCGGCTTTACCTTTCCTACCGGCAGAGTAATGGCCATATCAGTATGAAATCCCTTGTAAAAAAGCCCCAAATCAAGTGAAACAATATCTCCTTCCTTAAGCACTCTTTCTGAAGGTAAAACATGAACAATTTCTTCGTTGACGGAAGCGCAAAGACAGGCAGGAAATGGACGAGAAGAATCTCCGTTACCCTTGTAACCTTTAAATGAACAACTTCCTCCTGCCTTCAGGATCAATTTTTCAGCTAAGTGGTCAAGTTCTTTAGTAGTAATTCCTGGCCGAACTTCCTGGGCCAGTCTTTTCATTATTTTCGCCAAAATCCGTCCACCCTCGGCCATAATTTCTATTTCCTTTTTATTTTTAATGGAGATCATTTTAATGAAGTTTCATTTTCAAAGCTCTTAATATATTTTGGAAAACTATTGCTGGGGGTGGCGAACCGTTAATCTTTTTGATCTCCAATTTTTCTTTTTTGAAATAATCAATCAATGGGTATGTTCTTTCTTTATATTCCTTTAATCTCACTGTGATTGTCTCTGGATCGTCAAGCCCTTTTCTTCTCATTAACTTTGAACCATCTAGGGGACAGGTTTTTAAGTTGGCAGTTTCTTTGGAGTATAAAATGGGATGACGAAAGAGTTGGCAAATGCGCCGATGAGAATTTCGAAAAATCGTCTCTTCCGGAGGAATATCAAGCAAAATTACCTTAATATTTTTTGCTCCATACAATTTTTTCAAGAGAGGGATAATAACTTTTCCCTCGTAAAGAGTGCGAGGAGATCCAGCCAAAACTAAGTTTTTTCCTTCCTTAAAAAGTTTTTTGATTTTCTCTTTAATAAGATAGGTAACAAATGGTGGACTGCAGAGTTTTCCTTTTTCCCACAATTTTTTTTCTTCCTTAACATAATATTTCTTCCCATCAATAAAGAAAACCTTCTTTTTTTCTTGAGAGAATGTTTCTTCTAAAATTTTACTTGTTTCTAAATAATACAAATTGAATTTTTCCGCCAGCAACTCTGCCTGAGTACCCTTGCCAGCTCCTGGTGGACCCATGATAATTATGAGAAAAGATTTTTTCATAACTTATTTAAAATCTTTCATATTCTCGCATCTCTAATTGGGCATTAAGTTCTTTCATTGTCTCTAAAACCACAGACACGACAATTAAAATTGATGTCCCGCCCACCAAAAAACTGAAGGCCATTATTTTTGTGATTGCTTGGACAATTGAAGGCATAATGGCCATGATCCCTAAAAATAAGGCTCCAAAGGGTAAAATTCGGTAGAGAACATATTTTAAATATTTTACAGTACTTTCGCCTGGTCTTACTCCTGGAATAAAGCCTCCCATTTTTTGAAGGTTTTCAGAAATGGACTTGGGATCAAAAGTAACCATCGTATAAAAATAAGTGAAGAGGAAAACAAGTGAAAAATATAAAATCCCGTAAATAAAGGGGTTTTCAAAGAAAATTACAATCGAGCGTGCCATTTTTCCCAAAATACCTTGGGAAGCGCTAAAAAAATTAGCCAACATAGGTGGTAAGGTCAAAATGGAAAGGGCAAAAATAATTGGAATGACACCAGCAGGATTAATGCTTAATGGTAAGTAAGTAGAAACTCCTCCATAAATCATTCTTCCTCTTACCCTTTTGGCATAAGAAACAGGAATTGCCCTTTTAGCCTCATTGACCATGGTCACTCCAGCGATGATGAAAATAGACATAAGAAAAAAGAGGAGATAAAAAATAATAATTTTTTTCAGTCCATAACCTGCGTGCAAAAGTTGAAAGTAGTTAGCAATCATTGCCTGAATATTGCTTGGGAACTCAGCGACAATTCCTGCAAAAATGAGAAGAGAAACTCCATTCCCTATTCCCTTTTCGCTGATTAGTTCGCCCAACCACATTAAAAACATTGTGCCGGTGGTCACAGTAAGAGTAGCGCTTAATTTTGTGAGAAAAGAAAGCTCACCAATTGCCCCCTGTCTGGCAAAAAAAGTAAGCATGCCAAACGATTGCAGGGCAGCTAAGGGAACGGTTAAAATCCGACCGTACTGTTCAAATTTCTCTCTCCCTTCGGGACCGCTTTCTTTATAAAGCTCTTCTAATTTCGGAAAAATCATTGTTAAAAGCTGAAGAACGATGGTGGCAGTAATGTAAGGACCGAGTCCCAACATGACAATGGAAACCCTTTCTAAGGCTCCACCAGTGAAAATGTTCAATATCCCTAAAGTCTGAAATTGTTCAAAAAAAACTTTCAAATTTTGCTTTTCAATCCCAGGAACAGGAATGTTGGCCATGATTCGAAAAATGGCAAAGACAAAAAAGACAAAGAATATTTTATTGCGCAGATCCCTGATTTTAAAAACTTGAATAAGCTTTTGAAACCACATAATCTTTTAAATTAAATTATTTTTCCACCTGCCTTCTCAATTTTTTCTTTTGCCTTTTTGGAAAATAAACAACCTTCTACCGTTAATGCCTTTGTAATTTCCCCTCGGCCCAAAATTTTTACCTTTGGAATTTTTCCTTTGATTTTCCTAATAATTTTTTTTTCCACTAACACCTGCGGGGTTACTTTTTCCCCTGGTTCAAAATTTTTTTCTAAGGTTTCGACATTGATCACTGCTGAAAGATAAGCGAGGAAATTTTTTTTGAAACCTACTCCTCTCAGTTTGGGATATTTTTTTAAAATTTCTCTGATAATTGGCTTAAGCTTTCTTCCGCTTCGCGATTTTTGCCCTTTCACTCCTCTTCCGCAGTAGGTTCCTTTTTTTCCTCCTCGACCCAATCTCTTTTTTTCCTTTGGCTGATGAAGTGGTTTTAATTGGTGAAGTTGCATATTTTATTTTTTAATTCTTAATTTTTTCAAAGCTAAAATAGTCGCTCGGGCATTGTTGATTTTATTTCCCGTTCTCCCCAAAAGTTTTGAAGAAACATCATGAATTCCAGCCAGTTGACAAATCACCCTCACTGTTCCTCCCGCCACCAAACCTCTTCCTTTCCTCTGCGGTTTTAGCAAAACTTCAGCTGCACCAAACTTGCCATAAACTTCATGAGGAATAGTTCCGTCTACGATCGGAACCTCAATTAAATTTTTCTTTGACTGGTAAGTTGCTTTTTCAATTGCCTGAGCGACATCTAAACCAGAAGCTACCCCCACTCCGACCTTGCCTGCTTTGTTCCCCGTTACGACCAAAGCCCTAAACCTTAATTTTTTCCCGCCTGCTCGGGTATGGGCTACCCGTCTCAGGTCTAATAATTTTGATTCAAATTCTTCTTTGCCTACTTCTGGCATATTTTTTCCGATTAAAATTTAAGCCCCCCAACTCTCGCTCCCTCAGCTAAAGCTTTTACTCTTCCATGATATTTGTATGGACCCCGGTCAAACACTACTTTTTCGATATTCTTTTTTAATGCCTTTTCGGCCACTAATTTCCCAACCTCAAAAGCAATCTCTCTTTTTTTCTTTTTTTCTTTAATTTTCAATTCTAAATCGCTGGCTGAAACTAAAGTATGAGCCCTCTCATCGTCGATCAATTGGGCATAAATATGTTTTGCTGACCTAAAAACACAAAGGCGTGGTTTTTCCCTGGTACCAAAAATTTTTGATCTCACTCTCTTTTTTCTTCTTTCTTTTTTTTCTAATTTTTCCCGCATAAATTTTAACCAGAAGTTACTGCTTTTTTGCCTGCCTTTCTTCTAATAATCTCTCCGAGATATTTTATTCCTGTTCCTTTATAAGGTTCTGGGGGCTTGACCTTTCTAATTTTTGCTGCCACCTGACCCACCAATTCTTTGTCAATTCCTGAAACCACGATGATATTTTTTTCTACCGAAATTTTGATTGTCGGAGGCGGAACAATTTTTACCGGATGAGAAAAACCTACGTGTAAAAGCAAATTTTCTCCTTCCAGCATGGCTTTATAACCTAATCCTTCTATCTCTAATTTTTTTTCAAAGCCTCTCACTACTCCCTCAATCATATTGAAAACAATTTGTCGCCATGTTCCCCAAAGAGCCTTTGTCTTTTTTGTCTCTACTCTTGGGAAAAGAAAAATTTTCCCCTCCTTTGCCTCAACCTTAATTTCTTGGGGTAATTGTTTTGAAAGTTCTCCTTTTGGTCCCTTCACGGTAATTTTTTGATCCTCAATTTTCACCTCCACTTTTTCTGGTATTGAAATTGGTTTTTTGCCAATTCTTGACATAGAGATTTGTTTACCAAATTTCAAATAATACCTCTCCTCCCACCTTATTCTTCCTTGCTTCTCTGTCTGTCATCAAACCTTTTGATGTAGAAATAATGGCCATTCCGTATCCCCCTTTAACCTTTTTTATTTCTCGATATCCCTTATAAATTCTTTGTCCTGGTTTTGAAATTCTCTTCAAACCAGAAATCACTGGCATTTTATTTTCGTCATATTTTAAAGTGATCTTTAAAAATTTTTTCTTCCTGCCTACTTTTTCAACCTTTTCTATCCATCCCTCCCTTTCTAAAATTTTGGCAATTTCATCTTTGATATTAGAAAAAGGAATCTTTACTGTAGAATGACCTACAGCTTGGGCATTGCGAATAGAAGTTAACATGTCAGAGATTGGATCCATAAAATTTATATTTTTACCAACTACTTTTTTTAACTCCGGGGATCAACCCTTGGGAAGCCATTTCTCGAAAACAAATCCGACACAATCCAAATTTTCTCATATATCCTCTTTTTCTTCCACAGCGAAAACATCTTCGCACGATTCTGGTCTTAAATTTTGGCTTCTTAAGAGATTTGGCAATTTGAGCTTTGGTCGCCATAACAAACTCAAGGTTTAATTGGAAATCCCATTAATCTGAACAATTCAATTCCTTCAGCTTGAGTTTTGGCATTAGTGACAATTGTCACTTCCAATCCAAAAATATTTTTCACTTTTTCGGGAGAAATCTCTGGAAAGGCAATATGTTCTCTTATCCCAATGGTCAAATTTCCTCTTTTGTCAAATGATTTTGGATCTATCCCCTGAAAATCTCTCGAGCGAGGCAAAGCAATATGAATTAACCTTTCTAAAAAGTCATACATTCTTTTCCTTCTCAGGGTAACTTTGGCTCCGATTGGTTTTCCCTTTTTCAATTTAAAACCAGAAATTGATTTTCTCGCCTTGGTCAAAATCGGTTTTTGTCCGGCAATTAAGGCTAAATCGTTTAAAATGGCTTCGTAAATCTTTTCTGCCTCCTCCGTACTTTTACCAGAAATTAATTTGGCAAAAGAAGTATTGAGAACTACCTTTTTAATTTGGGGAACAGCCATTTTGTTTTTATAACCAAATTTCTCCATCATTGCGGGGACGACCTCTTTTTCATATTTTTCTTTTAGAGAGATCATAAATTTTCAAAAAATTATCAGATTTTATATTTTTGCCCCACACTTTTTACAAATTCTGAATTTTCTTTTTTCTTCGATCTTGTATCCTACCCTTGTTGATTTTCCGCACTTTGGACAAATCAGCTTCACTTTAGAAACATCAAGAGGAGATGGCATCTCAATAATTTGCCCTTTTTCCCCTTCCCTCCGTGGCCGAAGATGTTTTTTTATCAAATTTACCCCCTCTACCAAAACCTTTCTCTCTCTGGGAAAAGATTTCAAAACCTTCCCGATCTTTCCTCGGTATTTTCCAGAAATTACCACTACGGTATCGCCTTTTAATATTTTCATAAATTTAATTTTTTGTTTAAGGACCTCAAACCAATTCTTCAGCCAAACCTGCTACTTTTTCAAACCCTTTTTCTTTTACTTCTAAAGCCACCGGCCCGATGATTTTTCCACCTTTGGGATCTTTTGATTTTCCATCCAAAATCACGCAGGCGTTGTCATCAAAACGAATATAAGAGCCATCTCGTCTTTTGATTTCTTTTTTTTGCCGAATAATTACCGCTCTCACGACATCGTGTTTTTTTACTTCTTTTCTCGGTTCTGCCTCTTTCACGGTGGCAACAATTACATCTCCCACTTTTCCATATCTTCTTTTACTCCCACCCAGAATCTGAATACATTGGACCACTTTTGCTCCTGTATTGTCTGCCACTTTTAATAATGTTCTTGGTCTAATCATAGTTTTAATCTAAATTTTCTTTACTACCCGCCATCTTTTTTCTTTTGAAATTGGTCGACATTCTTCGATTAAAACTTTGTCTCCCACTTTATATTCATTTTTTTCATCGTGGGCCTTATATCTCTTGTGCACCTTGTATCTCCGCTTATATATTGGATGTTCTTTCCAACTTTCCACCTCGACAACCACTGTTTTTTGCATTTTGTCGGAAACGACTGTTCCGATTAATTTCTTTTTTGGCATAAAACTTTTTAAATTTAATTAATTTTTATTTTAATTCTAATTCCTTCAACACTGTCAAGATTCTGGCAATGTCCCTTTTTAACATTCTGATCTCTCTCACATTTTTTACCTTTCCTGCGCTCAAATCAAAACGCAACTCTCTCAGTTTTTCTCGTTTTTCTTGCAAGATTTTTTCAAGCTCTTCTTTTGATTTTTGACGCAATTCACTTGCTTTCATTTTTTTTAATTTATGGTTGGCGTGAAACAATTTTCGTCTTAATCGGTAGTTTATGACCTGCTGTTCTCAAAGCTTCTTTTGCAATTTCTTCCTCTACCCCGGCAATTTCAAAAATAATCCTCCCCGGCTTAATAGGAAAGACATAGTGGCAAACAGAACCTTTTCCTCCTCCCATCGAAAATTCTGTTCCCTTTGAGGTGATTGGTTTGTCAGGAAAAATTCTAATCCAAAGTTTCCCCCCTTTTTTCAAATGTCTTAAAATTGCTCTCCTGGCAGCCTCGATCTGCTTTGCCTTAATCCATTTTGTTTCTAAAGCCTTTAAGCCAAATGTTCCAAAAGCCAATTCGGTAGCTCTCGTCTCAATTCCTTTTGACCTTCCTTTTTGCCTTTTTTTATACTTTGCTCTCTTTGGCTGAAGCATAGATTTATTTAATCGAATTTTTCTCCTTTGTAAATCCACACTTTAATCCCAACTGTACCATAAGTACAAAAGGCGCGATTTTCCGCATAATCAATTTCTGCTCTCAAAGTTTGCCTGGGGAGCTTTCCTTCTTGTAACCATTCTGTTCTGGCAATTTCAACCCCATCTAATCTTCCCGCTACCTGCACTCTTGCTCCCTTGACCTCTTTTTGGCTCATAATTTTACTTAAGGCTGTTTTTAACACCCTTCGATAGGGAACTCTTTTTTCAATTTGTTCAGCCATCCATTGGGAAACTAATTGGGCGGACTGCCAGGGATTTTTTACTTCTCTAATTTCAATTTTTAAACCTTGTTTGCCTTTTAATATCCTGTTTTTTATTTCTTGAACTAACTTTTCCACCCCCTCCCCGCCTCGACCAATGATTAATCCCGGACGGGCAGTAAGAAGAATGATATTCACTTGTCCCGGAAATCTTTCAATGATTATCTTTTCCAAGGCTGCATTTTTTAATTTTTTTTTCAAAAATTCTCTAATTTCAAAATCCTCCTTTAGGAAAGAGGCAAAATTTTTCTCGTAAAATCCGCGCGAATTCCAGTCTTCTATGCCTCTAATTCTTATTACTCTTGGCGAGGTTTTGTGGGCCATATTTTTCTGAAGGTTTTATTTCTTTTAAGATAAGGGTGATGTGGGAGGTTTTTTTCTGGATTTCTGAAGCTTGCCCCCGACTTCTGGGAAATACTCTCTTTAACTTTGGACCTTCGTCAACGAAAATTTTGGCCACATAGAGATTTTCTTCGTTTAAATTGAAATTGTGTTTGGCGTTAGCTAGCGCAGAATTTAAAAGCTTTAAAATGGGAAGGGCAGCTTTTTTCGTAGTAAATTCCAAAATCTTCTGAGCTTCTTTCACCTTTTTGCCCCTGATTAAATCAGCCACTAAACGAACTTTTCTGGGAGCAATTCTCAAATATCTCAGATGGGCCCTAACTTCTTCCATAAATTTACTCTTTTAATTTGAGAGCTTCTTTTTTTGCCGCCTCTTGTTCTAATGCTCGCTGCATTTTTCCTCCATGTTTGAAAAATTTCGTCGTAGGTGAAAACTCCCCTAACTTGTGACCCACCATTTCTTCAGTAACTTTCACCAAGACAAACTCTTTTCCATTATGAACTCCAAAGACAAAACCAACCATTTCTGGAGTGATAGTGGCATCACGAGCCCAGGTTTTAATCACTTCTCCTGGTTTTGCTTTTTTTATCTTTTCTAATAATTTTTGATCAATGTAGGGACCTTTTTTTAAACTTCTAGCCATAAATTTTATTTTCTTCTCTTAATGATCAATTTATCCGTCCATTTTTTCTTTCGCGTTTTTACTCCTTTGGCGGGTTTTCCCCAGGGCGTTTTGGCATGAGGAAGACCAATCGGAGCTTTACCGCCACTTCCACCTCCATGAGGATGATCAGGTGGATTCATCGCGGTTCCTCGAACGGCTGGGCGCCAACCTTTTAATCTTTTTCGGCCAGCCTTTCCAATTTTTTCAAACCTTTTTTCAGGATGAGAAACCTGACCAACGCTGGCAAAGCATTCATTGAAAAATTTTCGGATTTCTTTTGATGGCATTTCTAAATGAGTGTATGGTGGCTCTTGGGCTACAACCTTTGCTGAAGTTCCTGCTGATCTCACTAGTTTTCCGCCTTTGCCAGGTTCCAATTCCACATTATAAACCTGAGTGCCAACGGGAAGATACTTAAGCTTCATTCTATTTCCAACTTTAATTTCTGTTTTTTCCGCACAAATAATTTCTTGGCCAATGGCTAAGCCATGGGGAGCTAAAATGTATCTTTTTTCTCCATCTTGGTATTCAACCAAAGCAATATAGGCGGTGCGATTGGGGTCATATTCAATAGCCAAAACCTTTCCCGGAACTCCTAACTTTTCTTCTCCGAAATCAATAATTCGATAAAGCCGTTTTACCCCTCCCCCTCGATGGCGAACGGTAATTCTACCGGTGTTTCCCCGACCTGCTTTTTTCTTTAGGGGAAGCAATAATCTTTTTTCTGGTTCTTTTTTAGTTAAAATTTCTTTGCTCATTTATTTTTAAAATTTACTTTGGGATAATTTCGATCGTTTGCCCTTCTTTTACCTTAACGATTGCTTTTTTATATCCTTTTCTCCAGCCACTAATTTCTCTCAATCTTCTCCTTTTGGCTGGAATGTTAATAATCTTTACTCCTACCACCTCTACTCCGTAAAGCTCTTCCACTGCTCTTTTTATTTGGGTCTTATTAGCGCTAGCTGCCACCTTAAAGACATATTGATTGTTTTTGCTCAATTGCGTTGCTTTTTCTGTAATATGGGGTGACTTTAAAATGGAAAAGCTTTGAAAAACTTTTTTTTCTGGCTCTTTTTTCCCTTCTTTTTTTTGGAAAATGTTCAACTTTGCCATAAACAGAAATTTACCTTAAAAAAGTCTCTTTGATTACTTTAATCGATTCTTTAGGTAAAATCAAATACTTAAAGGAAAGTAAATCTAAGCAGTTTAAATCTTTAGCCTGAATGGTCTGAACCTGCGGTAGATTGCGGGTAGCTAAAATAAGATCTTTCTCAATCTTTGGGAGAACAATTAAAGAACTTGGTATTTTTCCTTTTCCATTTTTTATTTTTGCCTGAAATAATTTTTGTAAAATCTCTGCCATCAATTTTGTTTTTGGCTTTTCAATATTCAGTTGGTCTAATACAATCAAGAGATTATTTTTCGCTTTTTCTGAAAGAACCATAAATAAAGCCTTTCTTCTCATTTTCTTTGGAATTTTCTTTTTATAAATTTTCTCTTTTCTGGGACCAAAAACCACACCCCCTCCTTTCCATAAGGGAGAGCGAATCGATCCATGCCTTGCCCGACCTAAACCTTTTTGAGGCCATGGTTTTCTTCCTCCTCCTCTCACTTCTCCCCTCGTCTTTGTATGGGCGATTGTTTTTCTTCTGTTTGCCATTTGGGCGACTACTACCTGATAAACCAAATCAGGGTTCATTTCCACGCCAAAAATCTCCGAGGGCAATCTCGTTTGACCAATCCTTTCGCCATTTTGATTGTAAAGCTCAAAAAGCATTTTATTTTATTGTTTCTATTTCTAATAATGTTCCCCTCCTTCCAGGCACTGCTCCTTTAATGGCTAACAAGTTATTTTCTGGATCGATTTTTATTATTTGTAAATTCTTTACCGTCACCCTTTTTCCCCCTTTTCTTCCAGCCATTTTTTTTCCTTTTAGCACTCGTGGTGGGGTAGCGGAACCAATCGCTCCGGGTGCTCTTACTTCATGTTTTGTTCCGTGACTGGTAGGACGGCCAGCAAATCCCCAACGTTTCACTACTCCGGCAAATCCTTTACCTTTAGAGATTCCTGAAACCTTAACCAATTCTCCTTCCTTAAAAATAGAAACATCAATTTTGTCTCCCACTTTATACTTTTTTGGATCTCCTCGAAATTCTCTCAGGTACTGAAAGGGTTTGCCTTTTTGAGTTTTTTTTACTTTCTTTGGCTTTAACTCTTTAAATCCGATTTGAATTGCATCATAGCCATCAGGGCCTTCTTTTGTCTTGATCTGAGTAACCTGACATGGGCCAGCTTTCACTAAAGTCACCGGAATAACATTTCCTTTTTCATCGAAAATCTGGGACATTCCAAGTTTTAAACCTAAAATAAATTTCATAAATCTTCTTAACTGATTTAAAAAATAGGCCTTTTAAATAAAATACGGGGACCACCCCCGTACTTTATTTAAAAGGGGTAGTTTTGGATTTTTTTTATGAATTTTTAATATTTATCTTCATAAAAAAATCAAAAACCCTTGACCTATCAAGACGATGATAAATTGTTACATCTTTAACTCAATATCTACCCCCGCTGGCAAATTAATATTCTGGAGAGCTTCAATAATCCGCTGATTAAGTTCGAAAACATCGATCAATCTTTTGTGGATCCTTATTTCGAACTGGTCACGACTATTTTTGTGAACAAAGGTGGATCGATTGACGGTATATTTGTGAATCTCAGTTGGTAAAGGAACAGGACCAGCTATTTTCGCTCCATAACGCTCCAAAACTTCAATAATCTGACGAGCAGAATTATCTAAAATTTTATGATCGTAAGCTCGCAATTTTATCCTTATTTTTGGTTTAACTGTTTCTTTTTCTTCAGCAACTTTTTTCCTCACCATCTTTTTAAAAGAACGACTCTTTTTATTTTATAATCTTAGTTACTACTCCTGCTCCTACGGTTTTCCCGCCTTCCCTAATGGCAAACCTCTGTTTTTCTTCCATGGCAATAGGAGCAATTAATTTGATCTTTAGATTAACGGTATCACCTGGCATGACCATTTCCATTCCTTCTGGTAAAGTAATTTCACCGGTAACATCAGCGGTTCGAAAATAAAATTGGGGTTTGTAGCCACTGAAAAATGGGGTGTGCCTTCCGCCTTCCTCTTTAGAAAGGACATAAACTTGAGCCTCAAATTCAGTGTGCGGGGTAATCGTTCCGGGAGTAGCTAAAACCTGACCCCTCTCCACATCCTCCTTTTTCAATCCGCGCAAAAGAATACCCACATTGTCCCCTGCCCTTCCTTCGTCTAATATCTTTTTAAACATTTCGATTGAGACAGCGGTTGTTTTGATCGTAGGCCTAATTCCTACCACCTCTAATTCATCATTGGGATGGACGATTCCTCTTTCTATTCTTCCGGTAGCTACTGTTCCACGACCGGCAATAGAAAAAACATCTTCAATGGGCATTAAAAATGGTTTGTCTATTTCCCGAATAGGCTCAGGAATGTATTCATCGACCGCTTTAATAAGTTCTAAAATCGGCTTGACTGAATCATCCTCTAGCGAAGAAGCGTTTAAAGCCTTGAGCGCAGAACCCCGAATAATCGGAATTTCATCACCAGGAAACTCATACTTTTTCAAAAGCTCTCTGATTTCTGATTCCACTAAGTTAATCATTTCTGGATCATCGACCGCATCGCATTTATTTAAAAACACCACTAAGGTTGGAAGTCCCACTTGTCGAGCCAAAAGAATGTGTTCTCTTGTCTGGGGCATAGGTCCATCCACTGCGGAAACAACTAAAATTGCCCCATCCATTTGGGCAGCTCCGGTAATCATGTTTTTAATGTAGTCAGCATGACCTGGACAATCAATTAAGGCATAATGCCTTTTCTCTGATTCAAATTCCACATGAGAAATAGAAATGGTCAGGCCACGAGCTTTCTCTTCTGGCGCTGCGTTTAAGTCATCAACACCAGCTTCTGTAGCCATCAGTCCTCTTAGTCTTGAAATCTTTAAAATGGCGGCGGTGGTAGTGGTTTTCCCGTGGGCAACATGGCCAATGGTGCCAATGTTAACATGTGGTTTTGTTCTGATGAATTTTTCTCTTTCTGCCATATTATTTTTTATTTAAGGAAGATTTCATTTTGCTGGTCTTTTAACCAGCAAAAGAAGTCTTAAAAAAATTATTTGATTAACCTTTTTATATTTAATTTTTATCAACCTTTAAAAATAAGTCAAGGGCAAAGTGTGAATAGATTATTTTCTCTTGCCCTCAATAATTTCTTGGGCAATATTTTCTGGAACCTCTTGATAATGACTAAATTCCATTGTAAAGCTTCCCCGTCCTTGCGTCAAGGATCTTAAGGTAGTGGCATAGCCAAACATTTCTGCCAAGGGAACTTTCGCAAGAATAATCTTTAAATTTTTTCTATCTTTTGTCTCTTCAATTTTTCCTCTTTTTGCCGCCAGGTCCCCAATCACATTGCCAAAGAATTCTTGTGGACAAACCACCTCTAGTTTCATTATTGGTTCTAATAAAACTGGTTTTGCCTTCTTGCAAGCTTCTTGAAGAGCAATAGAGGCAGCGATTTTGAAAGCATATTCTGAGCTATCGACCTCATGAAAAGAACCATCGTAAAGAGTAACCGCTAAATCCACTAGCGGATATCCCGCGATTACTCCCTTTTCCATAGCCTCTCTTACTCCTTTTTCTACTGCCGGAATAAATTCTTGAGGAATAATCCCTCCCTTAATTTGATCAATAAATTCAAATCCTTCCCCTCGTTTTTTCGGCTCAACCCTCAACCAAACATGTCCATATTGACCACGACCACCAGACTGTCTAATGTATTTTCCTTCAGCTTCGGCCACTTCTCTGATTGTTTCTTTATAAGCCACTTGCGGTTTCCCTAAATTTCCTTCCACCCGAAATTCTCTTTTTAACCTATCGGTAATGATCTCCAAATGCAATTCTCCCATTCCTGAAATAATTGTCTCTCCTGTCTCTTGATCTAGTTTAATTTTAAAAGTAGGATCTTCCTCGCTTAATTTTTTTAAGGCAATCATCATTTTTTCTTGGTCAGCTTTTGTCTTTGGTTCAATTCGTACGGAAATGACTGGTTCTGGAAAGGTTACTTTTTCTAAGACAATTGGGTGAGCCTCGTCGCAAAGAGTGTGGCCGGTGGAGGTGTTTTTTAGTCCGACCGTGGCTAAAATATCTCCGGCAAAACATTCCTCCATTTCTTCTCTCTCGTCAGCATGCATTTTCAAAATCCTTCCGATCCTTTCTTTCTCTCCGGTGATGGTGTTTAAAACATAAGATCCCTTTTTTAAATAACCAGAATAGACTCTAAAATAAGTTAAGGTACCGACATAAGGATCAGTTTGAATTTTAAAAGCTAAAGCACAAAATGGTTCAGAGTCCAAAGGTTTCCTTTCAATCTGGGCACCGCTTTTTGGATCAATTCCTTTCACTGGTGGCAAATCAAGGGGGCTGGGTAAATAATAAACAATCCCATCAAGCAAGGGAAGGACCCCGATTCGTTTAAAAAGGGAACCAAAAAAAACAGGAAAAATTTTGCAGTTAATGGTAGCTTTTCTTAACCCTGCCCTTAATTCGTCTAAAGAAATTTCTTCTTTAGCTAAATATTTTTCTAAAAGAACTTCGTCTTCCGCCACGATTCTTTCTATTAATTTTTCCCGCCACTCTCTTGCCTCTTTTTCTAATTCTTTCGGTATTTCGAACTCTCTTTTTATCTCCCCCTCCTTCCCCTCAAATCTTAAAGCCTTCATCTCTAATAAATCAATTAACCCCTCAAAGCGATCTTCACTTCCAATCGGTAACTGGACAGGAAAGGCATTGGGACTTAACCTTTGCCAAATCGATTCTAAATTCATTCGAAAATCCGCTCCGACCTTGTCCATTTTGTTAACAAAACAAAGTCGGGGAACAGAAAATTGATCTGCTTGGTGCCAAACTGTTTCTGACTGTGATTGAACACCCGCCGAGCCATCAAAAACTACGATCGCACCATCTAAAACTCTTAGAGATCTTTGGACTTCAGCAGTGAAATCAATGTGACCTGGGGTATCAATGATATTTATTTGATATTCCTCTTTTCCTACCTTCCAATAACAAGAGGTAGCAGCTGCCATAATGGTCATAGCTCTTTCTCTTTCTTGGATCATCCAATCTAAGGGGGTGGTTCCTTTTTCTAATGTCCCAATTTTGTGAACCCTCCCTGTGTAATACAAAACACAGGTAGTGGTGGTCGTTTTACCTGCAGAAATATGAGCAATAAATCCAATATTGCGATATTTTTCAATCGGATACTTTCTCATTTTTTTAGAAAGCAAAGTGGGCAAAAGCCCTGTTGGCCTCCGCCATTTTATGAACTGTTTCTTTCTTTTTAACCGCTGTTCCTTGATTGTTGGCAGCTAAAATTAATTCTTCAGCCAATTTCTCTTTCATTGGTTTTCCTTTTTTTGATCTGGCTGCTTCTAAAATCCAGCGCATGGCCAAACTGATTCTCCTTTCTCCTTTTACTTCAACTGGCACTTGGTAAGTGGCTCCACCTATTCTCCTTGCTCTTACTTCCAAAAGAGGGCCAACATTTTCTAAGGCCTTTTCAAATATTTCTAAGGGGTCTTTTTTTGTCTTTTCTTTGATCTTCTCAAAGGCACCATAGACAATTTTTCTGGCAATTTCTTTTTTTCCCTTTCTCATGGTATGGTTAATAAATTTAGCTACCATCAGGCTATTGTAAACAGGGTCTGGAGAAATTGGTCTGTTTACTTTCTTTTTTCTTCGCATAATTTTTAATTATTTTTCTCTTTTGGTACCATACTTTGACCTTTCTTGTTTTCTTCCTTCTACACCGCCTGCATCATAAACTCCCCGGACAATATGATACCTTACTCCAGGCAGGTCCTTCACTCTCCCTCCCCTTACTAAAACAATGGAGTGTTCTTGAAGATTATGGCCCTCTCCTGGAATATAGGCAGTAACCTCCATCCCATTGCTTAATCTTACCCTTGCTACTTTTCTTAAAGCAGAGTTTGGTTTTTTGGGAGTGGTGGTAAAAACTTTCAGACAAACTCCTCTCTTAAAAGGGGCAGGAGAAAATTTTGGTTGATTCTTTAAAACATTAAATTGAAATTTTAAAGCGGGGGCGCGCGCTCTTCTTTTAATTTTTTCTCTTCCTTTTTTGATAAGTTGATGAATGGTAGGCATAGGAGGCAATTTAACAAAAAAAATAACTAATGTCAAGATTTTTTAAAATTCTTAGAAGAATAAACGAGAAATCCCGGTAAGCAAATGAAAAAGCGGTTGGCAGATGAGTCTAAAGCCAAAAAATTCCATGAAGAAAATGGCTAAAATAAAAGAGAGAATGGGGTTAAACAAAAGTAAGATTTTTATTTCATTAAAAAAATTGGGTAAGAAAGCAAAAAAAACATGAGAACCGTCAAGCGGTGGAAGAGGTAAAATATTAAAGGTGGCCAAAACAAGATTGATCCAAGTAAAGATGCTCAAAAAATAAAATAAACCAAGGTTCAAAGATCCAAAAAATCTAATGAAAAGTCCGGCGAGAAAAGCTAAGAAAAAGTTAGAAAGAGGACCAGCTAAAGCAACTAAAAAAGTTCCCCACCTTTGATTTTTGAAATTAAGAGGATTAAGGGGAACTGGTTTGCCCATTCCAATTCCAAAAATGAAAATAGAAGTGGTGAAGATGGGGTCAAAATGGGCTAAGGGGTTGATGGTCAAGCGACCAAAGTACTTTGGTGTCGGATCACCCAAAGAATAAGCTGCCTGGGCATGGGCATATTCATGGACAGAAAAAGCAAAAAGAATCGAGACCGCCACCATTAAATAGACAATAGGATTGAGAAAAAGTAATTCAATAAGCATCGGTTTTAATATATCATACTCTTGATGAAATTAAAAATTTTTGCTAATTTTTGAATATATGGCAAGAAAATGTCTCATTTGTGGAAAGGGAACAAACATAGTGGTCAAAAGGGTCAAGCTAAGAGGAAAGTATAATCCCACCACAAAACAAAAACAATCTCCCAATCTCCAATGGGTGAAGATTCCTTCAAAAGTAAAAAGAGTTTTTTTAAAGAAATTTGCCGGAAAAAAAATCTTAGCCTGTACCCAATGCATTAAAACAATATTTAAAAAAGAATCCATCGGGCTGTAGTACAACAGTAGTATTTGCCCTTGGGGTGGGCAAGACCCGGGTGCAACTCCCGGCAGCCCGAATTTTTAATTTTTGACAAAAATAAACGGCCCTGCTTTTGTTTCTAGAGATTCTTCTGGAAAAGAGTTCAAGGTGGGTGCCGTAGTCTGGCTCAAATAGAACCAGAATCATTTCCGGCTCCCTTAGAAAACTTTTGTCCCAGAATCCTAGAAAAAAGCAGGGCCACTTTCATTTTAGATTCAAGAAAATGTCTTGTCAACTCTTTAAAACTCATTTGTCGCTGGAAAAAAGTTGCTTGATTGACGCACCAGTTTTTAAAGACCTAACACCTCAACCAATTGCTTAATTAGAGAAACAACTACTGGCGGAGGAAGTAAACTGTAAGAGGCAATCCCCTGGTCATCTTCGAAAATCCAGGGCCTTTCTGTTTTTATCACCTTTTCCCCATCCCACTGAAAAATATATTCTGGGGTAATTTCGTAATCATCGACTAGTTCTTTTGCCTTTTCTACTGGGATGGAATTTTTCAAGAAAATTTTCGGAATGCCATAGAAAGAACTTGCTATTTCCATTAATTTTTGATCCAGTTTTAGTCTCTCTCTAATTGGCTCAATCCCCAACTCATCTCCTTCTTTTCTTTCCATTCTTACTTTACAATTTTCACAAATTAGATAAAACTCATTTTTTTCTTTATCGTAACCCACTTCCGGAGTGGGAAGTAATTTTAAATTCCGAGAATTTTGGCATTTTGGACAAATCCTTCTCCATTTGATCCGTTCGTCGATCACTTTCTCTGGAACATCAATTAAAATAAAAACATCAGGATCGTCACGATGACCAATGAGATCCCGGAAAAAAAGTGAAAAATTTATTTGATCTAAATCTCGTGGAAAACCATCAATAAAAAGGGTCTTTTTCTCCCGTTTTTCCATTTCCCTTTTGATCAAGGCCAAAATCAATTCAGTAGGCAAAAGAGAGCTAGTATTTCTGTGCTCGAGGGCGAAAATGGCTTCTTTCAAATTTAGCCTCCCCCGATAATTTCTGGATAAGTAGGAAAAAAGCTTCTCTCTCGTTCTTTCGTCCCTCATTTCAAGATCAACCGCCCTAACCATGTCGCCAACCGAAAAATGCTCAATTTTCTCTGGTAAAACGATTTCCGCAAACATCTTTGCATAGGTACCCTTACCAGAATTTTTCTTTCCCAAGAGATAGGCAACAAATGTATTCTTTTTTAAAAAATCTCTCAATTTTTTAATTTCTGGACCTGCCTTTAATTCAAAATACTCTTTTCTCTCTTCTGGATCAGTGAGATTAAATCTTTTAGCCATTTTCTTAATTTTCCTTTTAAAGAATAAGAAATTTTTTCCGTCCCTTAGAATTCTATACCATATTTTGACCAATTATCAAAAAAACAACCCAAAACCACTCATGATTGGTTTTGGGTTAAAATTTTTAGGAAAAAGCTTTTATTGTTGTTTTCCTAAGATTCTAAACATTTTCGTTCCGCAAACTGGACAAACGCCAGTGACTGCTTTTTTCGTTGTTCCTCCTTTTCCTTTAATTTCGATAATCTGCTCATCTTTCATTTCCTGCTTTTTCTTACATTTAACACAATAGGCAACGGTAGCCATGGATTTTAATTTAATTTTTTAAAAACCGACCTTTAGTTTTAAAAAGGATCTTTTCAATTTTATCTTACGCTAATTTAATTTAAAAATAAAGTCAATAGCTAAAGACCTAACTGATCAGAAATTTTTTGCATCGCCAAAACAATTATATTGACAAATTCTTCTAATGATAAATCCAAATACTCTTGGCATTTTTTGATCACTTCTCTCTTTGCTCCCTTGGCAAAAGATTTTTCTTTAAACCTATTCAAAACGTTTTCTGGCTTCAAGTCCTTAATCTTTTTCGATGGCAAAACTAAAACTGCAGCCACAATTAATCCAGTGAGAGGGTCTAAGCAATAAAGGGCCTTGGCCATTTTTCCTTGAGGTAAAATCTCATGAGCTTCATTATGGGTTAAAATAGCTTGACAGATTTCTTCATCCAAACCTAATTTTCTCAGCATCTCTGAACCAAGCTTCGAATGTAAATTGGGGTTTTCTTTGGTTTTTTCGTAATCAATATCATGTAAAAGTCCACAAATTCCCCATTTTTCTTCATCTTCATTAAAATACCGCGCCAGAGCTCTCATTCCTGCCTCCACTGCCAGGGAGTGTTTGATGAGGTTTGGATTTTTAAGATTTTCTTTTAAGATTTCCAGGGCTTTTTCTCTCTCCATCAAGATCATAAAATGAGAGGAAGGCTCAAAATGGCTACTTTTCCGATCAATTTAATGAGAATGTTAATGGCTGGACCAGCGGTATCTTTTAAGGGATCACCGACAGTATCTCCGATCACAGAGGCTTTGTGGGCAGAAGATCCTTTTCCACCAAAATTTCCTGCCTCAATATACTTTTTGGCATTATCCCAAGCACCACCTGCATTGGCCATCATTAAGGCTACGGGAAAACCTACGATTAAACTACTAGCTAAAAATCCAGCCAATCCTTCCGCGCCAAAGAAACGGCCAACTAAAATGGGAATGAGAATAATCAAAAATCCTGGCAAAATCATTTCTCGGAGGGAAATTTTTGTCACCAAGTCAACACACCTCCCATAGTCTGGTCTTCCTTTGCCTTCTTTTAAACCAGCGATTTCATTAAACTGACGTCTCACCTCTTTCACTGTTTCTAAAGCTCCCCGACCCACCCCTCTAATTAATAAAGAAGGAAAAAGAAAGGCGACCATTGCTCCTAGGAAAAGACTGGCTAAAACCCTTGGATCAGAAAGACTCACTGTTTTTAAATTGGCCCTTTGTAAAAAGGCAGAAAGCCAAGCTAAAGCTACCAAAGCAGCTGAACCAATGGCAAAACCTTTTCCGCTGGCAGCAGTGGTATTGCCCACCGCATCCAAAGCTTCTGTTCTTTGTCGAACCTCAGGAGGAAGACCGGACATCTCAGCAATACCGGCGGAATTATCTGCGATCGGTCCATAACAATCAGTAGAAAGATTTATTCCTAAAACCGCCAAAATTCCTAAGCCAGCAATTGCAATGCCATAAAGACCACCCATTGAATAAACAAGAACCATCCCTGCTGCTACTCCTAAAATCGGTAAAATAATACTTTCTATCGCGGTGGCCATGCCTTCCAAAAGTAAAACCGGTGCGCCAAATTGGGAGGCGTGGGCAATATTTATTACTGGTTTTTTCTCCCCTGAAGTATAATACTCGGTGGCCTTACCGATTAAAAGCCCAATGAGCAGGCCAATAAGAAAACACCAAAAAAGATTTAGTTGAACAAAAATTTTCTTTATGATAAAAAAGGCAAAAATTACCATCAAAATATTAGCGACGAGAATTCCTTTACCCATCGCCTTTTCTACTCCTGCTACCTGGCTGGTAAAACTGGCATCTTCCAAACCTTTTGAGAGTTTGGCAAAAAAGCTACCTAAAATTGAACTCAAAATTCCTGCCCCTGCCAAAATTAAAGGTAAAAACACTCCTTTTACTCCAAAGAGTACCAATCCAATTAGCGAGCTAGAAACGATGGCATCGACATAGCTTTCAAAGAGATCCGAACCCATGCCCGCAATATCTCCAACATTATCCCCCACTTGATCAGAAATTACCGCCGGATTCCTGGGATCGTCTTCTGGAATTCCTACTTCAATTTTTCCCACCAGATCCGCTCCGATATCAGCTGATTTGGTAAAAATCCCTCCCCCTACCCTCAAGAAAAGAGCGGTAATTGATGCGCCAAAAGCAAAACTCACTAAAAAATCAGGGTTTTGAGTAAGAATCCAAATTAAACTCACCCCCAATAATCCTAAACCAACGACTAAAAATCCCATTACCTGACCGCTGGCAAAGGCAATTTGAAAACCTTTGGCAAAATTGTTCCGACTGGCCTCGGTTGTCTTGACATTAGCTTGGGTGGAAATCATCATCCCTAAATAGCCAGCTAAACTGGAAAAAAGAGAGCCTAAAAAGAAAGTGATTAATTGAAAAGGATTTTTTGTCACCAACCAAATGCCAATGGCAATCAGGAGTAAAACCACTGCCATTGTTTTGAATTCTCTCTTCAAAAAAGCTTTCGCTCCTTCTCTAATGGCCTCGGCTATTTCCACCATTTTTTCCTCACCTGAAGAGCTTTTTTTGATCTTGTTGATTAAATAAAAAGCATAGCCGATGGCTGTCAATGAAGAAAGGAGAGTAAAAAGATTGAAGTTAATTTTCATCATATCTTTATAAATTAGACTTTATTTAATTTTTTAACCTTTTTGGCGCTTCTTTACATCTTATTCCATTAAAAAAGTGTGTCAAGTTTAAAAATCTAATTTTTTTTAAAACACTTCCAATATTTTTGAAGAATTTTTTTAAGCTCTTCGATTATCTTCCTCGTCTCTTCTATTGGTTCTTTTTCTAAACTTTTTTGAAATGGATCTTTCATCTCAAACTTTCTCCCCATCAAGCCAGAAATTAAAGCCAGCCAACAATAAGGTAAAGCTTCCAAATTGTACCCTGAGGCAATAAAATCAATTTCTCTTTTTGCTAACTTTCTTACTTTTTCCCCAATAAGATATAAACCCTTTAAGGTTAAACCCAAATTTGTCAAGGGATCAGCAAAATAAGGATCAGAACCACCGTTTCTGAGAACAATCTGAGGTTGAAATTCTTTAACCAAAGGTTCCACAATCTCTTCAAATACCATTTGATAACATTTGTCTCCAGCCAGGGGAGGCAAAGGAAAGTTAACAGTGTAACCTTCTCCCGGCCCACTTCCTATTTGATGTAAAAATCCTGTCCCCGGATAAAGAGTATGGGGATCTTGGTGTAAATCAATAAATAAAACTTTTGATGTCTGGTAAAAATATTCCATTGTTCCATTGCCACAATGGGCGTCGGTATCTAAAATGAGGATTTTTTCCAAATGATATTTTTCAATTAAATATTTTGCACAAAAGGCAACATCGTTATAAAGGCAAAACCCTTCGCCAAAATTTTCTTTGGCATGATGAAGCCCGCCCCCAAGAGAAATTACTCTTTTGAATTTACCTTTTTGAACTAAATCAGCAGCTAACTTTGCCTGACCCACAATATATCTGGCTGCCTCTTCAATATTTCCAGGTTGCCCCTGAGGGAGATTGTCGAGGGAATGGTATTGATAAAATTTACCATCGCTTCTTTTTCCTTGATAAAAATTAAGATAAAATTTCTTGGTAAATTCAATGTAGTCTTTTTTGCAAATTAAGGTTAACTCCTCATCGCTGACCTTTTCTGCTTTTAAAAGGGGAGGCATTTTCTTTCCAAAATGTTTTTTCATTAACTCCAAAACCTCCTCCCCTCTCCTTCCATGAAAGGGATGCCTTTCCCCAAAATCGTATTCTTTTATCTCCGGGCGGTATAAAATGGCAATTTCCATTTTCCCCTTTAATTAAAATAAGCGGGCAATGGGAATTGAACCCACACCTTGACCTTGGGAAGGTCACGTACTGCCGTTATACTATGCCCGCAAATTTTATTTAAATTTTTCTTTTATTGCCCGAAAAACCTCCTGAACTTTGTCTAACAAACTTCCCGACAATTTTTTCTCTGTAGGAATTTCTTTTTTTTCCACGGAAGCTGGAGGTAAAATGACTACTAATTTTTCACCCTCTTTTAGATAACCTTCTTCTCTTATTTTCCCTTCCCAGTAACTCTCAGTTTTTGTCTGAGAGATAGCCCTCTCAAGTTCTTTTTTTGCTCTTTGAAGGAAAGAAACTTTTTCTTCCAAAAGCTGATTTTCTCTTTCCAATTTTTCTCTCTTTTGCATTATTTTAAGATTGGAAAAGCCAAGAAAAAAAACAAGAATGAAAATGAGAAAGAGAAATAAAATTTTGGTTTTCCGAAATGGTTTTTTTCCTAACATCAATTGCTAAAAGTTATGAAGCTAAACTAATTTATTGTTTCCCCTTATTTTAATTATATCAAATAAGAAATGAAAAACCAGGCAGGAAATAAGCCGAATTCTGTACCCCTTTTCAGGGGTGGCAATCATCTATCTAGGCCTTGACTTTCGCCAAGGCTCAAGCGAACTACTTTTCCTAAGGTTTGAAATTTTCAAACCTTAGTTTGTTCTTGCTCCCCGCCGGGATTTAGCCGTATCACTCTTGCCTCACCCAAAGGGTTTAGCAAGACTCACCCCAGAGAAAAAATTCTCTGAAGTGCTTTCTTCCTTACGGAAGAAAGCGTCACTTTTCGCACCCCTCACCTTACGGTGGCCGGGTGTTACCCGGAGCGTTCTCCCGAGAAAAATTCTCGGAAGAGGAGTTCGGACTTTCCTCCCTAAACCGAAGGGTTTAGGGCGATTGCCTATCCTGCCTGGCTAAATTAAATTTAGCAGAAGAAAAAATATCTTGTCAAGGTTGAAAAAGATTTTTGGAATGAGTGTTGATCGCTTCGTTAACTAAAAAATCAGCTTCTTTATTTCTTTCTCTTGGAATAAGCTTAAATTTAACCTTTTTAAAATCCATTTTTAAATTCCAGAGTTCAAGAAAAAGGGGCTGAATTTTTGAATCTAAAATTTTATACTCTCCTTTCAATTGTCGGATCAAAAGTTCAGAATCACAACGAACTTCAATTTCTGAATTTTTGGCCAGTTTTTTTCCAAAAAGTTGTTTAAATTTTTTTAAGGCAAAAATGACCGCCAAATATTCAGCTTCGTTGTTAGTAAAATTTTCTCCTAGATATTGAGAATATCTTTTAAAGACCTGGCCATGCTCATTGGCAAAAACAAAACCAATGGCCGATGGCCCCGGGTTTCCTCTTGATCCTCCATCAGTATAAATGATAATCTTCTTCATAATCGAAAAACTAATCTTTCCCAAAATTTTCTAACAAACATTCTTTGAATTTCTCTAAATTTTCATTTTTTATTCGAAATCCTGAAGCTTGAGGGTGACCGCCGAAGCTGATTAAATGTTGTCTGCATTTTTTCATTAACTCCACGCTGTTTATTCCGCTTGGCGTTCTCACCGTGCCGTGACTTTCTTTGTCCATCTTTTTAAAAAGAAAGATTGGCTTTTTCAATTCCTGGACTAACTGCGAAGCCACTGAAGAAATGAGAGTCAAATCAAACCAAAGATCCCCTTCAAAAACGATCGGTTCGTCTTTATCTGCCACGCGTTCTTTTACTGTTTTTAAAATTGCCCCGATCTTTTCTTTTCGGATTTTTGATTTTTCCAAAATCTTAGAAAGAATTTTTCTTGCCTCATTAATGGATGGGGAGGTAAGGAGGCGAAAATGGCTTGGTAAATTATTTTCAATATCCCGGACATTCAAGAGAGAAATGATTTTTGAAATTTTATTGGGAAAGCTATATTCGTTAAGAAGGTCGCTTTCAAAAAAAACCCGAATGCCTGGGCGCCAAGAATTTTCAAGAAAGGCCAACCCCTCACTGATGAAAATTTTGTTCTCTGATTCTCTCGGCATCATGTCAGCAATCGTTCCTAAAGCAACCAATTCTAAAAAATTTTGGCGAAGGAGAGGGGTCATTTTTTCTCCAAGTAAGATCTCCGCCAGTTTAAAAACAATCCCTACCGTGGCAAGATCTTTGAAGGGAAAATTATCTCCTGGCTGTTTAGGATCGACAATAATGTGAGCTTCCGGCAATTCATCTAAGATCTCGTGATGGTCGATCACGATTATTTCAAAACCAAAGCTTCTTGCCAGTTTGATCTCCTCAAAATTACTAATTCCACAATCTAGAGAAATAAAAAGAGCGGGGCTCATTTGTTTTAAAGTTTCCAGCGCTCTCAAAGAAATTCCGTATCCTTCAGCTTCCCGATCGGGAAAGTAAATAGAAGCTACTTGCCCTCCTAAATTTTCAATTGCTTCTTTGAGAACAATCAATGAAGTCACCCCATCTAAGTCTGCATCCGCATAGAGAATAATTTTTTCCCTATTTTCTATTGCCTGTAAGATTCGTTCTCCTGCCTTTCTTAAATTTTTAATTTCTCTCATACGGTTATTTTTCTTCTAAAGCCTCAATTCCGGGTAATTTTTCACCGCTCAAAAAGTGAAGCATTGCGCCCCCGCCTGTAGAAAGAAAATCAAATCCTTCAGCCAATCCAAATTTGTTAATGGCAGAAATGGTATCCCCTCCTCCCGCTACTTTAAAGGCAGAATGATTTCTCACGATCGCTTCCGCTAATTCCCTTGTCCCTTTTTCAAATTCTTTTTCTTCAAACATTCCCATTGGCCCTGACCAAAAAATAGTCTTTGCCTCTTTGATAAGCTGGGTGAAAATTTTAGTTGTTTCTGGTCCAATATCGAAAATCTCTTCTTCCTTTTTTAAAGTGCCTATCCCACCTATTCGAAAATAAGGTTCTCTTCGATCTTTTAAGGAGATTAAGCCATCTATGGGAAGATGGAGCTTTGGATTGGTCAATTCGATTTGATCGATCAATTTTTCTTCGTATACCTTCCGACCTAATAAAATCATTTTGTGAGCCAGAATCGCTTCTCCCATCTTGCTCCCCAAAAGCAAATGGTCAGCCCATTCCAAAAATTTCAAGATAGTTTTAATTTTTGTCTCGATCTTAATTCCTCCGATGATGGCTACTAGTGGCCGGGCTGGGTTTTCCAAAATTTTGGAGAGTACTTTGATTTCTTTTTCGAGTTGAAAACCAGCAGCTGATGGCAAATATTTGGGCAAAAGAACAATTGAGGCATGAGAACGGTGGCAACAAGAAAAAGCCTCGTTGACATAAAAATCTCCCAAACTGGCCAATTCCTTGGCAAATTGAGGTTGGCAATCTTTTTCGCCTTTATAAAACCTCAAATTTTCCAAAAGGACAATCTCTCCCGCCCTCATTCTTTCTATTCCACTTTTTACTTCCGGACCAATGCAGTCTGAAAAGAACTTAATTTTCTTTCCCAACAATTCTTCTAGTTTTGGTTTGATAATTTTTAAGCTTGCCACTTTTTCTTTCACTTCCAAATGACTAAGTAAAATGACCTTTGCTCCAGCCTCACTGAGCGCATGAATTGTAGGTAAGACTGCTTTTATCCGAAAAATATCTAAAACTTCTCCCTCTTCAGAAAGTGGCACATTAAAATCGCATCTCACTAAAACTGCTTTTTTTGAATAATTAAAATCCCGAAGAGTTTTCATGGTTGATTTTTCTTTAAAATTTTAGCTAATGCTTCTCTTAATTTTTGAACATCGACCTTTTTCTTTTCCTTTTTTATTTTTTGAGAAGTGATTTTTTTGTTAGAAAATGGGACAACCGGTAAGGTCTCAATTTTTTTAAGAGAAATAGAAGGCAAAGAGGAGGTAGCTTCACTTTGTCTTGTCCAACGCTCAATTTTTTCCTCCACCTCTTTTCGAGGGGTGCCATATCGCTCTTGGGAAACCCTAATAATTTTTTCTCGGTGCGACTCTGGTGGCTTTGGAGGAAGAGGTAAGGTTTCCGCTGAAAAGGGACGACTGGCTATCCCGTCAATCATTAATTTTATATAAATGTTGTATTTTTTCAAATTGACAAAGTCTTCGGCCAAAAAATCGGGAGCAAATTCTTTTTCTAAATATTCCGCATCTTCTGCTCCTACCCGGAAGGCAATAATTGTCCCCACATTACCAAAGATCGCGTCTCTCACTTTGGTACTTTTACCCAATGGTGTCATTTCTTCCAACTGACCAAGATATTGGTTGGCTAAGGTAAGATTGAGTCGATACTTTCTGGCCTCAGACAAAATCCCGACAAATGATTCGGTCGCGAAATTTTGAAATTCATCAACATATAAATAAAAATCTTTTCTTTGTTCTTCAGGAAGGTCCACGCGAGACATAGCTGCTAAATACAATTTTGTGATCAGTAAAGCCCCCAACAATCTGGAATTATCCTCGCCAATTTTTCCTTTTGAAAGATTGGCAATGAGAATTCTTCCTTCGTCCATTATCTCTCTCATGTCTATTTTCGATTTCACCTGGCCGATGATATTCCTAATGAGAGGATTAGAAATAAACTGACCGACCTTGTTTTGGATGGCGGCGGTCGCCTCGACTTCATACCTTTGGGTATATCTGGCAAACTCATTCACCCAAAAGGATTTGACCACTGGATCGGTAATTTTTTCAACCACTTTTTTTCGATACTCTGGCTCAGCCAACATTCGATTCACTCCCAAAAGGGTAGAATTGGGGTATTCCAAAAGAGCCAAAACGGTATTGTTTAAAATATATTCCATTCTTGCTGACCAAACATCTGGCCAAATTTTCTTGAAAACCCCCATTAAACCTGAGGCAACCAAATGACGATGTTCTGAGCTTACCTTCTCCATTACATTAAAAGCAATGGGATAATCCAAATCAGCAGGATTAAAATAGACAACATCGTTAATTCTTCTTTTGGGAATGAAATCTAAAAGTTCTTCAGCTGCTTCACCATGAGGATCGATAAAACCTATCCCCCGATTAGCTAAAATATCTTGAATGGCCATATTTTCCAAAAGAGCAGTTTTTCCCATACCTGTTTTTCCGACAATATAAATATGCCGGCGCCTATCGTCTGTTTTGATGCCGAATTTTTTCCTTTGATTTCTAAAGGTTGTGACACCCAAAAGGGTGATTTCTTCTTTCATCATTCTTCAACTGGTAAATGAGGTGGCGGACCACCTTTTTTCATCTCAACAGTGGCAAAAGCTGGAGTGACAACTTTGGCTGGAAAATGAAAAATGGTAGCTAATTCTTCAATGTTTAAAATACATGTTCCTCTGATCCCTGGCTTTCTTCCCCAAGAAAATCCAAAAGGCAAAAACAATTCTCCGGTCATTGTTCTGGGCCAAAGGGAAGGAAGTCTGGCAATATATCTTCTTAATTGTTGGCGTTTTCTGAGATAAAGCCTCCTTTCTTTTAAAAGATAATGAATTTTAGTCCTGGTAGGTCCCCAGTAAACGAATGTGTTTAAATTTGGAGCACTAAACTGACCCATTAAATAAGTTCTGATCGCTCTAAAATTACCCGGCGACTTCACCTTGTCCACCTGATAAAGATAAACTTGCCTTAACCAACATTGAAATGCATTCTTTTTTAATTTGTTTTCAATCGCCTGCAAAACTTCTTTTTCACCTGGAGTTAGTCTTAATTCCGGGGCAATAAGTTCTCCCCCTTTTGCTTCTTTTGCTTCTTTTGGTGGCCCAAAAAGAAAGGTTTCTAAGACTTCAATTAAAAGAGGTTTTTTGAGAGGGGGTGAGGGTCTTTTGGCTATTTTATTTATGGCTGTTCTTCCTTTGGCCATCCAGGGAAAAATATCATCTAAGATCGGGTTGCATACGATTTGAAACCAGACCTGCTCGCCAGGTTGAAGTTTTGAAAGTCCTTCCAAAAGGGTATCCATGGGATCTAGCCTCTTTTCTTCCATAATTCTTCTTTCTTCCATTTCCTTTTCGAAAAACATGCTGTAAGTTTTGATCGGAAAATGATCCGGTTTTAATAAAGTATAATCTTCAGCATACAAATCCCACTTTTCATTAGGAATGTCCTTGGGAACATTTTTTGTGTAGTCTTCTACCTCAAAAATTTCCGCCTGGGGATATTGAGAATAAATGGCTGTTTCGGCGGTATTTCTAAAACCTTCAGGAATGCGCATGTAAAAATGAATCTCTCCTCCAAAAGAACAAATTTCGAAAGAAAACCAAAGACCTCCACCCAAAGGTAATGTTCCGTTATGCCATCTTTCTCGCCAATTAGGAGCATCAATGATGCCCCAAAGCATAGAAAAAACATTTTCCATGGCGGAAAACGGTTTTAAAATTTCTCTTGGTGGTCTAATTTCTAAAATTATCCACTTTTTTTCTGGATACCAAATCTCCCATCTCAGCCACCAAAGATAAAAAAATTTTGCTCCAAACCAAAGGATCATGGGTAAAAAAAGCCACCACCAGTTTTTTGCCAATTGAAAAATAATGAAAAAAAAGGTCATAAACGAATTCTTCAAAAAAATAACTTAAAGAAAAAAGAAAGTAAGACAATAAAGAAAAATCCCGCCACAAAAACCCAAAAAAAGTGGAGAATAGTTACCATAAATCCAATAATATATTTTCTTTCTGGATGAAATTCGCTTGCCCAATAACTAGAGAGAGAAAAGAAAATCACAAAAAAAATTAAGCTAGCAATTAATAAAATTTTTATTCCTAAATCGAAAATCTCCATTTTAAGCTAATTCGGTTTTTAGCCGATACCTCCCCTGCTCGTCTCTCAAGAAGTACTTTTTATTACTTAAATTCATTAAGATAGTATTTTCTTTCACCATCCTCTGTTTTAAAACTCTTTCAATAATTTCTTCTTTTGTCAGCGCTCTTCCTTCCTCTTTTAAAATTCTGAAAATTACTTCTTTCACCTCTCCTGGGTAATATCCCCATTCAGAAAGAGCATAGATTCCCCGACCAACCAAAACAAATCTTGGATCTCGGATGAGCTCATTATGAACAGTATGTAAATTTGCCTTTTCAATGAGGGAAGCAATTTCTCTAAAATGAAGAGGCTTACCCATCTTTTTTAAAACTAAATAGGCCTTATCTCTGATACAACGGGGATTAATTTCTGGCCAATCTTTCAGGCCATAAAGACCGTCTTCATTTTTTTGAATTTTCTTTGAAATTTCTAACCACGATTCTAAAACCTCTTTTTCTTGAGAGAAAAAATTTAGCTCATCGAGCGTGAGGGGCTTTTTCATTTTTTCTAAGTGAGAGAAAACCAAGTTAATAGTATTTTGAGCAGATCTGTAAGCTTCAACATTGATGGCCCAACAAGAATAAAAATCTTTCTCCTCCGGAAAATGTAAAAATTCTCCTTTCAATTTCAAAAGGAAAGAAACCTCGTTTTTCTCTTTCTCCCCTCCCAGTTCTTCTAACAACCTTTCTTCTCTTTTTACTCCCCCAAATTTTTTCAAATAATCTGAAAAAAACTGAAATACTTCTGGAATTTTCTCCAATTTTGGCTTCACTTTCTCTAAGGCTGAGTTTTGAATTTGACGAATGCGCTCTCGGGAAAGTCCATAATCTTTACCAATAGCCTCTAAGGTTTCTGGATGCTTTCCGTCTAAGCCAAAGCGACGCAAAATTACCTCTTTTTCTCTTTCTTTGAGATGAGAGATTAAATCTAAAGATAATTTTCGATAATTAAAATTAGTCATTTTCCTTCAATCTTCATTAATTATTTATACCAATCCAAAAAAATAATGTCAAAATGTTTTGAAAAAGAAAGTTTAAATTCAAGGTTCAATTTTTTAGAAATTTAAAGAGAGCAAATTAACCGTATTTGGGCCAACAACACTTTTTGTATTTTATTGGTCTTCCAGTATGAGGATCTCTCTTTCCGCATGGACAAGGATCGTTCCTCCCTGGCCGACGACCTGAAAAAATTGTAATAGGAGAGGTTGAGCTTTCAAGAGAATCTTTTGTTTGGAGCTTCATTTTCATTATCTGCTGGGCGATGGCTTGATCGAGAAATCCTAAAAGGTTTTTGAACATTTTATGGGCTTCGCTTTTGTACTCGATAAGGGGGTCACGTTGACCATAGGTTCTTAGTTTCACTGAATCTCTCAGATGTTCCATATTTTCCAAATGTTCAATCCAAAGCAAATCCATGGTTTTCAAAAAAATAAATCTTGAAACCTCAAGCAATTTTTCTGAACCAATTTCTCTTTCTTTTCTTTCAAAGTCTTCTTTTTTGTAACCAGCCCTGAGCACAGTTTCTAAAATTTTGCTTCTTAATTGTTGAGGTGAGGCATGGAGAATTTCTCTTCTTTTCCGATAAAAAGTTTCCCGATGAACATTCATCACATCATCATATTCTAAAAGGTGCTTTCTCAAATCGAAGTTTAAACCCTCAATTCTTGACTGAGCTTCTTCAATTGCCTTACTTACCAATTCAAATTCAATGGCCTGGTCATCTGGGATTTTTAAAACATTCATTAAAGACTTTATTTTCTCTCCTCCAAAAATTCTCAATAATTCATCTTCTAAAGAAAGGAAAAATTGAGAAGACCCTGGCTCTCCCTGTCTTCCTGCCCTTCCCCTCAATTGATTATCGATCCTCCTGGCCTCGTGTCTTTCGGTACCAATCACAAAAAGTCCTCCCAACTCAATCACTTTTTTTCTCTCTTCAGGATCTGGAGGGTTCCCTCCTAAAATAATATCAACTCCCCGACCAGCCATATTGGTGGCAATGGTCACTGCCCCTAGTCTTCCTGCCTGAGCAATAATTTGGCCTTCTTTTTCATGATGTTTGGCATTGAGAATTTGATGAGGAATTCCCTCTCTTTCTAATAATTTTCCCAAATATTCGTTTTTTTCCACGGACCGTGTGCCCACCAAAACAGGTTGTCCTAATTTATGTCTTTTTTTAATTTCTTCAACCACCGCCCGAAATTTTGCTTTTTCGCTTTTATAAACTTTATCTGGGAGATCAACTCTAATCATGGGCTTATTAGTAGGAATGGCAATTACTTCCAACCCATAAACTTTGTAAAATTCTTCCGCCGAAGTCATGGCTGTACCTGTCATTCCGGCCAATTTTTTATAAAGGCGGAAAAAATTTTGAAAAGTGATCGAAGCTAAAGTAACCGATTCCTCTTTCACTTTCACTTCTGGATGACCCCTAATGTGCTCTTTTGCTTCTACCGCTTGATGCATCCCCCCAGACCATCTTCTCCCTGGCATTAGTCTTCCCGTAAATTCATCGACAATGATCACTTCTCCATTTTTGATGACATAGTCTCTATCTAAAAGGAAAAATTCTTTGGCATTGCGAGCATTTTCCAACATGTGAATGGTCCGAAAATCTCCCTCGGCCCATGGATCTCTTTTTAAAATTTCAATAATTTTTTTGATCCCTTCCTCTGTCCACTGAGCGGTTCGATGTTTTTCGTCCAAGATGTAATCGATGTCCTTTTTTAATCTTTCAACGAGCTGAGCAAAAAAATAATATTGGTCAGCTTTTTCTCCGGATGGCGCAGAAATGATTAATGGTGTCCTGGCTTCGTCGATCAAAATGGAATCTATCTCATCTAAAATGGCGTAATGAAAACCGCGCTGAACCTCTTCCTCTGGATGATAAACCATGTTATCTCTTAAGTAATCAAAACCAAATTCATTATTGGTTCCATAGGTGATATCGGCCAAATAGGCCTCTTTTCTGGAACATGGTCGGAGGAAATCTTCCACCACATAAAAACTGCCTAGCTCATCCCTCATTTTCTCTTTTTCCTCAGTTGGTTTTTTGTATTCTGGGTCGTATAAGAAAGCTTGCTCATGGTTCAAACAACCAACGCTCAGTCCTAACAAATGATAAATTTGACCCATCCAGACAGTATCTCTTCTAGCTAAGTAATCGTTAACCGTAACTAAATGACACCCCTTTCCCTCTAAAGCATTCAAATACAAAGCCAAGGTAGCAGTCAATGTTTTCCCTTCACCCGTTTTCATTTCGGCAATTTTCCCTTGATGCAAGACAATGCCACCCATCAGCTGAACATCATAATGTCTTTGTCCTAAAGTTCTTTTGGCTGCCTCTCTTACTACCGCAAAAGCTTCTGGTAATAAATCATCAAGAGCTTCTCCCTTTTTTAACCTTTCTTTAAATTCAAAAGTTTTTTCTTTTAGTTTCTCATCTGAAAAATTTTCAAATTTCTTTTCCAGAGAATTAATTTTTTTTACCAGGGGCTCAATTTTCTTTAAATATTTTTTATTAGGATCGCCAAAGATCTTTTCTAAAATGGCCATATTTTTATTATACAACTTCAAAACAAAAAAAGAGTTTTTCACCCTTTTTCTAAAAAAGGCTAAGAATGAATTTAGTTTTTCTATGGAATAAGTACAGCAGCTGCTACCACACAAGTCCAGAGGCCATCTTTTTGGCCTTCAGCTGTCTGAGTGATATTAGTCGTATAAATGATTTTTCCCGACATTTTGAAGGCCTTTTCTCTTTCATCCCACCCTTCATCTGGATCGAATTTCAACCCAAGGGTGGAAGCTAACATTGAAGCTGCTAAGTCTTCAGCATACTCTCCCGCTTTTTCCTGAGTTTCCCCAAAGGAATGATGTTCAGCAATATAACCGTATTGGTTGGGATCCGCGGGAATGGCACAACCGATTGAGGCAGCCACTAGTCTGTTTGGTTCATTAGTGGCATTTCTAGACATAACCACAAAAACAATCTCGCCTGCGCTTAAGTATTTTAAACCTTCCTCACGGGAAATTTTTTTACAATTGGGTGGTAAAATGCTGGAGACAGAAACCAAATTAAATTTTGAAATCCCAGCTTTTTCTAAGGCCAACTCAAAAGCTTGTAAATAATTTTTATGAATGCCGACCCCCTTAGTTAAAAAAAATTTTGTTGGTACCATACAATGAAATTTTAAAACTAAAGAAGTTTTTTTGCAACCTTGGCCAGTCTCACAATATTCCGTCCCAAAATTTCTAAATCCTTTTTTTGCCAAGTTCCTTTTTCTTTTTCATTAAAAAATGGAGTAGCAAAGGGCGGAATAATACAGCCCATCTCATTGAAGACGGAAATTAAATAATGGCCCACCTCCTCTCCGCCAGACTCTTCCGCACAAGAAGGAGCAGCAAAGATTTTCCCTTCTAAAAGGTAGCCGTTATTTTCCAAACAAGTTAATCGATCGATAAAATTTTTTAATGCTCCAGGAACAGAAAACCAAAAAGAAGGAGAGCCAATCACTATTCCTTCAGCTTTTAACAAAACTTGATAAATCTTTTCCATATCATCTTTTACCTTACAAGGAAAAGTACAACTTTTGGGAGAATGGCTATAGCACCCAAGGCAAGGCAAGATTTTAAAATCCCTCAGATGGAAAAACTGAGTTTTTGCTCCTTCTTTCTTTGCTCCTCTTTCTATTGCTTTCAAATAACCAAAGGTTCTGCCTCTTTCTCTCGGCGAGCCATTGATAAAAACGATAAAAGGTCTCATAAGTAAGCGTAAAAAGGTTGTTTTTGGGGCCTTGCCACTTTGAATGGAACAAAACTAAAAACCCAAAGGGAAGAAGAAATAATGGGGCTTTTTTCAACAACTTTTTCTGAAAAAAGCTGGCGATATCTTTCTAAAATAATTTTCTCTTCTGAATGTAAAATTTGCCATGGATAATGAATTTTTCCTTTAATTACTTCCAAAATTTTCAGATTTTTTCTGGCAAAAAACTCTTCCAAAAAAAGATATCGATTACCAATCGCTTCATCCGCCAAGTTTAAAAAACAAAATCCGCCATCCTTACCAAGTTGATCAACTCCGAAATTAAAAAAGGCTTTCGTACCCTCAAAGGTATAAACAGGGCTAGTTAAAAAGCCAACAAATTTTTCTTTTAACCTTTTCTCCTGAAAGAGATTTACCCTTTCTGTCTCTATCTTTAAATTAAACCTTTTAGCCACCTCTCTTATCTTCTTTAACAGTGCCTCATCAATATCTATTACCTTTGCTTTAAAATTTTCATCAGCCAAGGAAAGATAAACGGAAACTAAATCATCGTCTCCAACAAAAAGAAATTTAGCATAGAGAGGTAAATATTCTAAAATTTTGGAGACAAGGAAAAGAACCGAAGAAGTAGAAATAGGAAATTGATCGTATTTGGGCTTGATTTTTGTTTTAAAAAGATAATTTGAGGGGGCATTGAGCGCCAATTTTATTTTCAATTTTTTTTCAATCTTTTTTTTAATCTCCCTTTCGGTTTTTGGCCTTGGCAAAAAATTTTTTATTTCTTTTTTCAGCAAAAAGACCTTTCCGTTCTTTTTAAAATCAACGATTTTTTTATCTTTTAAAAATTTGAAGTAATAATAAGAAAGCCAATTATCCACTGACCATTTTGATAATGATTCTCTCAGGGGATCTTTGGCAAAGATAATATCTTTGACCTTTTTACAAAATTCCAAAAAGCTATCTCTTTCGTAATTTAAAAAAATTTTCTTGATTTCTTTTTCTTTTAGCTTCATCTCTCTCACCCCAAACCAAAATTTTCTGTCTTCAATAAATTTTTTTTCCTGAAATTTCAAAAACTCAAAATAAAGATTCTTTAATTCATTATTCATAAAGCCCTCTTTTGAACTTGTAGACCTTGACTTTTTTCGGTTTTAATTTTTCCTTCAAATGTTTTAAGGCCCTTTCAGGAAAAGTTTTTTTTCCGCAAGTGAAAATATCGATCGCTAAATAATTCAATTCTGGCCAAGAATGAACCGCAATATGACTCTCGGCCAACAATAAAACCCCAGTAATTCCTTGGGGTTGAAATTTATGAAAAGCAAAATTAAGAGGTTTATTGCCTGCTTTTTTGGCTGCCTCAATTAAAAGATCGCCCAATTCTTTTGGATCTTCTATTGATTTTCCAAACCAAAAGTCGGCAATAAGATGTATTCCGATCGGCCTTTGATATTTTGTTTTGGCCCATGTTTTGGACCTCTTTGTTTTTTTCATAGTTTTTTAAAGTCAACCGCTTACACCCTGGAAAAAATCACCTTCCAGGAAGCCTTACCCCGCATTTTGCGGGGAAAAACAAAGAGTAAAAAAAGCGGTTAACTTTTTATATCCCTTCTTCAACGACCCTTCCTTTTTGAGGAAATCTGGCAGCTGGTGAAATTTTCAATTCTTTTTTCAACATTCGCCCTCCCCTTTTTACTTTTGCTAACCATCTTTCTTTGTAGTGTTTAATTTCTCTTTCTAATTCCTCCTTTACCTCATCAATGGCCCACTTTAGATTTTCACCTTCCGCTACTGCCCTCAAATATTTCCTTGGTAATCTCAGCTGACACTCCGCATAATATATCATTCCTTTCTGGTGATGTTTTGTTGTCTTACCAATCTCTACCCAAGCTTCTACATTTTCTCTTCCTTTTTTTATTTTCTTTTTGTTGTAAAAAATTTTTAAAAATTTTTCAAGTGAATTAATCTTCTTTTCAATCAAATCTTTCAGTGATTTTGTAAGTTCAATTTTGGTAGCCTTTATTGTTATTTTCATTATTAAATCAAGAGTTGCAAAAACAAACCCTGCCCCCAGCATGATTATTTAATAAATTTTCAATGGACTGAGAGGGCAGGGAAAAAATTTTACTTTTTTTTCTTTTTCTTTGCCTTTGCCATCTTTTTGAAAAGCAGTTTTAGTTTTAGCAAATAGTCGACCACTATTTGCCTTCTCCACCTGCCCTCCAAATTTATTTTGGAGTAGTAGATTATTTTATTTTTTCATTTCAAGAAAATATGTCAAGTGTTAAA